>NZ_JADBQM010000006.1:174053-485407 GCF_014895895.1 Enterobacter cloacae complex sp. P14RS
ACCAACTGAGCTAATCACCCCCGCTGTGTGGAGTCGCATTATAGGGAGAGTTGAAAATGAGTCAACGCATTTTCTAAAGTTTTTATTCGTTCGTCGTAAAATTAAACAAAACGATCGCAAAACGGGCGGTGGCGCATGATTTCTAAACAAAAACAGCAAACTCCGCCACGATAAAAGGATCGACATTGAGGAATCCCCCCACAGTGATAGAATATTGCCCATCGTTTTTTCCCCGGGATTTGCCGATCGCCGGCATCTTTATAACGTAAGGCCATTTCATGAAAATCAAAACTCGCTTCGCGCCGAGCCCGACAGGCTATCTGCACGTCGGTGGTGCTCGTACTGCTCTCTATTCCTGGCTTTTTGCACGCCACAACCAAGGTGAGTTCGTGCTGCGTATAGAAGATACCGATCTTGAGCGCTCCACGCCGGAAGCAATTGAAGCCATTATGGATGGTATGAACTGGCTGAACCTGCAGTGGGACGAAGGCCCGTATTTCCAGACCAAACGTTTTGACCGCTATAACGCTGTTATTGATGAGATGCTGGTCGCGGGCACGGCGTATAAGTGCTACTGCTCCAAAGAGCGTCTGGATGCGCTGCGTGAAGAGCAGATGGCGAACGGTGAAAAACCGCGCTATGACGGCCGCTGCCGCCACGACCACAGCGAGCATGCCGCTGATGAGCCATGCGTGGTGCGTTTTGCTAACCCGCAGGATGGCTCGGTGATTTTCGACGACCAGATCCGTGGCCCGATCGAATTCAGCAACCAGGAGCTGGACGATCTGATCATACGCCGTACCGACGGTTCCCCAACCTATAACTTCTGCGTCGTGGTTGATGACTGGGATATGGAAATTACCCACGTTATCCGTGGTGAAGACCATATCAACAATACCCCACGCCAGATCAACATCCTGAAAGCGCTGAATGCACCTGTTCCGGTCTATGCGCACGTCTCCATGATCAACGGCGACGACGGTAAAAAGCTGTCTAAACGTCACGGTGCGGTCAGCGTCATGCAGTATCGCGACGACGGCTATCTGCCGGAAGCGCTGCTGAACTATCTGGTGCGTCTGGGCTGGGCTCACGGCGACCAGGAGATCTTCAGCCGCGAAGAGATGATTGAACTGTTCTCTCTGAGCTCAGTGAGCAAATCTGCCAGCGCATTCAACACCGACAAGCTGCTGTGGCTCAACCATCACTACATCAATACCATGCCGCCGGAATATGTGGCGACTTACCTGCAGTGGCACATTGAGCAGGCAAACATTGATACCCGCACTGGCCCTGAGCTGGCGGACCTGGTAAAACTGCTCGGCGAGCGCTGCAAAACGCTGAAAGAAATTGCCGAAAGCTGCCGCTACTTCTATGAAGAGTTTGATGAGTTCGACGCTGACGCCGCGAAGAAGCACCTCCGCGCGGTTGCGCGTCAGCCGCTGGAAGTGGTGCGCGACAAGCTGGCTGCGCTCACCGAGTGGACCGCTGAGAATGTGCATCACGCCATTCAGGCGACCGCAGACGAACTGGAAGTGGGCATGGGCAAAGTCGGTATGCCGCTGCGCGTTGCGGTGACCGGCGCGGGTCAGTCTCCGGCGCTGGACGTGACTGTCCATGCCATCGGCAAGTCACGCAGCGTGGCACGCATCAACAAGGCGCTGGATTTTATTGCAGAACGTGAAAATCAGCAGTAATTAAGCCATCTATAAGAAAAACGGCAGGGTATCCTGCCGTTTTTTTTGCCTTTTATTCGGCAATATCCAGACGAGCAAGAAAACCGCGTATGCCTTCGCGCTTCAGTAAGGTATCCAGACGCTGCTGTTCAAGCTCAGTCATACTCTCCAGCGTTTCGATAATGCCCGGACGCAGACGTGAAGGCTGTTCATTGTAGGATGAGGCCACCTCAGCCAGATGATAAACCGCCTGGCGGTTACGGATAGCCGGGAGGCTCATAATATGCTCCTTCACGCGTGCATCAACGTGAATGAGCCGCGCCCGACCGCCTTTTACGCCATTGAGTCCTTCGGTTTTCCACCCCTGCTGCCGTATCCAGCGATTTACCGTTTGTCTGGCAACACCCAAATTCTCCGCCAGCTCTTCCGTGGTCATTTTGCTACGTAGTCTTTTCATATTAATTCTGGTCGCGAATCCCTAAACGTTGCAACAAACCGGTAATCCCTTCCCGCAATAGCAGCGATGTCATCTGCTTCTGCTCTTCCGGCGTCATTTCATTGGCCAGCGTCAGGAGTAGGGTATGCAGCGAACCGTCAGTGCTAATGCCCTCAGGCATAGCGGATGTTTCCGTTGCCCGGCGTGCGCTGCGGATAAAGTCACGCACCTTTTCGTTCACATGCACCAGGCGCGCTTTACCCCCCTGGACACCGGGCTTAGGCGACGTTATCCAACCCTCTTTGCGTACCCATTTATTGATGGTCTGTCGGCTATAGCCAGTGAGCAGGGCTAACTCTTCCGGCGTCATTCGTTCCTTGATCATGCAATTTCCTGAATATTCGTGGGGTTAATTAACGGCTCATTTTATAGCACCGTTTTACGTGAAAACGTGACAGGCTTAACTCATGACTGCGAGCAGGCTCGCAAAGTGATTCATTTGCATGATTTTTCGGCGATTGAACCACGGCTATTGATTTTGCCGTTGACACTCCGCGGCGGAATTCATATTATGCCGCCCGTCAACATGACAGCTTTACGATGGGGCTATAGCTCAGCTGGGAGAGCGCCTGCATGGCATGCAGGAGGTCAGCGGTTCGATCCCGCTTAGCTCCACCAAACTCTGAACCCAACAGAGTGTGGTTAGTAAAGTTACATGTGGGGCTATAGCTCAGCTGGGAGAGCGCTTGCATGGCATGCAAGAGGTCAGCGGTTCGATCCCGCTTAGCTCCACCAAAATTTGTAAACCCTCGTCGAAAGACGAGGGTTTTTTTTATCTGTTTGTAACGCCCGCCACCGGTTTTTGTTATCAAAAAGAAGGTGTTCCCATACCTCACCTCAATCGGCATCAATAAACCAGTCTATAAATAGACTTGAACTTGATTCGTGCAATTAATAAACCTATTATCCATCCGGTCAATGATTCAGACGGATAATATACTCATCAACTTAATGAATAGAAAAACGTACAATAATGTAAAGATATTTATAATTGCCCTGACACTTTGTCTGATTGCGGTACCTGTCTCCCGTTATCTCTCTCCACGCGCAATTGTTAATGGTCATGACGTTTATTTAGCATGGTTGCCGCTCAGCGTGATGCTGGCGGTAATTCTGCTATTTGGGCGCAGGGCTATTCTTCCCATTTTGTTAGGTTTTACTGTCACTAATTTATTTTATGTTGATTTAGCACCGCTACAATATTCAGTTTTACTGTTCTGTCAGACCTTTGCATTGTTCGCGGCGTGCGGCCTGCTACGCCTCATGCTGGGCAAGCGCTGGCGCCACAGCATCCCTAACAAGCACATCGGGTTACGTATATTCTGGCTCGGCTTTATTGTGCCAATTGGTATTAAGCTGTCGATGTATTTGGCAGGCTATTTCTTTGATTTTCCGGTGACTATTTCAACCTTTTTCGGCGAAGGAACGGTAATTTATAACGTTGTGGATATTCAAAGCCTGATATGCGCGGGGCTGATTTTTACCATGATGTTCTATTACCCGTTAAGAATGATAATTAATCCTCGTTATGCCGTCACCTTCTGGCGGCGAAGCGTAAAGCCCGTGTTTTCTCACAAGAATCCATTATATATTTTTGTCTGGCTAATGCTTTTAGGCTTCATTCTCGTCATTTTATGTGGTCCTTTTGAATCACCGGTTATTGCGGGCTATTTAATGCCGCTGATTTTTATTCTCTTTACCTTAGCGATCAGCCGCCTGACCTATGCGTTGATTTCTCTGCTGTGGGCCACCTCAGCGCTCCTGCTGCTGACCTACAACTATAACTTCCTTAACGGAGTGGAATCGGGCCATTCGCTCTCCTTTATCCTCTCCGTGCTGATCTCTTTCGCTATCTGCCTGCTTTATATGTCGCGAATTTACCAGCGCAGCGAGTGGCTGAAGCGGGGCTGGCAGGGCAGGGCGCTGACCGATCCCCTTACCGGTTTACCCAATATTCGTGCGCTGGAGGAGTACCTTGAGATTCATCCGGATGCCAAAGTGTGCATTCTGCGCATGGATAATCTCGAGTTTTTGAGCCGCCACTATGGGATTATCATGCGGGTCCACTGCAAGAGGACGATCGCCGCGTCGCTTCAGCCGCTCCTGCAAAAAGATGAGATGCTCTTCCAGTTGCCCGGAAGCGAGCTGGTGCTGGTATTGCTCGGCCCTGAAATTGCTGAACGTCTCCAGCATATGGTCGATCGGCTCAACAGCAATAAGATTTTCTGGAATAACACCGGGCTGGATATTGAGTTTGGCGCGTCCTGGGGAATGGTCGAAAACGGTGAAAAGCTGCATCACACGCTGGGGCAGCTGAGCTGGCTGGCAGAGCAGGCCTGCGGAGAGCAAAACGTTCTCGCGCTCACGAATAGCCTTGAGGTGGCATCTGGACAAACGACAGACCGTGTTCTGATGCTGGCGCGGATTAAGCACGCCCTGGAGGCGGGGCAGTTCCATTTGTATGCGCAGCCGATCCAGAAGGCGGACGGTAGCGGGTACTACGAAATTCTGGCGCGTATGGAGAGCGAGGGCGAGATCATCACCCCTGACCGCTTTATTCCCCTGATTGCCCAGTTCAACCTCAGCCACCGGTTTGATATGTGCGTCATGGAAAAATTACTGCTGTGGCTGCGCGATCACCCAGCCACGCAGGCTGGCGCCCGTTTCTCTGTCAATCTGATGCCGCTTACGCTGATGCAAAATGAGGTGGCGACTGAGATTTGTGCGCTCTTTGAACGGTACGGCGTTGCGCCTCAGGCTGTCGTGATTGAGATCACCGAAGAGCAGGCCTTCTCCAATTCCGGCTGCAGCATCCACAATATTCAGCAGCTGCGGGATTACGGTTTCAGGATTGCCATCGATGATTTTGGTACCGGCTACGCCAACTACGAGCGTCTGAGACGCCTGCAGGCAGACATCATTAAAATTGACGGCTGCTTCGTGAAAGATATTTGTACTGATGATATGGACGCAATGATCGTCCAGTCGATATGTAATCTGGCGAAGACGAAATCACTGTGCGTGGTGGCAGAATATGTTGAGACACCAGCGCAGCGGGAGATGCTGCTACGCTTCGGCGTGGACTACCTGCAGGGCTACCTGATAGGCAAACCCAAACCGCTGGAAGAATTGCGGGCATAAAAAAACCGGGAGCAAGTCTCCCGGTTTTTTTTTACGGTAAACGTTACAGAACCAGCGCAGCGATAGAAGCAGACAGGACGCTCACCAGGGTGGAGCCGTAAACCAGTTTCAGGCCAAAGCGAGAAACCACGTTACCCTGTTCTTCGTTCAGGCCTTTAATCGCACCGGCGATAATACCGATGGACGAGAAGTTCGCGAAGGAGACCAGGAATACGGACAGAATGCCTTCCGCACGTGGAGAGAGCGTGCTGGCGATTTTCTGCAGATCCATCATCGCAACGAATTCGTTAGAAACCAGCTTGGTCGCCATGATACTGCCTACCTGCAGCGCTTCATGAGCCGGAACACCCATCACCCATGCGACAGGGTAGAAGATGTAGCCCAGGATGCCCTGGAAGGAGATGCCCAGCACAGCGGCGAACAGGGCGTTCAGTGCGGAGATCAGAGCGATAAAGCCGATCAGCATCGCGGCAACGATAATCGCCACTTTGAAACCGGCCAGAATGTACTCACCCAGCATTTCGAAGAAGCTCTGACCTTCGTGCAGGTTAGACATCTGGATGTTCTCTTCGCTGGCGTCAACGCGATACGGGTTGATCAGCGACAGAACGATAAAGGTGCTGAACATATTCAGAACCAGCGCTGCAACCACATATTTTGGCTCCAGCATGGTCATGTACGCGCCCACGATAGACATGGAAACGGTAGACATTGCGGTTGCCGCCATGGTGTACATGCGGTTACGGGACATTTTGCCGAGGATATCTTTATACGCGATGAAGTTCTCAGACTGACCGAGGATCAGGGAACTTACGGCGTTGAAAGATTCCAGCTTGCCCATGCCGTTTACTTTGGATAAAAGGAAACCAATGCCACGAATAACGAACGGCAGAACGCGGATGTGCTGCAGAATACCGATCAGCGCGGAGATGAAGACGATTGGGCATAGTACCTTCAGGAAGAAGAATGCCAGACCTTCGTCGTTCATTTTACCGAAGACAAAGTTTGTCCCTTCGTTGGCGAATCCGAGCAGTTTTTCGAACATTTCGGAGAAGCCTTTCACGAAGCCGAGGCCTACGTTGGAGTTCAGGAAGAACCACGCAAGTAAAACTTCAATGACCAGCAGCTGGACAACATAACGAATACGAATTTTTTTGCGGTCTGTGCTGACCAGCAATGCGAGTGCAGTAACGACAACAAGTGCCAGGACAAAATGAAGGACGCGGTCCATATTTGCTCCAAATATGAGGCAGGTTTAATTTTCGTGCACATTCTATGTAACAACCGAAAAGAAAACGAGATCAGGGACACACTATAGTTACATCCTGTGACGAGTCTCAAAATTAGTGATCCACAATACATTTTTGTTATGTTAGGTAAATGAGTGAAAAGTTAAGTTTGTGTGCTACGCTTCACAAATAACCGCGCATTTTCACATTCTGTGATGTCGCGCCCCCTGCCCATCTATTGTTCTTAGCTATCAGAGAAATCATTTTAAACTCTCTAGATGATCTTGATAATCATTCTCATTTTGATAGCATTAAACATAGCAAAGGCTATATTTCCAGAGGCAGATAATGACAAACAGTCGCGTAGAGGGTAGCAGTGGTAGAGCCGCGCGCAAGTTGCGGTTCGCATTAATGGGACCTGCTTTTATTGCTGCCATCGGCTATATCGATCCGGGTAATTTTGCGACCAATATTCAGGCCGGGGCCAGTTTCGGCTATAAGCTGCTGTGGGTGGTCGTCTGGGCAAACCTGATGGCGATGCTGATTCAGATGCTCTCTGCAAAACTGGGGATTGCCACGGGTAAAAACCTGGCGGAGCAAATTCGCGACCATTATCCTCGTCCGGCGGTGTGGCTCTACTGGGTTCAGGCGGAAATTATCGCCATGGCAACCGATCTCGCTGAATTTATCGGGGCAGCGATCGGCTTTAAGCTGATTCTGGGCGTGTCGCTGTTACAGGGAGCGGTGCTGACCGGGATTGCCACATTCCTGATCCTGATGTTACAGCGTCGGGGGCAAAAACCGCTGGAGAAGGTCATTGGTGGCCTGCTGCTGTTTGTTGCTGCGGCGTACATCGTCGAGCTGATTTTCTCACAGCCGAATCTGGCGCAGCTCGCAAAAGGCATGGTGATCCCAAGCCTGCCAACCTCGGAAGCGGTTTTCCTGGCCGCCGGGGTACTTGGGGCGACCATTATGCCGCATGTCATTTATTTGCACTCCTCGTTAACCCAGCATCTGCACGGCGGGACGCGTAAAGAACGCTACTCGGCAACCAAATGGGATGTGGCAATCGCCATGACCATCGCGGGTTTTGTGAATCTGGCGATGATGGCCACCGCAGCCGCCGCTTTCCACTTTAACGGTCATACTGGCGTCGCCGATCTCGACCAGGCTTACCTCACGCTGGAGCCGTTACTGAGCCATGCTGCTGCCACGATATTTGGTCTGAGCCTGGTCGCAGCCGGCCTCTCTTCCACGGTAGTAGGGACGCTGGCAGGGCAGGTGGTGATGCAGGGATTTGTTCGCTTCCATATTCCATTGTGGGTGCGTCGTTTTATCACCATGCTTCCGTCGTTTATCGTGATTCTGATGGGGCTCGATCCAACGCGAATTCTGGTGATGAGCCAGGTGCTGCTGAGCTTTGGTATCGCCCTGGCGCTGGTGCCGCTGCTGATCTTTACCAGCAACAAAACCCTGATGGGGGAACTGGTCAACTCGACGCTGGTGAAACGGACCGGGTGGGCCATCGTGCTGGTCGTCGTGGCGCTGAACTTGTGGTTGTTGGTGGGAACCGCGCTGGGTCTTTAACAAAAAAGGAGCCGTAGGGGCTCCTTTTGGATTAGTGATGATGGCCGTGACCATGACCTTTGCCGCGACCCCAGCCGCGACGGTCGTCACGATCCCGCCAGCCTTCACGGTAACCGCGCTCATAGGCGTTGTCTTTATACCAGCCGCGGTGTCTGCCGTTGTCATGTTTCCACCAGCGATCGCCGCGCCACTCATAGTGACGATGCCAGTAATCACGGTCGCGCCAGTAGCCACCGTCCCAGTATCTGCCGTAGTCGTCACGATCGCCAATTTGTAATTTTACTGATGGCAACAGGGTGATTTCGCCCGCATTGGCGACCAGCGGGGCTGAAGCCAGTAATACCGCTGCAAGAATCAGTGACCTGAACATACTCTTTCTCCTTCACGATCGGGGCCTTCGTGGGGCCTGTTAACGCAATATTACGAGTTGGTAAAGGCTCGTTTCATCGCCTCAACTCCGAATTCCCGAGGGAGAGCACTTTTTGCTAAAAGTGGTTTTATTTTGAACTGCTCAGGATCTGGTCAATTAGAGAAAGTTCTTCTGCGGTAAACTGGCGGTTTTCCAGCATCCCCACGGCATCATCAATCTGAGCCGTTTTGCTGGCCCCAATCAGCACCGACGTGACCTCCTCATGGCGTAACACCCAGGCAAGCGCCATCTGCGAGAGTTTCTGGCCGCGGCTTTCTGCCAGGGCGTTTAGCTGGCGCACCTTCTCAAGCTTCTCTTCGGTGATCTGTTCAGGGTTAAGGAATTGACTGCCGCTTGCCGCACGGGAATCGGCGGGAATACCGTTAAGATACCGGTTGGTCAACTGTCCCCCTGCCAGCGGCGAGAAGGGAATACAGCCGACCCCTTTTTCCTGCAGAACATCCAGCAAACCCTCTTCCGGCGCACGTTCGAACATCGAGTATTTCGGCTGGTGGATCAGGCAGGGCGTGCCCAGGTCATTAAGGATATCAATCGCTTTTCGCGCCAGCTCGGCAGGATAGTTGGATAACCCGACATACAGGGCTTTGCCCTGGCGCACCAGATGGTCAAGCGCTTTCATGGTTTCCTGCAGCGGCGTTTCCGGGTCAGGACGGTGATGATAGAAGATATCGACATATTCCAGCCCCATGCGCTTCAGGCTTTGATCGAGGCTTGCCAGCAGATATTTACGCGATCCCCAGTCGCCGTAAGGGCCGTCCCACATGGTATATCCCGCTTTCGTGGAGACGATCAGTTCGTCGCGCCAGGGCAGGAAATCCTCCTGCAAAATACGGCCGAAATTACGCTCGGCGGACCCCGGCGGGGGACCATAGTTATTGGCAAGGTCGAAATGCGTAATACCCAGATCGAACGCGCGCTGTAAAAGTTGACGGCTATTTTCGATAAGCGTAGCGTCACCAAAGTTATGCCACAGCCCCAGCGAGACCGCGGGCAACCTGAGTCCGCTTCGCCCACAGCGGCGATACTCCATTGTCTGATAACGATTTTTGTCCGGCTGATAACCCATTCGTATGACCTCTCGTGCTGAAGAGAAAAATCAGTGTATACGTTTACATTAACGTGAAAAAAAGCAGCATAACCCAGCATTTTTTGTAAAGCATTCTTTCCATAGCCTTCTTATCGCCAATTCTGGACAGCCATCACGCTTATTTAATACTCAAAGTGAGGTCAACGTCAGAAGGATACCTGTTTATGCGTACCCCGTACTGCGTCGCCGATTACCTGCTGGACCGTCTTACAGATTGTGGAGCCGATCATCTGTTTGGCGTGCCGGGCGACTATAACCTGCAGTTTCTCGACCACGTAATAGACAGCCCGGACATCTGCTGGGTGGGCTGTGCCAACGAGTTAAACGCCTCTTATGCCGCTGACGGATATGCCCGCTGTAAGGGCTTCGCCGCGCTGCTGACGACGTTTGGCGTCGGCGAATTAAGTGCCATGAACGGCATTGCGGGCAGCTATGCCGAGCACGTTCCGGTGCTGCATATTGTTGGCGCGCCGGGGATGGCGTCTCAGCAAAGAGGGGAACTGCTGCACCATACGCTGGGCGATGGTGAGTTCCGTCATTTTTACCATATGAGCGAGCCGATCACCGTTGCACAGGCGATCCTGACCGAACAAAACGCCTGTTATGAAATCGACCGGGTACTGACGACGATGCTCCGGGAACGTCGCCCCGGCTATTTGATGTTACCTGCCGATGTGGCAAAAAAAGCCGCTACGCCGCCTGTAAACGCTCTCACGCTTCGGCATGCCCATGCCGATAGCGCCTGCCTGAAAGCGTTCCGGGATGCTGCGGAGCGTCAACTGGCAGCGAGTAAGCGTACCGCGCTGTTAGCGGATTTTCTTGTCCTGCGCCATGGGCTGAAGCACGCGCTGCAGAAGTGGGTGAAGGATGTGCCGATGGCGCATGCCACGATGCTGATGGGCAAAGGCATATTCGACGAACGTAACGCCGGTTTTTACGGCACCTACAGCGGTTCGGCCAGTGCCGGTCCGGTAAAAGAGGCGATAGAGGGGGCGGATACGGTGCTGTGCATCGGCACGCGTTTTACCGATACTCTGACGGCCGGGTTTACCCATCAGTTAACGCCTGCACAGACGATAGAAGTGCAGCCTCAT
Organism: Enterobacter cloacae complex sp. P14RS; assembly: GCF_014895895.1. Lineage (NCBI taxonomy): Bacteria > Pseudomonadati > Pseudomonadota > Gammaproteobacteria > Enterobacterales > Enterobacteriaceae > Enterobacter > Enterobacter cloacae complex sp. P14RS. Next base: position 184,791 of record NZ_JADBQM010000006.1, read on the forward strand.
GCCGCCCGCGTCGGCGATATCTGGTTTACCGGCATCCCGATGGCCCAGGCCATTGAAGCGCTGCTGGAGCTGTGCAAACAGCATATTCACGATAAGCCTGTTCCGGCATCGCACAGCGCGATGAATTTCCCTCAGCCGGACGGCTCACTTACGCAGGAGAATTTCTGGCAAACGCTGCAAACGTTTATTCGCCCGGGAGACATCATCCTGGCCGATCAGGGCACCTCGGCCTTCGGCGCGATTGATCTGCGTTTGCCTGCCGACGTGAATTTTATCGTCCAGCCGCTGTGGGGCTCGATCGGCTACACCCTGGCCGCGGCGTTCGGGGCGCAAACGGCATGCCCGAACCGGCGCGTGATTGTGCTGACGGGGGATGGCGCGGCACAGCTGACCATTCAGGAGCTCGGGTCAATGTTGCGTGATAAACAACATCCCATCATTCTGGTGCTCAACAACGAAGGATACACGGTTGAAAGGGCAATTCACGGGCCGGAACAGCGTTACAATGACATTGCGCTATGGAACTGGACGCAAATCCCGCAGGCCCTGAGCCTCGATCCTCAGGCCCAGTGCTGGCAAGTCAGTGAAGCGGAGCAGCTGGCGGACGTGCTGGAAAAAGTGGCGCATCACGAGTGGCTCTCGCTAATTGAGGTGATGCTGCCAAAAGCGGATATTCCGCCGCTGCTGGGGGCGATTACCAAAGCGCTGGAAGCGCGCAATAGCGCCTGATTATTTGTCGTTTCGCCAGGCCATCATCATCGGTTTGCCCGCCAGCAGGAGCCAGGCGGGCAACATCACGATGCAGAGCAGCGGGAACAGCGTCGAATCCGGCACCACCACCGCCGCCATAAACAGGCTCAGCCATGCATCGCGCGTCACCACCAGTACCAGCCCCAGAATAGAGCAGGATACGGTAATCGCCGCCGGAACCGCGTCGACATGCTCGTGCAGCATCAGCCCCAGCGCCACGCCGACAAACACCGCCGGGAAGATACGCCCGCCGCGGAAACCGCACGCTGCAGCAACGACAAGCGCCGCCAGCTTGATGACGGCAAACAACAGGTAATCGGACACGCTAAACACCTGGCTGAAGGCCAGCTGCTGCATTTCGTCCAGACCTTTGAACAGGGTCACCGTTCCGCCAATTGCCCCTAAAACACCGAGGATTAGCCCCCCTGTTCCCAGAATCAATACCGGATGTTTGAGTTTATGCACCAGCCGGTGCAGGCGCGGAAGACACCATACCGCCACCATGCCCAGCGCGATGGCGATCGCGACGACGATGGCGCCGCTGAATATATCTGCAATCCGCATCTCTCCGTAGTGCGGCAGAGAGAGGGAAAAATGGGGATGGAAAAACAGGCTTGTCGTCAGCGCGCCGGCAGCCGCGGCCATCAGTGGAGCGAACAGCTTATCCCAGAGCGGGACGTCGTTATCACTGGCCAACGTCTGAGAAAAGATCAGGGCAGCAGCGACAGGCGTGCCAAAAAGCGCCCCGATGGTGCCTGCGGAGGCGAGGATGGTCCAGTCCAGCGCGCCGACGCGAGGCAGAATGCGTGCGCCGAGGAACACCGCCAGGCCAATATTCACCGCCATAATCGGATGCTCGGGACCCAGGCTGACGCCGCCCGCCAGGCCCACGATCAACGCGACGATCAGCCCCGGCAGTGCAGAGGGGGGAACCGGAGCGCCAATCAGGGGTTCCAGCGCCGGGTCCGGTCCGGCGTGGCCGGGACTGAAACGGATCGCCAGACCCACCGCAATACCGGTTAACGTCAGCATCAGGATGATCCACGCCGAAGAATCCGCGGTGACCCCCAGTTTTGCCGGAAGCGCTGTCCATAAGAGAGTTTGCAGCACCGACGCGATTTTCATCACGACGATAAGGACCAGGCTTGAGGCCACGCCAATGATCAGCGCCGGAATTGCCAGCAACAGCATGGTTCTGGCTCGCGGGTGGAGCATGATGATTTCCTTGTACAAAATGCAATGACGTTACTTTGCATATTAAGCCTTATGGCAATAGTGCAAAAGGTGCTGAAACGGTAAAGTTATTCTGTGACGAAGATCGATAATCCACGGGCATTCACCTTCCGGTCGTTGTTGTTATCACGCCTTGAATTTACAGTGTCCCAAAGATTTATTCTGACTTTAGCGGAGCAGTAGAAGAATGACAAAGTATGCTTTGGTAGGCGATGTGGGCGGCACGAACGCGCGTCTCGCATTATGCGATGTAAGTAGCGGTGAAATTTCCCGGGCGAAAACCTACTCAGGGCTGGATTATCCAAGCCTTGAGGCCGTTGTTCGCGTCTATCTGGAAGAGCATCAGGTGAGCGTCGAAGACGGCTGCATCGCCATTGCCTGCCCGATAACCGGCGACTGGGTCGCAATGACCAACCATACCTGGGCATTCTCCATCGCAGAGATGAAAAAGAATCTCGGTTTTGCGCATCTGGAAATCATCAACGACTTCACCGCGGTGTCCATGGCGATCCCGATGCTGAAGCCGGAGCACCTGATTCAGTTTGGCGGCGCTGAACCGGTCGAGGGCAAGCCGATTGCGGTTTACGGGGCCGGTACCGGCCTGGGCGTGTCGCACCTGGTGCATGTTGCTCAGCGCTGGGTGAGCCTGCCGGGTGAAGGCGGCCATGTGGACTTTGCGCCAAACAGCGAAGAAGAGGGCATTATCCTCGAAGAGTTACGCGCGGAAATCGGCCACGTTTCCGCCGAGCGCGTCCTGTCAGGGCCGGGGCTGGTAAACCTGTATCGTGCGATTGTGAAATCGGACGGTCGTCTGCCGGAAAACCTGCAGCCGAAAGACGTCACTGAACGCGCGCTGGCGGACAGCTGCATCGACTGCCGTCGCGCTCTTTCGCTGTTCTGCGTCATTATGGGACGGTTCGGCGGCAACCTGGCGCTGGCGCTGGGCACCTTTGGCGGGGTCTATATTGCGGGCGGGATCGTGCCGCGCTTCCTCGACTTCTTTAAAGCCTCCGGTTTCCGCGGCGGGTTTGAAGATAAAGGGCGTTTCAGAAGCTACGTACAGGACATTCCCGTTTATCTCATCGTGCATGATAACCCAGGCCTGCTGGGTTCGGGTGCCCATCTGCGTCAGGTTCTCGGTCAAATCCTCTGATGCATCATTACCCTCTCCCGAGGGAGAGGGCTCTTTCGTTACAGGTGCATCAGCTGGCGGAACTCTTTCACTTTGCTGCGGCTCACCGGCACCTGAAAATCCAAATCCTTCAGGCGCAAAATATAGGTGTTGTTAAACCACGGCTCGATCTCGCGGATCTTATTTAAATTGACGCAAAACGAACGGTGGCAGCGGAAAAAGTGGGCTGCCGGAAGCTTGCTGCAGAATTCGGTAATGTTCATCGCCATGACATACGATTCCCGCCGCGTATAGACAAACGTCATCTTTTCGTGCGCTTCGGCGTAGTAGATATCGTTGACCGGGGTCACGATGATGCGCTCATCTTTGACCAGATTAATGGTGTCGTTTTCCCGTATCGTCGGGCTGGCGGTAGCCGGAGCGCTTTGTTGCTGCCATGCGGCCTCCAGCTTTTGCAGCATGCTGACAATTCGCGACTCCTGGTAAGGCTTCAGAATATAGTCAAATGCCTCCAGCTCGAAGGCTTCTACGGCATGCTCTTTCCATGCGGTAACGAACACAATAAACGGCTTATGGGCAAACTGATTGATATTTTGCGCCAGCAGCACGCCGTCCAGCGAGGGAATATTGATATCCAGAAAAATCGCGTCAACCCGGTTATGCTGCAGAAACTTCAGCACGTCCAGACCATCATCAAACGTACCCACAATCTCCATCTGGCTGTGGGTTTTGATAAGCCAGGTTAGTTCCTGTTGGGCCAGGAATTCATCTTCAACGATGATGACTTTCATATTACTCACCCTGAGGTAATAAAGATGTCGCCGCATGAACAGGGGAGCGCTCATTCGGGACGTAAAAAGCGATTTCAGTGCCTGGTTCAAGACGATGAATATGCAGCCCGTCGCCGTAGAGAAGCTTGACTCTGTGGTGCACGTTCAGCAGCCCGATTTTATTCCCGGGCATCTCGTTAGACTCCACGCGCTCAATGACTTTTGGGTCAATCCCGTGGCCGGTATCGCGTACCGCAATTCGTACCCGGTTGCCGCTTTCGGTGATGCTGATGGTGACCACACCTTTGCCTTTACAGGGCTGAATACCGTGAACAATCGCGTTTTCAACCAGCGGCTGGATCAGCAGGCTCGGGATCACGCAGTTGACCTCTTCATCAATATCGTAAATCACCGTGAGCTTGTCGCCAAAGCGCGCCTGCTCAATCGCGATATAGTCTTTGATCTGATAAAGCTCTTTTTTAATATCGATCTGCTCGTCATCTTTCAGTTCGATGTTGTAGCGCAGATAGCGCGACAGGTTAAAAATCAGCTGGCGCGCGGTGTCCGGATTCAAACGAATGGAAGAGGAGATAGCGTTCAGCGCGTTAAACAGGAAATGGGGATTAATTTTGCTCTGCAGCGCGCGCAGCTCTGCCTTATTTGCCATCTCACGCAGCTGTTCTGCCCGGGAGACCTCAAGCTGAGTAGAGATAATCTGCGACAGGCCAATGGCCATCTCCTGCAGCGTGGAGGTGATCTGATGCGCGTGGCAGTAATAAATTTTCAGCGTGCCCGTCACAACGCCTTTTTCCCATAGCGGGATCACCAGCATCGAGTGAATTTCCGGCGTTCGGTGAGCTTCATCATTGTTTTTAATGATGATTTTTCCGTAGTTAATCGCCTGTCTGGTGGTCGGACTAATGGTGTCATCACTGTCGCGATAGTTGTGTTCTCCAACGCCTACGTAGGCCAGCACGTGGTCGATATTGGTGATGGCGACGGCGTCAGCGTGAATGTCGTGGCGGATAATCTCGCAGACCTGGCGCAGCGACTCCGCGTTAACGTGGCGAAAGAGCGGCAGCGTTTTGTTGGCAATATCCAGCGCCAGCTTGGCCTGACGGGCGGCGCTGGCCTCTTTTTCCCCTTCAACGCTCTGCACCAGCAGCACGATAAAACCGATGCAGACGCTGCCCAGGATCATAGGAATACCGATTTTCGAGACGATATCCAGCCCCAGCGCGGTGGTGGGGGCCCAGACGACGACCAGGATCATGGTCAGCGTTTCGCACACCATGCCCGCAGCAATCCCGGCGCGCCAGCGCTGTTTTTTGGGGATTTTGCGGCCGATCCAGCCGGAAAGCACCCCGGCGATAATGCTGGTGATAAAGCATGGCACTGCCGTTACGCCACCGATATCAATCAGGTAGCGATGGGTCCCGGCAATCACGCCGGTGATGACACCCACCCACGGGCCAAACAAAATTCCGCCGGACATGACGGCGATAATGCGCACGTTAACCAGCGAACCCTCTACCGGCACCCCGGACCAGGTGCTAAACAGTGCGAACAGAGAAAAGATGGCGGTAACGGCCAGCAGCTCTTTCGGCGAGTGTGCGGATTTATGCAAAAGCTCGCGAAACAGGCGAATGCGAATCAGGAAGAACAGGCAAATCAGCATTAATGCCGCACGGTCAAAAACCGCCAGCAGCATAGTGAATATCTCGTGCACGGAGCAGACCTGGGCAAACGGGAAAGAACCATGATAAAAAACCTGGGGCGTATTGACCAGCTATCCGTCGGGTTTATCAAATGAGGAAAAACCATATTTTACAAAGGGGATTGTCAGGTGAGGATTGATGCTACCCGATTTTTTCTCAGCGCCAAATCACCAGGTAACTGTTTTGATATCATTGTGTTAAATAACTGCTAACGGAAAGCCAATATCAGAACCCTGCTTCCACTTTCAGGCATTGCAGTATTCCGGTTTTCACGCGGGCGCTTTTTTTTCATTTCCCTCTCGACAGGGTGATTTTTTTCAGGTTATTTTCTAAGCACGCCACATCGGTGGCAGCGTCGCTCGGACGGTCCGGGCGCTAACGTTAATCTGAGGAATCTATGGCTGAATTCAGTCCTGAACGCCGTTTTACGCGTATCGATCGTCTCCCCCCTTATGTTTTCAATATCACTGCTGAACTGAAGATGGCTGCGCGTCGGCGCGGCGAAGATATTATCGATTTCAGCATGGGTAACCCTGACGGCCCAACGCCACCGCATATCGTTGAAAAGCTCTGCACGGTTGCCCAGCGCCCGGATACGCACGGCTACTCAACCTCGCGCGGTATTCCCAGGTTACGTCGCGCGATCTCGCGCTGGTATCAGGATCGTTATCAGGTTGATATCGATCCTGAAAGTGAGGCGATTGTCACCATCGGCTCGAAAGAAGGGCTGGCACATCTGATGCTGGCCACGCTGGATCACGGTGATACGGTGCTGGTACCCAATCCAAGTTACCCAATCCATATCTACGGCGCGGTGATTGCCGGGGCGCAGGTGCGCTCTGTTCCGCTGGTGGAAGGCGTCGATTTCTTTAACGAACTGGAACGTGCCATTCGCGAAAGCTACCCGAAACCCAAGATGATGATCCTCGGTTTCCCGTCGAACCCAACGGCCCAGTGCGTGGAGCTTGATTTCTTCGAGAAAGTTGTCGCTCTGGCCAAGCGTTATGACGTGCTGGTGGTTCATGATTTAGCCTACGCCGATATCGTCTATGACGGCTGGAAAGCCCCGTCGATAATGCAGGTTCCGGGCGCGCGTGACGTGGCGGTGGAGTTCTTTACCCTTTCGAAAAGCTACAACATGGCGGGCTGGCGTATTGGCTTTATGGTGGGTAACAAAACGCTGGTAAGTGCACTGGCGCGCATCAAGAGTTATCACGATTACGGTACCTTCACGCCGCTGCAGGTTGCCGCTATTGCCGCTCTGGAGGGCGATCAGCAGTGCGTTCACGACATTGCGGCTCAGTATAAACGCCGCCGCGACGTACTCGTAAAAGGGTTACATGAGGCTGGCTGGATGGTGGAGATGCCGAAAGCGTCCATGTACGTCTGGGCGAAAATTCCGGAACCGTACGCAGCGATGGGTTCGCTGGAGTTCGCTAAAAAGCTGCTGCAGGACGCGAAGGTGTGTGTGTCCCCGGGCATCGGCTTTGGTGATTATGGCGACACCCACGTGCGCTTTGCTTTAATCGAAAACAGCGACCGTATTCGTCAGGCGGTGAGGGGCATCAAGAGTATGTTCCGGGCCGATGGCCTGCTCTCGGCAAAGAGCGTTGCTGAAAACCCCGTGTCCTCATGACAAAAAAACAGGAGCCAAATGGCTCCTGTTTTTTTGACTGCATGTTCTCACTAGATCATCAGGGCAAAGGTTCCGGCCCAGACTAAAACGATCACCGAAATGCCCATAAAGAAATATTTCACGTTTCATCGCTCCGCGTATCTTGTGGTACGCATTTAAAAACAGAGTCCAACTGATTATAGAGAACTGAAATCCCGGCTAAACAGAAATGAGAATTTTCCCGTTACGCCGATGACTCCCGCTCAGAATTCTGTGCTTTCCTGGTGCCAGACGGCGCTAATGTACGCTTAAAAATGAGGGGTGACAAGAGGGATTTTTTTAAATAATTTCCGCCACTTACGAGTGTCGTGGAACGGCGACAGTTTGATTTCACAGCGCAATAAATTCACTTTGGGCGACGCCATCAAAGACGGTTTTGCAGTGAGATGACAGGTGATTGAAAAGGTTAGTTTCTTAGCGAAACTAACCTTCATGCAGGGCTTAAATATAGAGGGAGGCTTCGCCAAGAGGACGCGTTTTGAAACGGCGATGCATCCAGAGATATTGCTCCGGTGCGCGCATGATTTCAGTTTCGATGACCTTATTGATAAACGCTGCCGCTTCACACTCGTTTTCCGGATAGTTAGCCATTTCCGGAGAGATGTGCAGACGGTAGCCCGACTTATCCGCTTTTCTCACCATCGTCACGGTCAGCATGGAGGCACCTGACAAACGCGAGATGACGAAAGTCCCGTTGGTCGTCGCTACATCCTTCACGGCAAAGAAGGGGGCAAAGCTGCTGCCTTTACGTCCGTAATCCTGGTCAGGAGCGAACCAGACGGCCTCACCTTTCTTCAGGGCGCCAACCATACCGCGCAGGTTGTTACGGTTGATCATCGCTTTATTGGAGCGCATGCGGCCTCGCGTCTGAACCCACTCCATCAGTGCACTGTTGTGCGGTCTGTAGGTTGCCATCATTGGCTGACAAAGGCCCATCACGCGCCCGCCAAGCTCCAGGGACATAAAGTGCACGCCAACAACCATCACGCCGCGTTTTTGCAGCTGAGCGCGTTTAAGGTTGTCCAGTCCTTCTACATCAAACCATTTGCGGACGCGTTCATCCGGCCAGAACCAGGCCATGCCGGTTTCAAGCAGCGCCATGCCGATGGATTTAAAGTTTTCAGAGATCAGTTTTTCGCGCTCTTCAGCATTGTACTGAGGAAAGCAAAGCTCGATGTTTTTACGCGCGATAGATTCGCGACGCTTCAGGAAATAGCGGGATGCGCTGCCCAGTTTCGACCCCAGCATACGCAGCACAGGGTAGGGGAGCTGTACCAGCAGCCAGAGAACGCCAAGACCAAACCATGTAAACCAGTAACGCGGGTGTAAAAACGCGCGTTGAAATTTGGATTGAGACAAAATAGAGAAACCTATGTAGAGCCGGTGAAAGTAACGCTTAGTGCGATACCACGTGCCTATTAGACCGTAGTACAAGGTCATGGTTGCAGGCTTTACCGATCTTTACGGCGTTACCTGGCCATAGCTGACGTTGGGTGGGCGGTATAATGTAACACCGTTATACGATATGTGCTATTACTCGTTTTTGATTAAAAAAGCGACGATCCAGGAGGTGTTTGATTTTACAGATTTTATAAACAGCCGCATTGAGAGCATCCCTCCTTCTTGCGCGACGAGCAGAAGCCTCTGTGCAAGGATAAAGTCAATTCACGAGCAAGCACGGTATTAATGATTGACGACTCGTTAAGTATCCGGAAATGAATTTTTTACTACATATAATAAATAAGAATTTTCATAAGGAAAAATCTTATATATTATTCATGCCATCAATAAAATATTCACTTTTCATACTTCTTTCGTCTCTTCTTTTTTGCGTCCCTCAATAGCTTCTTTCAGTTAATTCATGCTTTTTTGACAAAGTGTCGTGATGCAAATCAAAATAAGTTGTTTTTATTAGTATCTCACTGGTTGCGATCCTTTTAACGATATAAATATTTGGTTTGCGCGAAAAGAGTAGTTCCTTTTTCTGCCTTGGCAGGGCATTACACAATAATAGTTTAGCAGAAAATTCTTAAGAAATTTCTCACTGCGTGTTAATGATCTGCGTATTTGATTTTGTGTCGATCATTATTCTATGATTGCGCATCAACGCGATACCGTGAAGTTGGCATAGCAAAACCAAAGAGGGATGATGAGATGGCTGACAGTTTTCAGAATGAAGTGCCTAAGGCACGTATTAACCTAAAGCTTGACCTGCATACTGGCGGAGCAAGCAAGAAAATGGAATTACCATTGAAATTGCTTGTTGCGGGTGATTTTAGTAATGGGCAGGACACGGCGCCAATATTTGAGCGCGAAAAGGTTAATATCACGAAGAACAATTTTGATAGCGTTCTTTCCGAATATTCCCCAAAAGTTAATCTGACCGTTAAAAATACGCTGGCTGATGATGGCGGTGAGGACAACATTCAGCTGACTTTCCAGAGCATGAAAGATTTCACGCCAGAGCAGGTGGCAGCTCAGATACCGCAACTGAAGGCGATGCTGGCGATGCGCAACTTGCTCCGTGATTTGAAAGCCAACCTTTTGGACAACCAGACTTTCCGAAAAGAGCTGGAAAAAATCGTTCTTGACCAGTCGCTTAGCGCTGAGTTGCGAAATGAATTATCCGCACTGGCGTCAAAAAAATCGTAACCATCAGGCTGTTTTAACGGATTAATCAAGGAATGCTCATGTCTGTACAAAATAATATTACTGGCGGTGAAAGCGTGGTGCTGGAGCGCCCAGCAGCGGGTGGGGTTTACGCTTCCCTGTTTGAGAAAATCAATCTGAGCCCGGTCTCTGAGCTGAGCGCGCTGGATATCTGGCAAGATGCGCAGGCGATGTCGGATGCCACCGCCGATGAACGTCTGACTGCAGGTATGCAGGTCTTTCTGGAGTGTCTGACCAAAGCAGGCTCGAAAGTCGAAAAACTGGATAAAAGCCTGATTGATCACCATATCGCTGAGCTTGATTTTCAGATCAGCCGCCAGCTGGACGCTGTAATGCACCATGATGAATTTCAGGCGGTTGAGAGCCTGTGGCGCGGTGTGAAGTCGCTGGTGGATAAAACCGATTTTCGCCAGAATGTGAAAATTGAGCTTCTGAGTATGTCTAAAGAAGACCTGCGCCAGGACTTTGAAGACTGTCCGGAGGTGATCCAGAGTGGTCTGTATAAACACACCTACATCGACGAATATGATACCCCGGGCGGCGAGCCGATTGCGGCGCTGATTTCCGCTTACGAGTTCGACGCTTCAGCGCAGGATGTCGCTCTGCTGCGCAATATCTCTAAAGTCTCTGCTGCGGCACATATGCCGTTTATCGGCTCGGCAGGCCCGAAATTCTTCCTCAAGGAGTCAATGGAAGACGTTGCGGCGATTAAAGATATTGGTAACTATTTTGACCGCGCCGAGTACATCAAGTGGAAATCGTTCCGCGATACGGACGACGCGCGCTACATCGGTCTGGTGATGCCCCGCGTACTGGGTCGTTTGCCGTATGGTCCGGATACCGTTCCGGTTCGCAGCTTCAATTATGTCGAAGAAGTCAAAGGTCCGGATCACGACAAATACCTGTGGACCAACGCATCGTTTGCTTTTGCGTCCAACATGGTGCGCAGCTTTATCAATAATGGCTGGTGTGTACAGATCCGTGGGCCACAGGCTGGTGGTGCGGTTCAGGACCTGCCTATCCATCTGTACGATCTCGGTACTGGCAATCAGGTAAAAATCCCGAGCGAAGTGATGATTCCTGAAACCCGTGAATTCGAATTCGCGAATCTGGGCTTCATTCCTTTGTCCTACTACAAAAACCGCGACTACGCCTGCTTCTTCTCGGCTAACTCCACGCAGAAACCGGCGCTGTATGACACCGCAGATGCAACGGCGAACAGCCGCATCAATGCGCGTCTTCCGTACATCTTCCTGCTGTCGCGTATCGCCCACTACCTGAAGCTGATTCAGCGCGAAAACATCGGAACCACTAAGGATCGCCGACTGCTTGAGCTGGAGCTGAACACCTGGGTCCGCAGTCTGGTGACCGAAATGACCGACCCGGGCGACGAGCTGCAGGCATCTCACCCACTGCGTGACGCGAAGGTAGTGGTGGAAGACATTGAGGACAACCCGGGCTTCTTCCGCGTGAAATTGTACGCTATCCCGCACTTCCAGGTGGAAGGGATGGACGTCAATTTGTCGCTTGTTTCACAGATGCCGAAAGCGAAAGCGTAAAAACAGGCAGGAAGCCGATGAAAACGGAACAACCGTTATGGGGTAGGGGCATTATGGTTTCTCCCCAGCATTTTCAGCAACAGGTCGCGTATGCGGCCTGGTCTGCCGAATGTATTGCCCGGCTGGGACTCATCTCCCCCTGGGGGGTCATTGACGCCACTTTCGAACCGGAATCTCTCAAGCTTGGACGTCTCCAGGCCCGTCATCTGCATGTCCGTTTTCAGGACGGAACGCTGATTGATACAGACAATGCAGATTCTCTGCCGCCTGTGTTGTCGCTTGAAAGTGAATCGCAGGAGGTGACGGTGATGCTGGCGCTTCCGCTACTGCGGGCGAATGGCGGTAACTGCCTTAAACCCGATGAAGTGGCCGAGCGCCCGGTGCGTTATCGCCAGCGCTGGCGGGATGTGCGCAATGCGTATGGAGAAGACACCCGTCAGATTGCGGTAATGCAGCCGGAACTGACCCTGCGTTTTGCGCATCAGAACAACAGCGATTATCTGACTTGTCCGGTCGCCCGGCTGGAGCAAGATTCGCAGGGTGCATGGCAATTAGATGAGACGTTTCTTCCTCCGCTGTTGACCATTCAAGGCAGCCGCTGGCTGGTGACGCAACTGGAACAGTTGATGACCCAGCTGCGGGCTCGTCTCTGTCGTTTGATGGCAATGCGGCGCGAAAGCAATGAGCGTATGGCTGACTTTGCCGTGGCTGATGTCTCTCTGTTCTGGCTGCTCAACGCGCTGAATAGCGCTGAGCCCGTACTGGGTCAGTTCCAGCGTAATCTGCAAAACCCGCCGGAACGTCTGTATCCGGAGCTTTCTCGCCTGGCGGGGAGCTTGCTGACATTTTCTCTGGAGCACCAGGTGAACGCCATTCCGGTCTGGCATCATGAGCAACTCAACGCGGTATTTCCGCCGTTGTTTGATTTACTTGGCGATCTGCTTGAAGCCAGTCTGCCGTCCCGCGTGGTGGCTCTGACGCTCGACTATGACCCACGACTGCACTTCTGGCAGGCTCGCCTGCATGACCCGCGTCTGCGCGAAGGAGCGGATTACTATCTTTCTGTACGGTCGCCGATACCGGTGGCGCAGTTGCAGGAACAGTTCCCGCGCCAGTGTAAGGTCGGCAGTCCTGACCATGTGCGTGGGATCGTCAACTCATCCCGCGTGGGTGTACCGCTGATGCCGCTGCGTCATGTGCCAGCCGCCATTCCGCTGCGCCTGGAAAATCAGTATTTCAGTCTCGACCTCTCGCATCCTTTGGCAGCCGAAATGCTCCAGAGCGGGACATGCATGTTTTACGTCCCGGGCATGCTTGGTGAGCCTGAACTTGAACTCTTTGCGGTACTGAGAACATGAGTGAGCGTAAACGCGGCATTGCCGTGCCTGTTGATATTGACGCACTGCTGCAGGATACCTGGCTTCAGGTCATCAGCCTTCGCCATGGCCCGCTGTTTCAGGAAGGTGAAGGTCGGGTCTTATGGGAACGCTGTATCGCTGATGTAGAGCGCGTTCAGCGTGAACTAAAAGCGAGTGAACTCGATGAAGCCAGCTGTAGGCATATCCTCACTGCACAATGTGCATTGCTTGATGAAGCGGTAAAAGGCCGCGGTGTAGAGGATGATGCCTGTGTGCAGTGGTATGACATTCCTTTGCAGGGACACTTCCTCGGCACGATGGACGCCGGTGACACCTTGTGTGACAGGATGCGCGATGTGCTGCGTGAACCTGCACCAGACAATGCCGTACTGACCTGCTTTCAGCGGGTAATGATGCTCGGTTTTCTGGGTAGTTACCGCTCGCTAAGCGATCCTGAGCGTCAGAAGCTGGTCAGCGCCCTCAATGAACGTGTTACGCCGTTCAGCTATCCGCAGACTCACCCTGTTCTGGCAGAGAATCGCACCGGACGGGGGACGGGAGGCTGGCTGGCGTCATGGCCCGCTCGTATCGGCCTGAGCGTGATTGTTCTTGCCGCGCTCTGGTGGGGACTGGATCAATGGCTCGATCAGATGCTGCTGACCCTGTTGCCGGGAGTCATAAAATGAGTCCTGTACAACAGCGCGGGCTTGCGCTGTGGGCCGCCCTGCTGAGTGCTGTGGTATGCCTGGCTTTTTTGCCGTTATCCCGGCTGGCTTCAGTGCTCGTTCTGCTGGCGATGATCGGGGTTATCGTCGCGTTCTGGTATATCGCCAGACCTCGTGCGGAGCATGACGCCAGCCTGCGTCTGGATGACCTTCCTGAAACCACTTACCGTCAACCTGTGGTGCTGGTTTGTGGTGATATGCCTCTGACCTGGCCGCAACAGTCACCGGTACTGACCGTCACGCAGGGATGCTGGATCCGCGTTGAGGATCATCAGGATCTGGAGCAGGTTGCCCGTCAGGTACTGTTGCAGCGCCCGGACTGGGGGCGTCAGCTGTCGGTGATGGTCAGTGTCTGTCCGCAGAAACACGTCGACAGCGAAGCCCTGACAAGTCGTCTGTTGGCTTTGCGCTGGCAAATTAGTCAGTTGCGTAAAGAAACGGGACATTCTGTGCCATTGATTCTAAATGGTCAGATTGGCAGTGCGATGACGGATGACATGCTCTGGCAGGCCGCTATTCCGGGTGAAGGGTGGACTGTCTGGCGTGAGTCGAATGCGCCTTGTTCAATTGCCGCATGGGTCACCACCGGCGGTGCGCCTGTGATGCAGCAGCAGGTGCTGATGAATAGCCTGATGAGTTGGTTCCATCAGCATGTCCAGGCGGTATTCATCGATGATAATCCTGATGTTCCGGCCATTGCACCTGCAGCAATGCTGTGGGGAATGGGGCCGATTCTTGCCGGAAGCCTTGCGTCATCGGCCTGGACGGCGTGGTTGTCGCGTCATACCGCCATGCAGCAGGTGTCTGGCTGGCACCCGGTGGGAACGGACAGTACGGTGATCTCCCCACTTCCGGATTTCATCCTGCCACAGCTACCGGAAGGGGGGGGACTCACTCCCCGTGCCCGGACCTGGCGCTGCGTCCTTGGCATTTTCACCCTGGCTGCTATCACCGCGCTGCTTTGTAGTGGCTGGAATAATCGCCAGCTATTGCATCGCGTGAGCTTCGATATTGTCCGTTACGATCGCATTTCTATGGATGACTACGGTCCGAAAGCCGACGCCGTTGCCGTCCTGCACAAGGATGCGGCATTGCTGGATGACCAGGCGCGTAACGGCGTACCGGCCCGATTAGGCCTGGGGCTTTATCAGGGGGAGCGACTCCGGATGCCGGTGCTGGAGGCCATCCGTTCGTATGTTCCTCCGCCCCCCAAACCTCAGCCGCAGCCCAAACCAGTACCGAAAATTGTGCGCCTCGACAGCATGTCGCTGTTCGATACCGGCAGATACGACCTTAAACCCGGTTCGACGAAGCTGCTGGTCAATTCCCTGGTCGGTATCAAAGCAAAACCGGGCTGGCTGATTGTTGTGTCAGGGCATACCGATAACACCGGCAATCCACTACTGAACCAGACGCTGTCCCTTAAACGTGCCGAAGCGGTACGCAACTGGATGCGTGACACCGGCGACGTGCCGGAAAGCTGTTTTGCGGTACAGGGCTATGGCGAAAGCCGTCCTGCCGCAACCAACGACACTCCGGAAGGGCGGGCGCTCAACCGTCGTGTCGAAATCAGTCTGGTACCGCAGGCCAATGCCTGTCAGATACCCGGCAAACACCCGGCGTCATCGCAGGATGATGGCGTCTCAGAAAATAAAACGGAGTAATTAACATGGCAATTCCTGTTTATCTTTGGCTGAAGGACGACGGCGGCGCGGACATTAAAGGGTCTGTGGACGTTCAGGATCGTGAAGGCAGCATCGAAGTGGTGGCACAGCAGCACAACCTGTACATCCCGACCGATAACAACACCGGCAAGCTGACCGGGACCCGTATCCACACGCCGTTCCTGTTCACTAAGGAAATCGACTCCTCCAGCCCGTACCTGTACAAGGCGGTGACCACGGGTCAGACCCTGAAATCCGCTGAGTTCAAGTGGTACAAAATCAACGATGCGGGCCAGGAAGTGGAGTACTTCAACACCAAACTTGAAAACGTCAAGGTGGTGAAAGTGAACCCGGTAATGCACGACATCAAGGATCCTTCTTTCGAGAAGCATAACCACCTTGAGCAGATCGAGCTGCGTTACGAAAAAATCACCTGGACCTACAAAGACGGCAACATCATTCATTCCGATTCCTGGAACGAACGCGCCACCGCGTAATCCTGATGCGGGCAGGTTTTTCCTGCCCGCAGTTTTTTGCTGAGCGCCTGCGACGCGGGCGCTCAGCAAAGAAAACACAACCTGCCTGCCTGACCTTATGCGCTTTGGTGAACAGCGAGGGGCGGTAGCGTGTCCAGGAACCGACAAAGAGAGAATCTCATGGAAAATCCAGCCATCCTGTTACGTCGTCTGAACCCTTACTGCGCCCGCGCGATGGAAGGGGCGGCATCGCTCTGCCAGACCCGTGCCCATGCCGAAATTCTGCCGGAGCACTGGCTGCTGAAGCTGCTGGAGCAAGGCGAGGGGGATCTCACTGTGCTGGCACGCCGCTACGAGTGGGATATGGATGGCATCTGGCAGGATCTGCTCGGCTGGCTGGATAAACAACCTCGCTCCGTGCGCCATCGGCCCCAGCTCTCAGAAGACATCCAGACTCTGATGCAGCAAGCCTGGCTACTGGCCTCACTCAATGGTGAAGAGCACATTCGCAGCGTCCATCTGCTGATGGCGCTGGTGGAAAAACCAAAACTGGCTCGATGTGACGGCCTCTGGCCGTTGTTAACGCTTGGCCAGAGCCAGCTGGAGCGCCTGAGACCGTTGCTGGATGCGCAATCGGATGAACGTCCGGAAATGCAGCATGAAGCTGAACTGGCACAGAGCCACGGTGGTGAGGTGGAGTTTGTCGGGCGTCCGGCTGGTGAGGAAATGGAAGAGGGGGAACTGAGTCCTGCGCTGCAGAACGCGCTGGATAAATTCACCCTCGATGTCACCGCCAAAGCGAAGGAAGGGAAGATCGATCCTGTATTTGGCCGTGACACAGAAATACGGCAGATGGTAGACATCCTTTCTCGTCGCCGCAAAAACAACCCGATTCTGGTCGGCGAGCCGGGCGTGGGGAAAACCGCACTGGTTGAAGGTCTGGCATTGCGTATTGCCGAGGGTAATGTGCCTGAATCCCTGAAAACGGTCACTCTGCGTACCCTCGACCTGGGCCTGCTACAGGCCGGCGCGGGCGTGAAAGGTGAGTTCGAACAGCGGCTGAAAAACGTCATCGACGCGGTGCAGCAATCCCCGTCCCCGGTCCTGCTGTTTATTGATGAAGCGCATACCATCATCGGCGCAGGCAACCAGGCAGGCGGCGCCGATGCAGCGAACCTGCTGAAACCAGCGCTGGCGCGTGGTGAACTGCGTACCATTGCGGCCACCACCTGGAGTGAGTACAAGCAGTACTTTGAACGCGATGCCGCACTGGAGCGCCGCTTCCAGATGGTCAAAGTGGACGAGCCGGATGACGACACCGCCTGTCTGATGCTCCGTGGTCTGAAATCCCGCTACGCCGAGCACCATAACGTGCACATTACCGACGATGCGGTGCGCGCGGCAGTTACGCTTTCTCGTCGCTATCTGACGGGCCGCCAGCTGCCGGACAAGGCGGTTGACCTGCTCGACACCGCCGCAGCGCGCGTCCGCATGAGCCTCGACACCGTGCCGGAGCAGCTGACCTGCATTCGCTCGCAGATCACCTCTCTTGAAATGGAGAAGCAGGCACTGCTGGAAGATATTGCTGTAGGCAATCAGAGCCATGGTGAACGCCTGACCGTCATTGAGCAGGAAGAGAACGATCTTATCGTTGCTCTCGACGAGCTTGAAACTCAATACGGGCAGGAACTGAAACTCACCGAACAACTGCTGGAAAGCCGCCAGGACATCTCCCGTCAAAGCGAGACGCACGCGCTGCAGCAGGAACTGCACGGCATGCAGCACAGCAACCCGCTGCTCTCGCTAGATGTGGATGTACGCACCGTTGCCAATGTGATTGCTGACTGGACAGGCGTTCCGCTGTCATCGCTGATGAAAGATGAGCAGACCGAACTGCTTACCCTGGAAGATGAAATTGGCAAACGTGTGGTCGGGCAGGATGTGGCGCTCGCGGCCATCGCGCAGCGCCTGCGTGCGGCAAAAACGGGTCTTACATCTGAGAATGGCCCTCAGGGCGTATTTCTGCTGGTGGGCCCGAGTGGGGTGGGGAAAACCGAAACCGCCCTGGCTCTGGCGGACGTGATGTATGGCGGTGAAAAATCACTGATTACCATCAACTTGTCCGAGTACCAGGAGCCTCATACTGTTTCCCAGCTGAAGGGCTCCCCTCCGGGCTACGTTGGCTACGGTCAGGGCGGCATTCTCACCGAAGCCGTGCGTAAGCGACCGTACAGCGTGGTGCTGCTCGATGAAGTCGAAAAAGCGCACCGCGACGTGATGAACCTGTTCTACCAGGTGTTCGACCGTGGCTTTATGCGCGACGGTGAAGGTCGTGAAGTCGACTTCCGCAACACCGTTATTCTGATGACCTCCAACCTCGGCAGCGACCACCTGATGCAGCTGCTGGACGAACAACCTGAATCCACCGAAGGCGATCTGCACGAACTGCTGCGCCCGATACTGCGTGACCACTTCCAGCCGGCGTTGCTGGCCCGCTTCCAGACCGTGATTTACCGCCCGCTGGCGGAAGCGGCCATGCGTACCATCGTGGAAATGAAGCTGTTACAGGTTAGCAAGCGCTTGTATCGCCACTACGGCCTGATCACGCAGATTAATGAGAGCCTGTATGACGCGCTGACCGCCGCCTGCCTGCTGCCGGATACCGGGGCGCGCAATATCGACAGCCTGCTGAATCAACAAATTCTGCCGGTGCTGAGCCAGCTGTTGCTGACCCGTATGGCCGACAGACAAAAACCACGGTCGTTACACCTGAGCTGGAGCGAAGAAGAGGGCATTGGCCTGGAATTTGACGTTCAGGAGGGAGTGGACGCATGAGTAATAATCCTCCGTTAAATTTCAGCCATAACCACCACCTGCTGGCGGTGAAAGGCTGTGAGTCCGCGCTCGACGTGCTGGCGTTTGAAGGCGATGAAGCCCTGAGCACACCGTTCCGCTACCGTATTGAATTCACCAGCGGTAACCACGCCATCAGCAAAGAGATGATGCTGATGAAAGGGGCTTCCCTGACGCTGCAGGCCCCGGTAGACCAGGGTTACGGCATCAGAGTGCAGCAGGCCGTGCGCACCCTTCAGGGGGTGGTGACCGGCTTTGAACGCCTCAGCACATCAAAAGACGAAACCCGTTATGCCCTGACGCTCCGGCCACGCCTGGCGCTGCTCGACCGCTCGCACCAGAACGCCATTTACCAGGACATGTCGGTCCCGCAAATCGTGGAAAAAATCTTGCGCGAACGTCACGGTATGCGCGGCCAGGATTTTCTGTTCTCGCTCACTAAAGAGTATCCGCGCCGTGAGCAGGTGATGCAGTACGGCGAGAATGACCTGCACTTCATCACCCGCCTGCTGGGTGAGGTCGGTATCTGGTTCCGCTTCACCACCGACACGCGCCTGAACATCGACGTGGTGGAGTTTTACGACAGCCAGCAGGGGTACGAGAAAGGCCTGACCCTGCCGTCGGTGCCGCCGTCAGGCCAGCACTCGCATGGCGTGGATTCGGTGTGGGGGATGGAGAGCCATCACAACGTGGTGCAGAAGCAGGTCAGCACCCGGGACTACAACTACCGTCAGGCTACAGAGGATATGAATACGCTGGTTGACGTCACCCGGGGGGACGCGACCACGTACGGAGAAGCGTATCACTATGCCGACAATTATCTGACGCCGGGTAGCGCGTATGAGCGTAATCCGGCACCCGAGTCCGGGGCGTTTTATGCCCGCATCCGGCACGAGCGCTACCTGAACGGCCAGACGCGGACCCGGGCCATCACCAGCAGTCCGGCGCTCTCTCCGGGGATGCTGCTCAAAGTCACCGGCGGGTATGAAGTGGCGGAGGTGTTTGCGCAGGGCGTGGTCATCACGGCGATGCAGACCCACGCGCGGCGGGATGAAGACTTCAGCCTTCGTTTTGACGGTATTCCGGACAGCCCGGATTTCAGCTTCCGCCCCGAGCCGGGAGAACGTCCGGTGATGGCCGGTACGCTGCCGGCCCGCGTCACCAGTACCACTGAAAATGACACATACGGCCATATCGATAAGGACGGGCGCTACCGCGTCAACATGCTGTTTGATCGTGACAGCTGGGAGACGGGATTCGAAAGCCTGTGGGTGCGCCAGTCACGCCCGTATGCCGGGGACACTTACGGCCTGCACCTGCCGCTGCTGGCGGGCACCGAGGTAGCGGTCGGCTTTGAGGACGGCAATCCGGACCGGCCGTACATTGCCGGCGTGCTGCATGACTCGGCGCACGGCGACCACGTCACTATCCAGAATTACAAACGCAACGTCCTGCGCACCCCGGCGAACAACAAAATCCGCCTCGATGATGAGCGCGGAAAAGAGCATATCAAGGTCAGCACGGAGTACGGTGGCAAGAGCCAGCTGAATCTGGGTCACCTGGTCGACAGCGAAAAACAGCAGCGCGGTGAGGGGTTTGAGCTCCGGACGGACAGCTGGGGTGCCATCCGTGCGCAGAAAGGGATATTCATTTCGGCGGACGGTCAGACGAAGGCGCAGGGCCAGGTGCTGGATATGGCAGCGGTTAAGCGCCAGCTATCCGACGCCCTGTCTTTGGCTGAATCACTCTCCAGTCTCCTGGAAACTGCAAATATCGATTCACTGGATAATGACACACAACAAAGTTTCTTACAGCAAAGTGTGGATACCCTGCAACAGCCTGTGATTGTGGCGGGTGCACCAGCGGGAATTGCACTTTCCACGCCTCAGCATATTCAGTTCAGTGCTAACCAGAATCAGATATTAACTGCAGGTGGGAATACGGAAATATCAGCGCTAGAACGTATTGCCTTAGTTGCTAAAAAAGCAGTGGTGGTGTTTGCACATGAGATGGGAATGAAACTGATTGCGGCGGCAGGGAAAATCGAAATGCAGGCCCAAACTGACGGGGTTGAAATTACAGCAGCGAAAGGATTAACCATTACCAGTACAGAAGATGAAATCCTTATCACGGCGAAAAAGAAAATTACCGTGCAGTGCGGTGGTTCTTATCTGACGATTGAACCGGCCAAAATTGAACACGGCACCAATGGTTGCTTTAAAGTAAAAAGTGCTGATTTTGACTATGCGGGACCAGCGAAACTGGATGTTCCCTATCCGAAATTTACCGCCTGCGAATCCATGGCTTCAGAAGCTTCAGGCAAGGGTGATGCGACCATACCGTTGAGCTAAGGACGACTGATGATTAATTACCTGGAGCAGCCTTTGCAACTGGCGGACCATCAATATGCAGTGATTGACCGTATGCGGGTGCCAGAACTGCCGGAAAGCTGGCCGCTTATCGAACTGGTTTCGCCGATGCTGGCACCACAAGCCCATCTTTACCCGTGGCTGATACCGTTGCATGAGCTTCCATCTGTTGAGTGGAAGACGTTGATGGCTGACCTTTCGCGATGCGCAGATCCAACTTCACCGCCGACGAGTGTCCTTTTACTGTCCAGCCCACGCCCAACAAATATTGTACGTAATCTGCTGGTGAATGCGCTGTTTTTAAAGGATACAAACCAACAGGGACATATCCTGCGTTATTACGATCCACGAGTGTTGTTTCATCTGCACTGGATGTTGAGCCCATGGCAATTGTTTAACCATCTACCCGCCCAGGAAATACCGTACTGGACATTCTGGCTGGAGGGAGAGTGGCACACACTGGCTTTCCCGGCTCGAGTTTCTTGCCAGCCCGGAGACCAAACAGAAATTCCGCTGGCGCAATTACAGCGTTGTGGGCAGATAAACCTTGCCCTGGAAAAATTGCCACCCAATCTCGATATGGCGCAGCGCCAGCAAAGTTGTCGAAAAATAGATGCATTGCTTGTGCAGGCAATGACATGTGGACTGCCCACTCAGGAAGATCGTATTGCATTTGCGCTGCATGGATTAGTGCAGCCAGAAGGTTTCTGGATGGCTCCGAAGATGGCTGCATTCCTGGCACTGTCCCAACAGGCTCCTGACTATTATCGTGATGTAACCAGTAACTGGGATGAAAATCTCTGGCAGGAGATGACCCAAATGCAGCCCTATAATAATGCATGGAACAATTAATATGAGTACACAAAAAGGCTGTAAATTCTGTATTCGCTATGGGTTGCCAATTTTACCCGTTCGCCCGGCGGTTGTGGCAAAGGATGATGCATTACCTCTTTTGCCAGGTAGCGTCACCCTACCTGCAGTAGCAAAGGGCGAAACTGCATGGACGGGACGCTTGCTGCGTGAGGGCTATTTATACATCTGGTCTGAGTCAGGTAACCGCTGGATAAATTATTTTGTCACTTGCGAAGGATATTATTACCCTCTGCCTGAAAATGGAGATGTGCCTCCTGATATTGCAAATGGCAAGTCTAAGCCATGCGTTACTCAGCCAGAAGAACTGGCGAGTGCATCACTGATAACGCTACCGGTAAAGCCCTTAGGTATGAAAAACGGCGTGTTCTGGTTCTGCTGGTCCGAAGTGGAATGGACACCTGCGGTTCGCACAAAGCATGAAGATGTGTCATATCGCATCCAGTATATGCAACGTTTTGACATGGATGCCTGGATTAATAGCGGCAAGGCTGACCAGACTATTGCAATGTCAGCGCTGACAGAAACAGTGGCGGAATACAGTAAATCAGGAGAAAGCTGCAGTGCCAGAATATGGTCCCGCGCCCCCTGGAAAGCGGCCACGACATTTGAAGCCCGTTTAATCAAAAAATCGGCGGACAAGCTTTACCCAAATAAAGGCGCAATGATAGTGCTGCAGGATCCACCTGCAGTGTTGCAGGATCTCTCCGCCCTTATAGACTATGAGCTGCAAAAAAATATCTATAAAAATGCGAAATATCAACGGGAGCTTGCTCTGGCTTCTGCAATTACTGGTTTGAAAGAATCGATGAATCGCCAGTTTGAGCGGGACTCTATAGAGAAGAGTGAGAGCGAAGAGCGTGTGGCGCTTTATGGTCCCTTTGGCTACGCCGGGAATAGCGATGTTCCGGATAATATGTACACTTCGATCGGCGACAAAAAAATGAAGTCTGAAGCAGCCAGGAAGTGGGCGAAGTATGAACAATACTATGAACCATCAAAAGTAGCTGACTTTCAGAAGAAATTTAATAAAATTTTACTGCAGTACAACGACAGTGTCGTAAGTCCACGCACCGAAATGTATCTTGAGTGGATAAAGGGCAGCGTATTGCTCGAATATTTTAAGCATAATTTTGATACCCAGGAATTGAAAAGCGGTATTGAATATGTCCAGACGCTGAATTACTGCATTGCCGGGATGCAGGACAAAGTGGGGGTCATTCGTCATTTTAATGATTTGTTGTCAGGGACACCTACAGATATAACAAATATTCTGGCTCGTGCTTTAACATTAAATCAGGATGTTCTGGCTGAAAAGTTAGCTAAAGCTACTGAAGGATTTTCGGACTGGTTTGCCATTCCCTGGAATGGGATCGCCGATGTCTTTAAAGATGGTATCGAAAAAATGCGTGATAATGCTGCCGGTGTGGCAGGAATATTCATTGGGTTACTTTCAGGTATATTAACAAAACAGATCGCACAGGCATTAGAATCAAACAAAGTCTACGGCTGTTTAGTTGCGATGGGTGCAATAACAAATAAAGCACTGGTTCCTTTAGAAAAAACAGGGAAATATAAAGAGTTTGTTTCTGAAGTGGTCATGCAACTGGCTAAGGAAAGCGGACTGGACAGCAGAGCAAATAAAGACAGCTTACGACATTATGTTAGACGGGAGTTGAGACGACTCAGAATCGACGGGTTGCCAATGGAAGTTGAGGAAACAAAAAAATTTCTGGTCATGGTTGATATTGACAAAGTACACGAGATGGCATCGCTGCCACCCAAAGAGCGTGCTATTGCATTGAGTAAATTACTTCGAACCTCGGCAGATGTTGAAGCTCAGCAATTTAGCCGCTGGCAGGGGGCTGTCCAGCGTGGAGTCACAAAAGCCGGACAGGCTATGCCATTTACATTGGGGGTATGTTCCGGGATTCTTCAGGTTGCAGCACTTTTTATTTCTGCTGATATTCACAATAAAAAAACGCTCACTGCCGATCAGGAAGAAGCGCATTCCCGATTTTGGGCGGGCGTATTAGGTCTTGGAAGCACGACATTAGGCATTATCGAGACCGGTATTAAACAATTTCGGTTATTTGCAAATGCTGCGTCGAGATTACGAGTTTTCAACTCTGAAACCTTTCGTAGATGGGTGTTTGGCTACCTGGGGAAAGCGTTAGGCGTGGTGGCAGGAGTGATTGCTGTGGGATATGACTTATACCATGCCCTTAACGAATTTAATAAGGGACATACAGGCCTGGCTATTGCTTACGGTCTTTCCGCAGCGGCTGGTGTCTGGTTAGCTGTGGCAGTAGTTGCCGCTATACCTGTCGTAGGAACGTTTATTGCAGTTGTGTTTTTAATTGGTACAGCAATTTATCTGGCATTTCAGAATCGCGATAACATTCAAAAATGGCTGGTGCAATGCTTATGGCGAAGAATACCTGTTGATATAGATGATCCGAAGGTGGAACAAGAAAAATATAAGATGATAGAGGCTGCCGAACTGCCTATATGGCCAACCATGAAAATGGAAATGGATGAGCTTAAGTTAGCCCTGGGAGTGGAGGGGTAAATGGATTATTACGGTCTTTTTCCTAAGTTTAAATTAAACCGATCTCTTAATGATGAAGAGAGAGAGCATCAGCTAAAACAACACCAGACAACTGAACTGGATGGGCAATCTTTAGTTCCTGATATGAAAGTGATAACACTAAATTCTCACTATCTGGAGTTGATTGACAAATATTACTCAGCAAAAGGATTTCTTAGTTTAATCGCTGCATTTGCTTTTATGGGATTTTCATTGCTCTATATTACCGTGATAATTAAGAGTGTTCCCTATATTGATTGGAAATTCTCGACGAGTGAAAAAATGTTTCTGTCGATGAGTTTGATTTGTATTCCAACCATAATAATGACATTCAAAGTCCTTAAAACTGAATGGTTTGCCTGGACACATTACCCCATTCGCTTTGACAGAAAGAACAGACTGGTGCACGTATTCCGGTTAAATGGTTCAGCCTACAGCGTTCCCTGGGATAGCGTTTTTTTCACCACAGGACTGAGCCACAGAAAAGATGCGAACAAAGACTACTACATCAGCGGTCATGTGCTGGCGGATGATAATGAAACCGTGATTGACACCTTCTGTCTGCCGGCCACGCATTCGGACAGGAAACAGCTTGAAAGGCACTGGGAGTTTGTCAGGCGTTACATGGAGGAAGGGCCTGAGTCCGTCGTTGGGGTTGTTGACTTTTGCCTGCCCATCACAAAAAAACGCGAAGGCTATCGCTTTGGTCTGCTCTATCTTTTATCCGGCTTTAACGGCGCACCGTTATTTCTGTTTCCGCTCCTTTTTGTGCTGGCCTTTATTTTCAGCGTTCCGCGCTATCTGGCGATGGTGACAAGCAGGGTGCCTGTCTGGCCGGAGAGTATTGAGTCACTGTGCCGGTTTGATAAAGATGACCCTTATCTTGTCGATGCTTCTGGTAATCCTGAGCATCCGTGGCGGAATCTTTTCAGGAAACCATCAGCAAATAACAGGGAATAAAAATGAAAGGTATCATTCGTATCGGTGATAAAACTACCGGGGGCGGTCAGGTTATGGATGGCTCAAAGAAAATGAAATTTGCCGGTATTGGTGTGGCGCGTAAAGGCGATCCTGTCAGTTGCCCGATATTAGGCCACAGCCCTTCTTTTATCGCTGAAGGGCATCCAACTATGAAAGATAATGGCGTACCAGTTGCGTTTCACGGATATAAATGTACCTGTGGATGCACACTGATTACTTCTTTAAGTAATGCGACTACGAGTAAATAATGCCCGTTGATCTTACCTGTATTCCAGCCCGTGCAAAACGACAATCTGCACCTTCTTTTAAGCGCTGGGTGATACTCCTGTTTGTACTTATTGTTGCCGGAGCGGGGATCACAGCCTATTTCTGGCCTACCAGTTCGCCCACTAATACGGCTATGTTCTGGTTTTGTTTTTTTGGAATCCCCTCGACCATCGGTGGGGTTGCATTTGCGTTTCGCTGGCTGATTTATCTTGCCGGAGAATGGTTGGCAGATGGCTGGGATGCGGCCAGGGAGTGGGATCTTGCTCAGGATATTCGGTGCGGTCAGCGTAATCTCGGTATGTTAGGTTACGTAGTTCATCTGCCGCATGTCATTTCGTCTGCATCCATTTCTCAACAGATGCAGATACCTGAAGGTATTACATTGCCTACAAAGGTGGACGAGACTGGCGAGTTGCTTATTCACCACGCCAGTTTTAGCGATATGGGATTGCCTGTACTGGTGAGAGTAAAAGCACGGATAAACTCCTTGCTAAGGGAGACTGCGCTACAAAATGCGTTTCAACGTATACCCCAAAATTCTCCCCTTGCTGTATTATTTCAGTTCAGCCCGGATATATCTTTTTCACGCGAAGAGCTCGCCGCGATACAGCAATTAGTGCAAAACAGCATTGGTTTCCCTTTCAATATTACTTTTATCAGCGGGGAAGGATTACAGACGATTGATGTGTGGCTTGATAGACCAGATGTGATGCAGACGCTGCTTGTTATTACTCTGAATCTTACGGAAAAAATCATAGATGGTACCGGGGAAGCGGCGGCAGCACTTTTGATGAGTTCACCTGAAAGACCCGAGGTAAACCGGAACGTTGTGGCTCAGGTCCATAGACCTGAAAAGATGAAGACTACGCAGGATATGAGTAGCGCGCTTATGCAGTCATTACACTGGGGAGAGTCTGCTCCAGAAGAGATAAAACACATCTGGTTAACGGGCACGGGTGTCAGCAATAAAGCAACAGCCTTGCTCTCAACCTCTGGTGTTCGATTTCCTGTTGCCGGACAACCATGTGATATTGATTTAAAAACAGGACTGACGAGGAATGTTTCACCCTGGCTTGCGATAGCTGTTGCCGCTGACCAGGCTGGACAGTCTGAATCATCACAGCTTGTTATGTACGTTCCGGACGAAAGTAAATATCCCTGGTTTATGATTGTTTGCCCTGTAGCGAAATAACTCACCAGCATTATCCATTGTCTGTGAACCGATGAGTTTACTTTCGGTTCCAGTTTTCCCACGACTGATAAAACTGCCATCAGCTTTTTGATCGGAGTGCACTGAAGTGACGCGTCTTTTGGCAATATTTAAAAATACAACGTTCCAGCTATGGCTGATTCTTTTGTTTCTTTTTGTAGTGGGAACGACAGTTTTCTGGTTACTTGAATTCTCTCCCGAAACGCTGGGAGTGACGGACGGCTCTGTACAGCAAGGATATTGGCTTTTTACTTGTGCGTTGCTGACTGGCGGTTTGGTGTTATTTATTATTCTATTTTTTATTGTCACTCGCCTGTTCGGTGAGAAAAACTATAAAGCTATTAAGGCTGCTTCAACCGGAAAAGAAGTAATGGCTCAGGTTGAAAAGAAAAAGGATAATACATACTGGAATGAGTATTTAACTCTCAGAACCTCCCTCCGCCGTAGATATACCTTCTTCTGGCACCATAAAATCCGTCTCTTGCTAATCTCTGGTGATGATGCCGCGATCGAACAGCTTATTCCAGGCCTGCAACAGCAGCAGTGGCTTGAAGGCAACCGTACCGTGCTGATTTACGGCGGAAGTCTGACCTCTGAGCCTGACCGAGAGAAATACACCGCGCTACGTAAACTGCGCCGCGGACGCCCGCTGGACGGTATTGTACGCGTATTGCCCCAGTCGCTTAATCTGACTCCACAAATCAGCGATAACGATTTACGCGGGCTTGAAAAAATCAGCGAACTGCTGCGCTATTCCGCGCCGGTTTGGTTATGGCAACTGTGCGACAGTAAATGGTCGCAGGCTAAACGCACTGAACAGCCGGTCGGGGCCAGTTTCCCGATCCGTGCCAGAGCCGACGACATTACCCGACAGCTTGAAATGATGCTGCCCGAACTACGGGCGCAGGGCGTGAACCAGATACTGGAGAATAACAACCACGATTTCCTGCTGCGTCTTGGCCAGCATTTCAAAGACGGCGGTATCCCCCGCTGGGCTCAGCAACTGCTGCCATGGCTCTCCGACGCTCAGCAGCGCGTTCCGCTGCGCGGCCTGATGTTCAGCCTGCCGGAGAATAAATCTGCTGATACGTCAGGGGGAAAAGCCGACGCTGAGAAATATGTTCCAGAGTCACAACGCCATGCCCTGACTCTGCCGGTGACATGGCAGGGGATCGTTGACGACTGCACCCGTATCCGCGGCCGCCGGGTCGGTATGGCATGGGAACAGACGCTCGCCTGGACGCTGGCGGCCATCATTGGTCTCTGGGGGGCGGGGCTGTTGGTCTCGTTTATGCTGAACTATGGACAAATTACCTCAGTAGCAGGAAAAGCCCGCAATCTGGTTGAACATCCTTCGGTATCCGACTATCAGCTGACGGCGCTGCATGCACTGCGAAACGACGCCGGGCGCATGTTGCACAATATTCAGGAAGGCACGCCCTGGTATCAGCGCTTCGGTCTTGACCATAATCAGCAACTGCTAAACGCGATGCTGCCCTGGTACGGCGTGGCGAACAACCGCCTTATACGCGAACCGGCGAACGCCGCCCTAGTGCAAAAGCTCACAGCGCTGGTCAGTTCAGCGCCAAACAGCGACCAGCGGGCGCAGCTGGCGAAACCGGGTTATGACCAGCTGAAAGCCTGGCTGATGATGGTTCGTCCGGATAAAGCCGACGGTGCATTTTACGCGCAAGCGATGAAAACCGTGCAGCCGACGCGTATGGGCATCTCAACCGGGCTATGGCAGAGTCTGTCGCCGGATTTATGGGCTTTCTACATTAACGAATTGCCAAAGCAGCCACAGTGGAAAATCACCCCGGACGCGCAGCTGGTCAGCCAGAGCCGTCAGGTGCTGTTGCAGCAAATTGGCCACCGCAATGCAGAAAGTACCCTGTATGAGAACATGCTCAAATCCGTACGCCGTAATTTCGCCGATGTGTCTCTGGAGGACATGACCAGCGGTACCGATGCCCGTCGGCTGTTCACCACCGAAGAAGTGGTGCCGGGTATGTTTACCCGACAGGCCTGGGAAGGCGGTATCCAGCAGGCCATTGAGAAGGCGGCAACCTCGCGCAAGGATGAAATTGACTGGGTATTGAGCGATTCCCGCAAAGCCGTATCGGCGGATCTCTCCCCGGAAGCGCTCAAAGCGCGCCTGACAGAGCGTTACTTTACTGACTTTGCCGGCAGCTGGCTGAACTTCCTCAACAGCCTGCGATTAAATCCAACAAACAATATTGCCGATGTCACCGACCAACTGACGCTGATGAGCGATGTCCGCCAGTCGCCGCTGATTGCCCTGATGAATACCGTCGCCTGGCAGGGGCAGACCGGCCAGAAAAGCGAAGGCCTCTCAGACTCAATCATCAAATCGGCTAAAGACCTCGTAGGCGGGAAAGACAAACCTGCGATTGACCAGTCAGCGTCAGGCCCACAGGGACCTCTGGATGAAACCTTCGGCCCGCTGCTTCAGCTTCTGGGTAAAAACAACGGCAGTAACGTCATGTCGGCTGACAACTCTCTGAGCCTGCAGACCTATCTGACCCGTATCACCCGCGTGCGCCTGCGCCTGCAGCAGGTGGCCAGCGCCTCAGACCCGCAGGAGATGATGCAGACCCTGGCGCAAACCGTATTCCAGGGCAAAAGTGTGGATCTGACCGACACCCAGCAGTACGGCAGCCTCATTTCGGCAAGCCTTGGCGAAGAGTGGAGCGGTTTTGGCAGCACGATGTTTGTGCAGCCTTTGACCCAGGCCTGGGAGACCGTGCTTCAGCCGTCGGCAGCAAGTCTGAATGACAAATGGAGTCGCTCAGTTGTGGCTAACTGGCATACGGCATTTGACGGGCGCTTCCCGTTCGCCGCGAGCAAGAGCGATGCCTCTTTGCCCATGCTGGCCGAATTTATACGTAAGGACAGCGGGCGTATTGAACGCTTCCTGACGACGGAACTCAGCGGTGTGCTGCATAAAGAGGGCAGTCAGTGGGTACCGGATAAGGTTAACAGCCAGGGGCTGAACTTTAACCCAACGTTCCTGCGGGCGATTAATCAACTGAGCGAGCTGTCAGACATTCTGTTTACCGATGGCAGTCAGGGCATTAGCTTCGAGCTGCAGGCGCGCCCGGCACCGCAGGTAGTGGAAACTCAGTTGACCATTGATGGTCAAAAGCTGCACTACTTTAACCAGATGGCCGACTGGCAGTCCTTCCGCTGGCCGGGAGACACATACAAACCAGGAACAATGCTGACCTGGACCTCGGTCAACGCCGGAGCTCGTCTGTTTGGGGATTACAGCGGGACCTGGGGCTTTATTCGCTGGCTGGATCAGGGCAAGCGGCAGCAGCTTGACCGCAGCCAGTGGATGGTAAGTTTCACCGCCCCGGATGGTCGTACTCTGCAATGGGTACTGCGTTCACAGCTGGGCAGCGGGCCGCTGGCATTACTGGCACTGCACGGCTTCACGCTGCCGGATCAGATCTTCAGCGTTGACAGCGCGGCCACGGCTCAGGCGCTGATGGCCAACACGGAAAATAGTGACATGGATGGAATCGAATAATGAGCACTCTTCAGAATCTGGTTGCCGCCTGTCAGGCGGACGAAATTGAACTACGACAGCAGGCGCAGGTACGAACAGAAAGCTGGCGGCCCTGGCTTGTCCCTGTCAGCGACACCAATCCTACAGGGGAAGATCCGGGTTATGACGATGATTTCCAGCGTATCAGAGAGGAGGTGAATAAACTCTCCGGCATCGATACCGGGCTGATTTGTACGCTTGCCGAAAAATTGTTGACCACCACCGCCAAAGATATCCGGATTGCCACCTATTACTGCTGGGCGCGTCTGCACCAGGACGGGGAAATCGGCTTTGCCGAAGGGCTTGAACTGCTGGCAGGATTGCTGCAGCGCTACGGAGTGCAGCTTCATCCGCAGCGGGAGCGAAGCCGTAAACCGGCGCTGGAGTGGCTCGCAGGCTCTCGTCTGCTCGACAGCCTCTCCCTCTGGCCGGAAGTAGTGCGCAGCGATGCTCAGCGCACTGCCGGTGCGCTGTTGCTCATCCGCGACAGTCTGGAGACAGAGCCGGAAACGTCACGGCCAGAACTGAATGCGCTGTTCAGCGCGCTGGAATCCCGCCTGATGAAGGCTGGTGGCGTAGATGCTTTGGTTCCTCAGAACGCCAGTGACTCGTCTCAGCCACAGATCTTATCGCACGTGACAGAATATGATGCGCCCGTCCTGAGCCGCATTTCGTCCGGTCAGGATTTACTGGCCCAGGCCCGGACCCTGACGGGTTATCTGCGTGAGCAGCCCGATGGATGGCTTGCCGCACACCGGCTGATGAAAAGCCTACGTCATGACACGCTGAGCGCTATCCCGGCTCCTGATGCAGAAGGGAAAACGCGCATCGAACCACCGCGGGCTGACCAGCGGGCCATGCTCAAACGTCTGTACCTGCAGCAGAGCTGGCTGGAGATACTGGAGCACGCGGACAGCACTTTCTCCCGTGGCGCCAACCACCTCTGGCTGGATTTGCAGTGGTATATCCACCAGGCCCTGATGAAATTGGGGCAGGATGTACTGGCTGATATCATCGCCGCTGACCTGAAAGGATTGCTACGCCGCCTCACTGGGCTTGAAACGCTGGCCTTTAATGACGGTACGCCGTTTGCTGATGAGGTCACGCTGAACTGGATAAATCAGAGCGTGCTGGACGATATGTCCGGCTGGCGTGATGAGCGAGTCAGTACTGCCGGTGAGACGGACAACGA
This sequence comes from Enterobacter cloacae complex sp. P14RS, assembly GCF_014895895.1. NCBI lineage: Bacteria > Pseudomonadati > Pseudomonadota > Gammaproteobacteria > Enterobacterales > Enterobacteriaceae > Enterobacter > Enterobacter cloacae complex sp. P14RS. The sequence goes on from NZ_JADBQM010000006.1 coordinate 216,424, forward strand.
TATTCTGACCCTCGAGCAGGAAGCGCTTGAGAAGGCGGACACGGATGGCCTGGATGCCACACTTCACTGGCTGCAGACTCTCCCGGGCAACGACTCCACGAAAGACAAATGGCTGCTGCGCCTGCTAATGGCCCGCGTGGCGGAACAAAAGGGTAAGAACGAACTGGCTCTGCATCTGCTGGGGGAACTCGATGGCGCTGCACAGTCCATCACCCTCACGCAGTGGACCCCAGCGCTGCTATTTGAAGTCAAATCGCGCCGTCTCAGACTGCTGCGCATGAAAGCCACCCGCAGCGAAACCGATAAATCTCGGCTTCAGCCCGAGATGGATCAGCTTCTGGCCGGTCTGATTGCGCTTGACCCGGCAGGCAGTGCGGTGCTTTGCGGGTAACCAGGACTGAATTCAGCGAAAAGGAAAAACGTATGCCAACAAAAGGCTTTTAACTGGTGCAGGGTGACAAAACAACCTGCGGCGGGAGAATTATCACGGGCGCAGAAGATCACACTCTGTTTGGTAAACCTGTTGCCCGGGAACAGGACGGCGTAACCTGCGGTAAATTTGTAGGAATTTACAAGGTAGCCGGTGACATCGATAACGATATCATTCACGGCAGACGAATGGCCGGGACTCTCGACAGCTACAGTTCATGCCCCTGTAAGGCAAAGTTTATTCCGTCGATGATGAATGATACGTACGAGAAGAGTTCGGCTGGTACAATTTCAACTGCAGGAGGAGCTGGAAAGACATCGTTTCTGGCTGGCTCACGGGCTGATACGATATTTGCTCCTGGCATTGATAGTAGCCAGTCTGGTCAAAATGACCTTGCGGGAGTGTGTATTGCAGAACCGAATGAACTGAGTGATGGCGTTTTCCTCTGGACAGAAACCCAAGGTGCAGGCAGCGGTAATGAAACTGCCGGGGCAATAGGCAAAGGAAGTGGGCTCACAGGAAAAAGGCTCGAGCGGTTATGCCCCCACAACATTCAGCCAATCCCAGGGAATTGAGAATGATTAAGCGTCTACTGCTAGCTTTTGTGCCTGTAGTTTTGTTTTTACTGGTCAGTACAACAATTCTTTCCCTTTCACTCATGGATATCAAATACACTTTTGAAACCGTGTTAATTGGAACAAGTCTGGATTATTTGGTTGACGAAACCTACTCCATGGTTTGGCTGTTTTATGGTTCTTCGAATATTGCTTTTGTTGTTATTTATATTATCTCTCTTATGGTGTTTAAGCGAGTAAGCAAGAAATATTAGTCGATATTATATCAATAAGTTGCAGGCTGTCATGGCTTCCCTTTATTCCTAACACTGTTAAACATTCAATCATATTGGTTATCTATGGACGACTTAACCCTGCGTTACTACGACGCTGAAATGCGCTACTTGCTGGAAGCCGGCGAAGAATTTGCCCGCGCTCACCCCGAGCAGGCAGCAATGCTCAACCTCGATAAAGCTGGCGCGCGCGACCCGTACGTGGAACGCCTTTTTGAGGGCTTTGCCTTCCTGATGGGGCGATTGCGTGAAAAGCTTGATGACGACCTGCCTGAACTGACAGAAGGGCTGGTCAGCCTGCTCTGGCCGCATTACCTGCGCACCATACCGTCGATGTCGGTGGTGGAGTTCACCCCTGACTGGCGTGAGATGAAAGAGCAGATGCGCATCGTCAAAGGCTTTGAAGTGAACTCAAGGCCGATCGGTGAGAAAGGTACGCGCTGTCGGTATACCACAACCAAAGAGATTACTCTCCAGCCGTTGTCGCTTGAGCACGTCCGCCTGTCGACTGACCCTGACGGGCGTTCGGTTATTAGCCTGCGGTTTAACTGCAGCCATCTCGCCGACTGGAGCCGTATCGATCTCAGCCAGCTCCCGTTCTACTTCAACGCAGACGCACCACTAGCCTGCGCAATGCATGAAGCCTTTACCATGAATACGGCGCGCCTGTGGTTGCGGATGCCGGGTGATATAGACAGAAGACCGCTTGACGGCTATTTCGCCGTGCTGGGATTTGACGATGATGACGACCTTTGGCCGAAGGGGAGCAGTAGTTTTAGCGGCTATCAGCTGCTGCTGGAGTACTTCACCTTCCGTGAGAAATTCATGTTTACCGGCCTGCGTGGGCTGGAGACCGTAGTCTTTCCGGCTGAACTCCCCTGGTTTGAAATCGACGTGGTGCTGGCAGAACGCTGGGAGCATGATTTCAGCTTTACCGAAAAGCATCTGCGCCTGAACTGTGTGCCGGTGATCAACCTGTTCCCGCTGGAATCTGACCCGCTGACGCTCAACTCACTGCAGACCGAATACATGCTGCGACCGATGCGGGTGCAGGACGGCCATACTGAGATTTACTCTGTGGACTCGGTAATGTCATCCAGCCAGCATACCTACGTGCCATTCTCGAGCTTCCGTCACAAAGGCGGCATGATGCGTCATGAAGCCCCGGAATATTATTATCACACTCGTGTGCGGCGCGGCCCGTCAGGCCTGTACAACACCTGGCTTATTCTGGGCGGTGAAGCATTCGATAACCACACGGTACCAGAAGATGAAAGCCTGTCCCTGACGCTCACGGGCACAAACGGCCAGCTCCCGCGGCGAGCGCTCCAGAGCACCGTGCTCGATACGGTGATGAAAACGACTTCAGCCAGTATTGCCGTCCGTAACCTGTGTGCGCCGACGCTGCCCTGTTATCCCCCGGCGCAGGATCGCTTTCACTGGCGTGTGCTGAGTCATCTTGGCAGCGGCTTCCTGTCGATGATGGACAATGCCGACGTGCTGCGCGGCACGCTGGCGCTGTACGAGTGGACTGACAGCGAGATGAACCGCCGTCGTCTGGAGGCGATTATCGACGTGAAGCACAGTGAAACGGAACGCTTTGAGCAGGGGTACCTGGTGCGCGGGGTGCAGATTGAGGTGACGCTGGACAGCTACGGCTTTGCCGGGCGTGGCGACATCTGTCTCTTCGGCGAGATGCTAAGCCGCTTCTTCGCGCTCTACACCGATATCTATCTGTTTAACCGCCTGATTATCATTCTGCAACCGACCGGAGAACGCCTGGAATGGCAAGAGAAGCACAACCGCCGTATTCCCGGCTGAGCCCACGGCTGGAGGCGGATCTTCACCGCATTAACTTTTACCGTTTCTGTCAACTGCTGGAGAAGCGCAATCCAGGTAAGCCGTTGATGGGCTCGACCAGTCATCCCGCAGATGACCCGGTACGTTTTGCACCGCACTCGGGGATGGGATTCCCATCCAGTGAGCTAAAGGCTGTCGAGTATGCCGAGGATGATGACAGCAGACCACCGCTCATCCGCACAACCTTTATGGGGATGTACGGTGTCGACTCACCTCTGCCGACGGCCTATCTCGATGATATCACTCAGCGTCGTGAAGGGTATGAAGCGCTGCAGGGTTTTCTGGATATCTTCAGCCATCGCATCCTGACGCAGTTTTACCGCATCTGGCGCAAATACTCCTATCCCGCAACGTTTGAGCCGGGGGGAACGGACAGCATTTCACAGTCGCTGCTGGGGCTGGTAGGACTGGGCATACCGGGAACCGCAAACCACATTGCCACCCCGGTGTCCCGCTTTCTGGCGTTACTCGGGGTTCTGCAGCAGCCGGGCAAAACCCAGGAGGGGATGCAGGCCCTGGTGACACTGCTGGCCCCGGATACTCTCGTGAAGGTCAGTCCATACTGCCTTCGACCGGTGGAGGTCAGTCAGCAACTGGGCTTCTACGGTGATGACGATTTTCAACTGGACGGCAATACCCCGCTGGGTGACGAAGCAATGGATGCCAGCAGCCAGTTGCTGGTTGCGCTCGCGACGGAAAACGAACAGGAGGCGCAGGGCTGGAAGCCGGACGGCCAGCTGTATCAGGATTTCCTGGTCATGCTCCGGGTGTACCTGGGCTGGCGGTTCAAGGCCAGAATTACATTGACCACTTCAGTCCGGCTGCTGGCCGTTCCGCCGCTGGGCGAAAGCCCTTTCTGGCTGGGAATGAACGGTGTGCTGGGAGTAGAGGGTGATACTCTTTCGGATGAAATACCCGAGACCTTTACGACAGAACTGGGTGATTACCGCGGGCTGGAACCTGCGAAACCGCAACAAGGAAATCGACGTGTTACCTACAAGTTTAATTAAGACCATGCGCTGGCTTATACCTTTTATGGCGATTAGCCTGACAGGCTGCGGCGTGGCGCAGAGCGTCACCGACGGGACCAAATCGGCGTTTAATTCTGTGTTCTATAAAAAGATTAAAATACTGCATCTGGATTTCACTGCACGTGAGGCGCTGAACATTGATGCCCGAGAAAGTAATCCGCTTTCTGAACCAGTCGTGGTGCGGGTTTACCAGCTTAAAGATCGAAAAATCTTTGATAAGACGGTTTATATGCAACTGCTTCAGGATGATAGCAGCATTCTGAAAGACGATATGCTAGCGAGCCGTGATGTCGTGGTAAAACCAGGCGGTGATGCAAGCCTTGATATGCCGATGGAAGAAGCTGCGCAGTTTGTGGCTGTGGTGGGGCTGTTCCGCCATCCGGATGAGGTCAACAGCACCTGGAAGCAGGTTATTAAACGCAGCGACCTGGATCCGGATAAACCGCGTACTCTGGAAGCTGGCGAGAATCATCTGACGCTGCAACCGCTTAAGGACAACTGATGCCCCACGGACATAACACGCCTTCACTGTATGAAATGCTAACCGGAAATTTTTCCGGTGGCCTCAACCTCAACCAGGTGAGTGAAGAAAATCAGGTCATCCTCTCAGTGTTGGATAATATGCAGCGCGTTCTCAACTGTCGCGCCGGCACGCTCGCGCATCTCCCTGACTTTGGCTTGCCCGATATGACGAAAATCCTTCAGGGTATGCCAGGGACGGCCCATGAACTTATGAGCACGCTGTCGACTGTCTTGCTCAAATATGAACCTCGACTGAAGAAGATAGATGTTGTTCTGCTGGACCAAAAAGTTCCAGGCGAACTGCGCTATGCCATTGACGCTGAACTCAAGGGGATTGGCCTGGTGCGTTATGGCACTGAGTTTATGCCCGAAGGACGGGTTCTGTTGAGGCACCTCAGGCAACAGCAGTACCTCGATACCACAGCCCGTATTTAAGGCCAGGAAACACTATGTCAGTAAAATCACAATTCATAAAAAAACTGCAGGCCAGTCAACCTTCACCCGTTCCTCCAGTCAGTAAAACTCAGGCAGATATTGCAGCGTTTCGCCTGCGAATGGAGCAACTTCAGCAGCAGATGGATGAGTGGCTCACAGGTACCGGACTGAATGTGAGCACTGTCTCTGCTTCCGTTTCGGACCTGCTGGTGGAGGGAGGGGCTTTTGAGATTTCCGGTATTGTTCTTCGTTATGACAGTCGGGCGGTAAAGTTTATGCCGATCTTTCTGTATGGACAGGGCGTCGCCGGTTGTGTCGAGGTGACTTTCTGTTCCGGAGAAAATGTTATTTCTCAAGGGCGGCTCTTTATGCGGGTAGGGGGGGGAAGTGACTGGATCTTCACTCCCCCTGATACACCATCCCGGTCAGGACAATTATTTGATGAAGGTATTTTTTTCGGTCTGATTTTAGCGCTGTTGCCATAGCGATAACATTATTTCATCAACTGACGAAATCAACTGACACGAATATGCAGGCCCTCCAGAATGACTATAGATATAACGTTAAAAACCGGCGGCGACCCGCGCACGCTTCCGGATTATGCCGCCCTTCGCGATGAAATGAGTAAATTAAGCCATCCCGCTCGACCGGACGTGAACTGGGTATACGTTGAAAAACGCTGCCTTTCATTATTCGAGCGAAACGGTGTTGAGTTGCAGACTGCAGCCTGGTACACCCTCGCCCGTACGCAGCAGTCTGGAGTCGCTGGCCTGAATGAGGGGCTGGCGATCTTGGAGGCTCTGATTAGCCACCAGTGGGAGGTTTTCTGGCCGCATTCGCAACACGTGCGAATGGAAATCCTTAGCAGCCTGAGCCAGCGCCTGCAGCAACTCATGCGTATGCTCACTTTGGATGACAGCAATCTGAGTGAGCTATACAACGCTGAAGCGTTGCTTTCCAGGCTGGGGGCGGTGCTCCAGACCCTTGAGCTTAAACACCTTAGCCAGTTCGAGACATTACGAACGGTGATACATTCTAATGCGGCAAGACTGGAAAAAAATCATGGAATAACAGATTCGCATGAGATGAAGCCCGACAGGGAAGCGCCTTTGGAAAAGGATGAACCGATCCAGGCGGTGAAAAGGGTATATGTTGTCCAGCAGAAAAATGAGCCGAACGGTGAGGAACCTGTAATGCCCTCCCGGATTGCCGGGCAGTGGAAGCCCTTTGTCGCCGGGATGTGTTCTATGCTGGTGGTCTGCGTCGCCGTAGCGTGGGGTGGGGGCTTTCTCTCCAGACCCGATCCCTTAACGACTCAGGCCATTGCCTCGCTGGCGCCGTTACCTGAAGTGCTTACACCTGTTCAGCAAGACGCGTTAACGCAGCGAGGAACGTTACCGTCTACGTTTATCTCAGATACGCAGCAGCAGCTTGCACGGCTGGATAAACTGTCTCCTGACTGGAATATTTCCTACAGCCTACAGCTGTTAAAGCAGCTCCAGACATTACGGCCCGAAGAGGCTAAAGCGCTGATAGTACAGTGGCAAAAAAAGTTTAACGCGACGGCGTTGCCTGTAGACGCAATGAACAGCTGGTATCAGGGGATGATGACGCTTCAGCAACTGAGTGATCGGCTGAGTAGTCTGGATGAGCAAAAAGGAAAATATATAACCGTGAGTGAGCTTAAATCCGTGGTTTTTTCGACTATGCAGTCATTTAACCATGCGATACCCGCTGAAGAGCAGCTCAGGCGCCTGTCGCAGTATCCTGCAGGAAGTGCGCTCCCTGAAGCAGAAAAGACCCAACTTGAGCTTCACCTAAAGCAACTGGCAACGCGTTATGCTCAAATAAAGCAGGATGCTTTTGTTCAATGAGTTTTTGCAGCGAACAGACTAATTTGGGTTAAAAACAGAGGAAGATAAAAGTGTCCCCTGCAGACATCACATAAAGCGTCTAAGTGCAGGGGATTTAAGAGGAAATGCAGAATAGGAAAATATTATGCCCGCAATTATGCCCACAAAGCGTGGTCATGATGCTTTTTTGAGGTCGGGAATGAAGCTGAGCTTCCAGGCTTGATAATCACCATAAAGCCATTTTGATGCGCGGCCATATTTGATAGGAGGTGGGAAGTCGCCTTTCTGGATGTGCTTGTAGAAGTAGCGATCTGAAAATCCAGAATCCTCCATTATGAATTTCATGTCAATTAGTGAGTCGTCTCGTAATTCTCTCATTCGTCTCTCTCCGCTTTCAGTGCCTCGAAATCATAGTCAACGTTTAGCTTTCTAATCGTATCGACTGCATCTTTTAGGCTTACCTTTGGTGGCTGAAGATTCCTTTCATATTTGATGCCATGTATTGCGAGGGCTGCCATCACTTTTTCGAGCTGAACAACTACCCCATGCTCACTGTAAAATTCTGTAGGAAGTCTAACGACAACATCTTCTTTCATGTGTCCACCATGTTTGAGCTAATGTTATATCTTAAGAAATGCACAGGCCTCATCGAGTGTGAGGCTGTGTGATTCCATATTTACTCCCATAACTTGAATCGCTTATGGAATTCTTTCCTTGTTACGCAATATTCAAGATAACTTTCGTTGAATTTAATCATCGGAAAGTCAGCAAACAGGACGCGGGAGAGTCCAACCCCTGTAACGATGAACTTTGAATTATCGCCATCAATATTCTGTGACTCGTAAATGCAGCCGCCTTCGATTTTGATTTCTTCGCTGTCTGACATTATTTATCTCCAATAAAAAACCGCCATTGCGGCGGTCTAGTCTATGCGGATGCCAGCTACTTCACCGGCTGCAATCTTGTCGTAAAGCTCATACCAGGCATAGCCAATGAGCCGTCCATCACTCATTTTCTCTCCATATTCAAATCTGCCAACAGTTGGGTCTGCACGAGCAAGTGAAAGAACGCCGATTTCTCTCTTCTTGTCTGCTTCGGATCTAATAGGAGTGATTGACCAATGCTTTGTCATGAGTACGCTTTCGACTGGAACATGATGTTGCTCGTTGGTCTTATAGGTATGAAGGATTGTGTACTCACCAGAATAAAGAATTTTACCTAGCAACTTCTCTTGTCCTTCACTTGGGAATTGTTTGCAGATGCATTGCACGTCTGCTCCAACAGGAGGCACACCTTCTCCATCCCAGTCTGGCTTGCTGGCTGCAAGTGCTGCTTCGTATTGATCGCGGGTGACGAAGCAGTCGAGGTTTTCATCTTTTCCTTGCTTCCTGTGGTTCTCGGCTATTTCACTTATCCGAGCAAAACTATTAGCTTTTCCATAGCCACATCCACGCCAACACCAAACCTCCCCGTCATAGTCTTGGGACATTTTGATTACACCATCAGGCCAACCGCCAAGCTTAGGTAGATCCAGCACCAAAATATCAATCAGTTTCACATCCATCTCCTTAAGCTAATTTCTTATACACGCGAGGCTCATCAACAGTAGCCGCGCGCAGTTCGTGTTCTGCGTGAGAACTGTAATCACCGGAGTCCCACTCGATGCGATACCATGTCGGCCTGTTCTCCTGCTCCGTAACGCCATCAACCACTCCTTTGATATCGCCTGACTTGTGCTTCACGATTGCACCCACAGCAAATTTAGCCATATTTGCGCCTCTGACATGTGAATGAGTGAAGAGATTGCCGCCCATGCAATAAGAGCCATGATGACGGCTGCCACTGGATTGAGTTGCATACGGACTCCGGATAAAGAAAAACCCGCTAGGTGCGGGTTTGTTATGCGTCGAATGGGTTAGGCATTACTGCTTATCCCTTTTCATTTTGGCGATCGGATTGTTCCACGCGTCAATATCCTCCTGGATAAGTTTTACTTTCCCTTTGCATAGTTCGCATTTTGTCAGCAACCCAAAGCACTCAGGGCACTTAACAAATGGTCCATACTCTCTCTTCCATGAAAGCACGCGAGCATTGATGATTATCTTGTTTAGGCTCTCCATCACTCCTCCTGCTGCGGTGCTGCTGGATATGGACGTCGCACCCCGCACTTATAGCACTCTTCATACTCTGGCTTTAATCGTGAACACGGAACATGGTGAACCCATTCATGCTGACACCCACCTGGCATAACAACCGTATAAGGTCTTTCTTCGTCAGGTTTGTTCTGGCGAAGTAGCTTATCTCGCTCAACCCACTTAGACACTTCAGGGTCGCACTTAGGGCAGTACGTTGAGGACCGAGGAGGATAGGTCAAGAGTTGCTTATACGGATGTGTAAGTCTCCTGGTATCCGGGTGCCTCTGGCAGAACCCATGCTCGCCACCATCCGGAATCACCGGAGAGTTGCCAGCCTCAGCCAATCCTGCCTTCTTGCCAGCCTGATAACACTCACGCTGCGTCAGTGCATACCCTGGATAATCCGGCATTACTGCAGTCTCACCCTGGTCCAACGGAGCAGGGGGTGCTGCTTCAAGTTCAGCAATGTGATTCCTTTGCCAGTCGACGAAATCAGCCAGTGATTCGACGTTGTACTTTCCACAGAGTGCGTCGTGAATTGCGGCTTTGCGCTGAAATTCGTTGTCGGAACCCTGAAGCATGGCAGCGCGGCAGGCTTCCCACGCAGCCCATTGCTCCCTGGCCGGTAGGTGTGCGTACAGGTCAGGATGCCACTTGTTGCGTTCAATATTCGCCATGCAGTTTTTTTCAAATAGCTCGCGTGATTGTGCTTCATCCATCACAGATACCGTCGCTGGCGGGGCGGTGTAGACAGGCATATCACAACCCGGCGCATCAGTGAGCTCACCTTCAACGTGACCTCGTTCAAACGACGCTGAATACAGCCACGCTACAGCCTCCGCTTCGAGCGATGCCAGCGCGATACGCGCCAGCTCCAGTTCTTCTTCAAGCTCTGAGCGCGAATCAGCGAAAGCTGTTTGTGTTACTGCAAACTCCAGACTCTTAACCTTTTCGCGCGCACGTTCGCGTAACTGCTCTCTGGTGATTTCCATTACTCATCTCCCATCAGTTCGGCGTAATTGATAAATTCACCGAAGCACTGCAGTTCTGCACCAGCCATGAAATATCCCAACGCCGCGCTGCGCTCAGTATCGCTTTTGAATTCTGCCAGCGGATAGCGTTCGTAGAATTTGTTTATGAGGTGCGCCATTTTCAATTCAGGCGCTGGCGCCTCCAGCTCAGCAATCCGCTTCTCTGCTGCCTCAGCGCGTTTCTCTGCTGCGATTCGATGCTCCAAACCTTGCCCCTGGCAGATATCAATCAGGCGCTGTTTCTCCATAAGTTCTGCGTTGAGCGTGTCTTTGGCTTCCAGCTCATCCTGCAGCGCCAGATAATCAGAGTGTTTGACGTAACCACCATCAACCCACTCCATCATATCCACGCCATAGTTAGCGAAGCGCTGTACCTGGCGGCCCTGTTTGTCGATGTTGCTCATTTCTTCGCCCTCTGGTTTAACCACGCTGTCAGGAATCGATTGGTATTCATGCGGCCACCTCAAGACTTGATGAGCTTGGAGAATGCTGCTGCTGCCACACGAGGAACCTGTCCATTGCCAAGGGCTTTAATTCTGTCCACCCGATGGGCCAACCCATGAACCACTCGACCCATTCCGGGTTCAGCTGTCCATCCTGGGGTGGCATCGTTCCATCTGGTAATGGCCTCATCTTGATAACAGATACCAGGTCTGGCGCGTGGCGTAACCTCTCGCTCTGGCAATCGCTTCTGATTGTTGATTTCACTGTGGGCCACAATCCACATGCGGTCTCTGGTATGGGGCGCGCTGCAGTTGGATGCTGATAAACGGAACCATTCACAGTCATACCCCAATGCGGCAAGGTCACTGACGACCAAGGCAAGACCTTTTCCTCTGAGTCTTGGAGAATTTTCCACGCAGACGAACTGAGGTCGTACTTCACCGACAATTCGCGCCATCTCTGACCATAAACCTGATCGCTTTCCATCAATGCCGGCACCAGTTCCATTTGCGCTGATGTCCTGGCACGGAAATCCTCCAGAAACGACGTCAACAATTCCTCGCCATGGCTTTCCGTCAAAACTGCACACGTCAGACCAAATCGGGAAAGGTCGGAGAATTCCATCATTTTGTCGTTGCGCGAGAACTTGTGCGGCGTAGGCATCACGTTCAACTGCGCATATTGTTTTCCATCCGAGCAGGTGGCCGCCGAGTATTCCTCCGCCAGCGCCTGCGAAAAGAGCCAGCTCATTCATGATTCCCTCTTATTTGTTTCAGCCACGCTGTCAGGAATTTGTTATCGTTCACGCTCGGGAATGAGTTCTTCTTCAGCATTTCTTCTCGTGGGATATCGTTAATTGGTTTGAAGCGGTGTCCGGCGATAAGCTCATTGGGAGTGATGAATGGGTCGTAGTAATTTCCGATCATGATGAATTCCTCAGTCCATGCGTACATGACCAAATCGGCCGTAGTAAACACGGTCACGGTCATTGCATCTTGATGGTTGTTTAGGTCCGACTGTTTCCCAGCCAGGAGAGAAGGAGGCCATGAAGTTGTCATGCCAGAGCTTTGCTTCGTACTTCCTTGTTAGCTTCTCTATCCAGTAATCGTCCTGCGCATCCTGAATCTGCTCTGGCGTTCGTTCATCCTTTGGTAGAGTTCCGTTCTCTTTCTGTTCGAAATAAAGAGCTAATCCGGCACATACCCGGGCAATAACTTCGTCCTTCGATTCCAGTTTTTTAGGTGCACGGAAGTAACCCTTTTCATCAGGTGACATGGCTTAATCCTTAAACTGGAGGCGAAGTTATGCCGCCTCCGTGAGGTGAAATAGAATGTTCAGGTGTTGGTTAAATCAGGTCAGAAGGGAATATCGTCGTCGAAGTCCATAGGAGGTTCGCTAGCCTGCTTAGGCTGTTGCGGCTGGCTATTTTGCTGCTTTGGCTGACTATCCGCTTCGCGCTTGCCACCAAGCATTTGCAGTGTTCCGCCAACTCCAACCAGCACCTCTGTGGTGTACTTCTCTGAGCCTGACTGATCTGTCCATTTTCGAGTGCGAAGCTTCCCTTCCAGATACACCTCAGAACCTTTACGCAGATATTCACCAGCAATCTCGGCCAACTTTCCGCTCAGCACCACACGATGCCATTCTGTTTGCTCTTTCTGCTCACCGGTCTGCTTGTCTCGCCATTGTTCCGATGTTGCTACGGTCATGTTGGCAAATACAGCGCCAGAAGGCGCATAGCGCACTTCCGGATCCTGACCCAACCTACCTACAATGATTACCTTGTTGACGCCTCTGCTAGCCATTTATGCCGCCTTATCTGCTGGTTCGAAATCTGATTTACGAGCGTCGTAAACCTCTTTTGCTTTTGACTGGTATTCAGTGCCGCGAAGCGTTCTCCATGCTTCTTCAAACAATGGCTTAAGTTCATCCATGCTTTGTGCATTGCCAGCCATATCAACGAATGATTTAAGCGTTTCTTCGTTAGGGTTAACGCCTGACTCCAGCCAGTTAAGAAGCTGCTTGCCGGTTTCCTCGCTGAGGATTACAGGGTCTGAGTTAGAGAAGAGTTTTGTACGGTCCTTGCTGGCGATTGCATGATGTGTTTCGTGTGCGATATCCAATACGGTAGTGAACTCGTATTCAACGCCGTCACGCTGCTCTGACTTCATACCAAGCTTGGCGACCTTCTTGCGACCGTTCTCTTCTACCTGGGCTGTCTCAGTCTTGCTGCGCATGGTTGCGATGATATGCATAGGCGAACGCAAAATTGCGTCGAGGAAAAGGCGGTGACGCGGGTTTATCTCGCTCCATGCTGACCAGCTGTTGCCGCGATATTTTGCTTTTGCAATTGTGTCTACCAGCTCAAGGCAGCCACCGACGCCACCCCATTCGTGTGTGATGCTGTCGATAACCAGAGATTCATATCCAGCATCCTCAGCTGACTTAATCGCCTCGATGAAGCGCTCAGGAGAGAATGGCGGATCCAATTCCAGCACATCGAATTCAGCCACATCAGAATAAAGTGATGCACTTCCTTTCTCAGTGTCGATGAAAGCAATCTTGCCACCAATTCCTTTGGCAATCAGTAATGCACTGTATGTTTTACCTGATCCACTTGGCCCGGTAAGTGCCAGCCGTAGCTTGGCTTTCTTTCTCATGGCTTTTTCGAATTTCATGGTATTCACCTTTTAGAACGGGCACCCGCCCAGAAAATAACGTTGATTAAGCACCTCTAAACGAGATAGGTTGAGATACATACGCATGCGCTCTCTGTCACCCCTGTAACGCCACAGCAGAGCCTGCATCGTCGTCACGCGGCGTACTCTCTGACTCTCTTCGACTGTTGTTGTCGGCTGCATGGAAACCTCCTTCGCTGCCAATTAAATCTTTCATCAAGTGGTAAAACTGCTCGTCTGACATGTCTCTGATGCTCATGATTTTCGGTACCACGGCATGTTGATTGCAGTCTTCATGGCTTCATGAGCCTCTTGCCACATGCGACCATCACCTAGATATCGAGCGATAACCGCTTTGCTCTGCGCTGCTTTGAGCAGGTTGTGATTTATAACTGGTGACATAAACCCTCCAGGTGCTTACGGGCAGCACGGATAAGACGGCGAACACGTTTGGATAATTCGGATTCGGTTGGATGATAGGCGGACACGACGGCACCGCCCGCGATAGCAAATGTCATCGTGGGATTCCTTATGTTGTGTGTGATTGCATAGCGACTGAACACTTGAAAAAAATGTTCACTCAGATGCAGGCATGAAAAAGCCGCACAGTGGCGGCTATTTAGAAATTTTGTGCATGTCTTTAACTCGGTACTTCCTAACCTCTGTTTCATCAACACCACAGCAAATACAAAGACAAACATCCTCCATTTCGTCATGAATAGTATTGGTAGCAGGAGTCTGGACTGGTACGTCAACCCAGGAGTTTGATTTCATCTGCCGGATAACTTTATATCGGTACATTTCGTTATGTGCATAGTGACGTTTTTGTTCAATATTGGCGTAATCACCAAACTCAAAGTTCATATTTCCTCCAGGCAAAAAGAAGCCCCGACTAGCGGGGCAAATCAGACAACAAGGGATTTTTCCATCTAACAGAGCACTATCGAATCGTCTCCGATAGTACGGTGCGGTATTACACCCAATAGCTAACTCAGAGAATTAGCTATTAGTTGCTATTCGCCTGGTGGTTCAGGTAATGGCATCCAGTGAGTTACACCATAACCACCCTCCAGCGGGAAAATGTTTACTGTTGCTCCGCCTCGTCTGAATGTCGCTCCAGTAAATTCAGCATCGTGAATGCTTGGGGGAACATATTCGCTGTTGAAGTTGATGAAGATAAGCACCTTGTCGTTCTTTTTAGGCATCCCCTCACTACACTTAATCCACTCCATCACTCCTCCCCCAGAGCCTTGCTGATGGTTGCGCGAGCCATCTCGACATCTTCATGGTGCAATTCACATTTACCGTCATCGTGATAGCTGATGATCAACTGAAGTGCTGCGAGCAAATCAGGAGCTGCTGCTATCAGCTTTGTATTTGCATCTCGAACTGCCCAGTCCTTGTCATTTGCAACCTGGTTGGTTATCGCCACCGAAACACGACCTAAAGAGTCAATATTCCAGCGAGCATCAACGCCATCCACATCTACCACCCACGGACCAGGCGTACCATTAAACTCTTTCATATTCACCTCTGTGGCTTGCTGCCAAAAGAAGGCCGACTATGCGGCCTTGCGACGATTGCTTTTCTTAACCAAGCGTCGGTAGTTGCGATGCGTTTTATTTTGCAGCTGTTGCCATGTGCTGGATGATTCAGCAATACCGTAACTGCTGAAATTGTTTCCCTTATCGTTCATAACTACCTCGCTGTTACGTTATTAGACTTACGATGGCCAGCTGCGAAAAGCGCCACTTCTGGCAGGCACACAGCGCCACCTTCAACTTCCTTCTGACGCGTTCCGGCAAGCGAAATGGCCTTCGAAACTCGTGTACTGCATGTGCTATTTGCTACCCGGCGCGCAAGAGAAGCGTCCTGCATTGCCTTTTCACGTTGAGCTTGTCTGCGTGCTCTGCGGCGATTTCTGGCGTTATCATCAGCCAGGTAAGTAACGATTATCATGTTGACCTCCGATGATTGGCTTTGGTTGGGAAGGCCCTCTGTGGGCGACCTCCACGCCTTTTGCGTGGCGCTCTAAGCTTGACTTGCTTGAAATTTTTCATCGTGCGCACTCAGAAAAGCTGCTTGCAAGCTCTTGCAACCGTCACCACCATCGCGAATGGTCGACTACCGGTTAACACTGAGCCACCTCCCACCAAAGCCAACTACTCTTTGGTTCCCGCATTTCGGCGGGACAATCCCATCAATGTTAAAGAGCGATTCACCGTCCTGGCGAGTAGTGCGTCCTGCTGATGGAGTAAAATTAGCACCATGCTAAATTGATAGCAAGTGCTAGATGCTAAAAAATTAGCGTGAATTGCTAAAGAGATGTTTTTGAAGGGAAAATAATTTAGCGTAAAGCTGATGTGATATTTACATTGGGCAACAAAAAACCCGCACTAGGCGGGTTGGATGTATTGCTGTGGAGGTATTAGTAGGTTACGGATGACCAGAAGACGCGGCCAATCACTCGAATATCAGATGATGGTCTTATTTCTTCAGGGTGCTCTTCGCTGTTGTAACTCCTGATCCGAATCATTCCACCAGGCATTGCATACAACAGTTTTACACGTAGTAAATCGCCGTAGTCGATAGCATACATCTTGCCGTCTTTAACTTCCTTGCAGCCAGTATCAACTCCGACCGTAGAACCGTTAGGCAGCACCGGTTCCATACTATTACCGATAACCTCAACACATACAGCGTTAGTGAACTGTATGTTCAGTTTTCGAAGTGTAGATTTTGCGAATCTCAACTTATATCCATTATGGTCTTCACGAAAGGTGCTTCCAGCTCCTGCGGCTAACTGCACTTCCTTCAGGAACGGGATCTCAACTTCATCATCATCCAGTGATGTCTGGTTATCCCAAGGTTCAATCCCGCCGATTATCTTAGCCTCACCTCGATTCTCGGCTTCCTCTAACTCTGGATGTAATTGATCTAACCAGCCATGTGGAAGGTTTAGGTTTAGTTCAATTTTGCGAGCAAGGTCATCACCTAAATTTCGTACTGCTTTTTCACCCAGTATCTGGCTGAGGGTAGAGGGTGACGTACCGACCTTTTCTGCAAAGTCAGCTTTCGTGATTCCACTGCGGATAGCAAGGTTCTGCTGATAGCGGAGGTTGGTCCGCCTGATGTCTTTTATGTCCATGCTCAAATCATCCCATCTTTTAGCACGGCGATAAATATGCATAAAGCTAAACTCTCTCTTGATTTAAATTTAGCATGGCGCTAATATTTGTATTGTGCATTAGCAGATGGAGCACCTATGGAAACCAACGTTAAGCAGTTTGAACAGATGAATGATCTGCTTCGCTGGAGAAAACAGGCCTCCAAGGAAGATTGGGAAAAGCTGGCGAAGCTTGCCAATACAACTCCTGGGAACCTGGACCAGCTGGCTTATGGATATCGCGGAGCATCCGCACAGAAGGCAAGTGACATTGCAAACGCATCCTTGAACTTCCGTTTCCCTAAGCCTGTAACCAAAGAAGCAATCGCCTTTCCTCCAGTACGGAAAGTGACAAGCAGTAAAGCAGCTTAAGCAGTACCGCTCTTTAACAGCTCTGGCCTCATTCCCGCCGAAATGCGGGGATAAACCAACGCATCAACCGATGCGTAAACACTTATTAACTAAAGGAAGTATTACAAATGGAACACGCAAGTTACAGCAAGCCAACCCAGCGAGACATTGATCGTGCTGAGACAGATTTACTCATCAACCTCTCTACAGTCACTCAGCGTGGCTTAGCGAAGATGGTGGGATGTCATGAGTCGAAGATAAGCCGAACTGACTGGCGCTTCATAGCGGCGGTTCTGTGCGCTTTTGGGATGGATTCAGATATCAGTCCGATCAGTCGTGCATTCAGACATGCACTGGAAGGATTAACCAAAGAAAAGGCCCCGATGAGCGGTAACTCATTCGAGGCCTGAGAACACTGTGTTACGTCAACACTATTCACAGGAGATATTTTAATGCGAAAGCGTAAAAAGTACCAGGAAAAAGAAGAGATTCGACACCCTGATTCACCTGAAGGATTAGTGAATGCAGCTGCCAATAACCGAGCGTTCGCAGAGCGTCTTATTGGCGTTTACAGACTAGCCAAAGCAGGAGTTAAGAATGGGCGTCGTTAAGTTTTCAGACTACCAACCTCAACGCGAGGTAGTGGAGCGCAAAGTGGCGAGTCTTGATGATGGTTACATGCGTGTAGCTACCAGCATCGGGAAGCTTAAGCCAAAACTGAAACTTGCAGGTCGTGAACATCAGGTTCTGGACGCCGTTATCTACTGCACCTTTGGCTGGAATAAGTCGGAGGACAAGGTAACGAATACATACCTGGCTGAAGTGACAGATCTGGATGATTCAGATGTAGCGGCAGCCCTGAATGTTCTGGCAGAACGCAAGATTATAAACCTCAGGAAAGTGGGTGGATTCAAGCTGGTCAGTGTGAACGTCAGCATTGATAAATGGGTTCTCGAAAAGACCCCGAAAACACCGCCCAAAAAGTTGGGCGAAACCACCCAAAATGTTGGGCGAAAAAAGGTTTCAAGTTGGGCGAAACCACCCGACACCAAAGACAGTCTTACCAAAGACAATAAAACCCCCCTTAATCCCCCAGAGGGGATTGAAGCGCTCGCTCTGGATTGTCTTGATTATTACAACGGTCTTGCAGGGGCAAGATGTTCATCACCTGACGCGTTTGTGAAAGCCCTTAGCACTGTGAAAGCCAAAGGGGTTTGTTACTCGGTTGATGAGCTTAAGCTGGTAATCAAATGGGCTGTAACATGCTGGACTAAGCGCAAGACACCGCCAAAGCCAAACAACATCTGCACTATGACTCGCTTCGATGGCTATCTGTCAGATGCTCTGGTTTGGGCTGATGGGCAGGGAAGCAATCCTGCAACCTGTCCTCATGCAGAAATCATTGCTCTGTGGAACGATAAATTCCCGGCCAAGGCTGTATCACCTCACGAATGGAATCGCCGCCGTCCTGCGCATCGCGATCTGGAAGCGGTGTGGAACGGCAAAACGTCACAAGGTAACTGGCGCGAGCTCAAGCACATGGGAATGGCCTTCGACCTGATAGGCAAATCATCCCTGTTCACGACAAAAGGCGATCAGCCTTGGTTAACACTGGACTGGATACTTAACCCTAAGAATTGGGGTTCTGTGTACGAGCAGGCCATCAACGAGCACAAGCAGCGTAAAGGAGTCACTGCATGAGCAGGTTTGTAGATTCATACATCGAGCGCAACGTTCTTGGCTCAATCATGCTTGGAAGGGATGAATTCGCCGATGCAGCTCAAGATGCCATCGAGGGACTGAGCGAAAGCGATTTCACTGTGTATGCGCACAAGGTCGTATTAAGCACGCTGAAGAAGCTCAACTCAATCGGCTCCCCAGTTGACCTACTGACGGTCACCTCAGACATTGAGGCTCGCGGAGAGCTCGACAAGGTTGGTGGATTCGCATATCTGGCGGAAACAACGAAAGACATCCCGTCGCTTCGTAACCTTCCTGCGTACGTTCAGAAGCTAAAAGAGTTCACATCCGGTCGCATGATGATTCAGATGCTGCAGGAAGGGATTCAGAAGCTTTCTGAGCCTACTACTGACAGCGTGCAGGACATCATCGGCAATATCCAGACCAGCATCGGAGCGATTGAGGCATTCAGCGAGTCAGGAACGCGCCACATACTTGATGGAATTGAGATCGCAATTGACGAGGTTGAGTCAATCATCAATGGCGACATCTGGAAGCACCGGACTGAGCTTGGGCTAACGGACATCGACAAGGCGTTTGGTGGTTTCAATAACACGGATTTCATCGTTGTAGGCGGTCGCCCCGGCACTGGCAAAACAATGTTCAGCACCACGGTTACTGAGACTGTGGCACTGAAAAGCAAGAAGCCTGTGATGTTCTTCAGCCTTGAAATGCCTATCGAGCAGATTTCTCAGCGCATCGCGTTCCACCGCGCCGGGGTCAGCAAAGAGGGCCTGCTTGGCACGAATGGAAAGAATCAGGATACCGAATGGGCAAAGGTTGGAAAGTGCCTGGAAGAATTCGGCACCGCGCCGATACACATCAACGACAAAACATCCCTGAGCATTCACCATCTACGTGCTGAAGCTCGCAGGATGCACAAGAAGCTTGGCGGACTTGGAGTTATCGTCGTCGATTATCTGCAGAAGATGAAGATGACCAATCCGGAAAACATGAACCAATCAGTTGGTGAAATTGCTACCGGCCTGAAGAACCTTGCAAAGGAATTGCGCTGCCCGGTTATCGCATTGTCCCAGCTGAGTCGTAAGTGTGAGGAACGCGCCAACAAGCGCCCGCTTAACTCTGACTTGCGAGAGTCTGGTGTTATCGAGCAGGAGGCCGACGTAATTTTCATGGTTTACCGCGATGAGAAATACAACCCGCAAACAGAGCTTAAAGGCGTAACCGAAATCATCTGCACCAAATCACGACACGCCCCCGGCGCAGAGAAAACCTACTACTTCAGCAACAAACACTCAGGTCTTGACCCGTACGCATTCGTTCAGAACGAGCTACGCAGCTATCAGGACGAATACGAGTGTTAGGAGATAATTCATGAACACACGAGAAAAAATACTCAACCATCTCGAAAACAACAAACCAACATCTGCAAGAGAGTTTCACCAGCTTACCGGCGCACCAAAATCCCGCATTACCCAATTACTCCGCGAACTCACAGAATCAGGCCAGCTTGAAATCCACAGCGTCCATAACGGCATCAAGCGTTATCGACTGACTGAGCTTCATGCTAACCGTCGCCAGGCGATTCTGGACTGGCTGGATAGCGGTAGCGAAGGAACTTCAGGAGCTATCTCAGCAGCAACCGGAGTAGACCTGCAAATGACAGCACAGATTCTGGCATCTCTAAGCAAGCAGGGTGAGGTTTATCGTGAGTGGTTAGGCCGCGAGAAGGTCTGGCTGTATCGCAAGAATGCACCGTTTACCTTCGGTTGCGCCAATCAGATGACTGCATTTATCAACCAGAGATTAAGAGAGGTGCGAAGTGTTTAAGAAAGGTCAGCTTGTGAAGCGCGTTAACTCTCCACTGCTTTGGGTGGTTAGAGATCGTCAGTTCGACGGCAACTGCATAATCACATCAACAACAAAGAGCCGATATGACTTTATCGATGAGCGTTTTTTGACTCTTATCGGCAACAACTACCAGCCTAAATCCAACACCCCAGCACGCTGATGGAGAGGAATGATGAGTAACGAAAATGAATTAGCTAAATGGTTGCAAAGCGGTGGATACCTTCCTGAATTTCTTCGCGACTTCCACGACCAGAGAGACGTATTTAAGGCTATGCACGATACCATTGGGAATGCCAACGAAAACGGTAATGCCAGAGATGGACATATCTATGTTATCGATACCTTTCTTTGGTTCATGGGTCGATGCGGGTATACCTTGCAGAAATCAAGGAAAAACGTCGAATTTAAAAACATGCAGGATGACATTGAGCGCAGTAAACAATATCGCCGTGATGCATTTGCTCATGCCATTTCAGAACAACACAATGGCGAGTGATGGAGAGGAATATGGACGAATCAAGAAAGCAGTTTGAGCAATACGCAGCAGGTAGGTTAGGCCTCCCGCTTGAAATGATATCTGATGCTAGAAATGGCGATAGGTACATGCATGCCTTTGACAGCATGAGCGTCATGCAGCCAATAAATGGATGGTGGACATTATGGCAGGAGTCTCGCTCAGCTATCGAGATTGAGCTGCTTGCTGATAAACGAAGGATGGACTGGCTAGTATCTAAAGCGGTTAATGTCCGCGACCCAATGGTTTACGGAAGCCATAGCATGTTCTGGTCTCAGGCCATCACGGATGAAGAAGACGATTATTACGAAACTAAATTACGTGAACAAATCGACGCCGCCATGGAGACTGAAGAGCCATCCGCGCAGCTGGAATCAAAGTGAAGGAGTGAGTATGAGCTTGTTTACATGCGAATGTGAATTCTGTGGAAAGCGGCGATTAAAGCTATTCAGCAAAGCCTATCCATCAATATGGTCGATGTGGAAAGTCTATCGATTCTGCAACAGAGAGTGCGCGAAGAAATTCATCGAGCGAAGCAGGGAAACTGAGCTAAAGCTATGGAGAATGCTTTGCGATACCGTTCAAAGTAAATACTGGGAGTGATTATGCCAATAGTAAAATGGTTTCTATGGCGACGATGGTTATTCAGTAAATGGACAAAAAATTACAAAGAGCAGCCTGTTATGGGGAATCTTCTTAAGACGAACTTCGCCTCCTGCAGGTCATATCCAATAATTTACCGTGACATGGTGAGAATCATTCGAGGACATCATGAGGAAACTAACGTTTGAACTAAGAAGCCCCATTCATCAACAGAACGCCATTCAAGCCATACAGCAAGTTTTACCCTCCTACGACAAGCCAATCATTGTAACAATCTCAGAAAGAACTCGCTCAGCAGTCCAGAACAAACGTTTGTGGGCCACTTTGCGCGATATCTCTTTGCAGGTCGAATGGCACGGAAGATGGCTGGATGCTGAAAGCTGGAAGTGCATCTTCACCGCAGCGTTAAAACAGCAGGACGTTGTGCCTAACCTCGCCGGCAATGGATTCGTGGTGATAGGACAGTCAACCAGCAAGATGCGCGTCAGTGAATTCGGAGAGCTTCTTGAGCTTATCCAGGCATTCGGTGCAGAGAAGAATGTTAAGTGGTCTGATGAGGCTAGATTAGCGCTTGAGTGGAAAGCCAGATTCGGAGATGCGGCATGATATGAAAATGACATGGTTTCACCATCACGACCTCACAAACGAAGAAGCAACTCAGTTAATCACGGCCTACCAATCCCGCAACGTAAAAACTCAACGAACGCTAAGCGCAGACCCTCGGTTATGGGTGGTTTCCGCATTGCTTCCAGAGTACGCCAGCGAGCCAAAGGGTAGGAGTCAGTATCAATCCAGAATGTGGAGTTAGCTATGAGCGCATAAGAAGACTATATCGAGCGTTTCTCTGACCTCATGGAAGATGCAGAAAGCGAAGGAGTCGACGGCATAAACATCATGATGAATTACCTGATGGCTTATGTGGAGGCAATGACTGAGGACGAAGAAGAGCAGGGAATTATCTGGCAGTTAGGCGACAAAGACCTGGTCATTTCCATTGAGCCAGCAGAACACGAAGCGAGGTTGCATTGATATGGACTATTCACAGTTATCAGATTTTGAAATTAACAAGCGCGTTGGCATTGCATTAGGCAAGGAGCTTATGCCTGATGACTGCCAGGATTTTGGATTATCTGGCTTTCCTGAGGTAATGCTCAGAAATGGGGATTTCAAAGATTATTGCAATGACCCGAATGACGCATGGCCGATTATTGAGAGCAAGTTAATCTGTCTTGCTGCTGATGTATTTGCAGATCCTCATGATGGAGGTAAGTGGGTCGCACAACCTGCCTATGGATGGGAAAAAGAAAGGGTCAGAAGTGATAACCCTCTCCGAGCCGCTATGATTGTCTTCCTCATGATGCAGGACGAAAAACATGCTTAGCCAATCAGAGGCCCAATCCTACGAGCAGCAGAGTATACGTCGAACGTTGTGCGCAGGCTGCACGAAAGAGCTATCAGATGGCGAGGTTCACTGCTGTGAAGAATGTGCCTCACTGGCAATAGCGTATCGCGACCCTAACGGATTTATGACGGAGGAAGAAAGGGATGCTTGAGTTGATTAACTGGATACTAATTGAAAGATGGAAAATTAAATATGCAGTCAGGGACTGGATGAAAGCAGATGCCCATAAGCACCGAGAGCGGTGTGAATATTATTGGAGTCTTCTTGAGTCTGATTATTGCGGGATTAGGCATTGCAAGATATCAAGGCACGACCTCCAAAGAATCCTTCAGTTGCGAGGATATGTTGATGACTAGGAAGCCACGCAGGCGATGTAAAAACGAAGAGTGCAGAGAATGGTTTCACCCTCAACACTCGAACATATGGTGGTGCTCTCCGGAATGCGGAACGAAGATAGCACTTGAGCGACGAAGCAAGGAGAGAGAAAAAGCAGAGAAAGCAGCAGACAAGAAACGACGACGAGAATATCAGCAGCAGAAAGACAAGTTAAAGATTCGAAAGCTCGCCCTAAAGCCCCGCAGTTACTGGATTAAACAAGCCCAACAAGCAGTAAACACCTTCATCAGAGAAAGAGACCGCGACTTACCATGTATCTCGTGCGGAACGTTCACGTCTGCTCAGTGGGATGCCGGGCATTACCGGACTACTGCTGCGGCACCTCAACTCCGATTTGATGAGCGCAATATCCATAAGCAATGCGTCGTGTGCAATCAGCACAAGAGCGGGAATCTGGTTCCTTATCGCGTGATGCTTATCGATCGCATAGGGCATGCAGCGGTAGACGAAATCGAATCTGACCATAAGCGCCATCGCTGGACTACTGAAGAGTGCAAAGCGATTAAGGCGGAGTATCAGCAGAAGCTCAAAGACCTGCGTGAAAGCAGAAGTGAGGCAGCATGACACCCTCTATCAAAACCATTCCTGACATTCTCGTAGAAGTACGCGGTAATCAGTCAGAAGCAGCAAGGCAATTAGCCTGCAGCAGAAATACCATCCTCAGGTATTCACGAGACACCAAAGCTCAATTTCACGCCATCGTTAACGGCGTTCTCATGGTTCATCAAGGCGGCCGAGGTAAAACATGTGCAGCGTAACTAACATCCAGCAAGTCAAATGGCAGCGTCACGCAGATGAGCAGGAGCTTAAATTACTCGATGCGAAAATTGCCGATGCGGAGAAGGCAATGGTGATTCTGCTTCATCATCGTCGTGAGCTGGTTAATCGCTTAGGTCTGAATAAGCCAGATGGTCCGGAGGCTGCGTAGATGGATATCAAAGACTCTCTCGCAAGACTCAAGAAGGTTAACGAGGAAAATAAAACCCCAATCACCGTTAACAGAGGGCTGCTTAAGTCCGCACTGATGGAAATTGAACTTCAGAGCAAATGCCATGGAGAATCATTCGCTACAAGAATGGTTGTGGCTCGACTCAAAGATGCGCTGGAGATAAAGCCATGAAACACACACCGATATTCGGCATGGTCAACTTCATCGACGATGCTCATTTCCGCCGCGTATGGAAGCACCCAAAGAAAACCATTAACTCACGGCAGAAAGCATGGGTTCACTACATGCTGCAGGTATGGGGAAAGGTTAATGCCGGTGATGATTCTCCAGGAGGTGCAATCAACGTTATCGGTCGCCTGATGATTCGTAGTCAGTGGAGTGATGACAAGGCTAAGCAGATTGAGTCTGTTGTCATGCGCCTTTACGAAGAAGATGGACTGCGTGGAGATGCGCTCTATCAGAAAGCTCGCGAGCTGGTCATCCCTCTATCATCGTTCAGCAACATCATCGCTCTCGCCAAAGAATCCGATGATGCTGCTTTCGTTGAACGTGTGATGGTCAAGACGTTTCACCGTGAAAGCCCCGTCCGCGATGTAGCTATTAAGCGATATTGCAATCGCAATTGCACGCAAGATATCGCCAGGCTGATGAATGCAGTAACAGGAATGGATATCCAGTCATGCAGACGCAGGGTTGTATGGTGTGAAAACGTGCTCGATTCAGAAATCTTTTATGCGATGAAACGCGAAATTGAGAAGGAATTTCCACAAGCAGCATAATATTTAGGCAAATTGTCCTAAATAACTTGCGAACGCGAAATGGAAGTAGTACATTTTGAGTATGCTCGGAGCAAAAGCGAACAGAGCAGCCAAACAAACAAGCCCTGAGGTTCACGCCTTGGGGCTTTTTGCGTTCATACCGATAGCAAAACACATCGTCATCGTGGCGGCGTTATCTTGCATGAGGCGGAAGAGTAGCGCTCCTTCCCGGCAATGCCCACGAAACGGGCTACTAACAGAGCCATAGCCTCTGTTCATCTCATCTGATGATGCATCACGCTATGGCCTTCTAAGCACGACCTTTCTGAAAGCGTCCTATCACCAATCACCAGAACACATCCAGATACCCTTGCACATTCGTGGCGACGGGGTAGGACGTTTTACACAAATGAAAAACCCAGCGCATGGCTGGGCTTCGTGAAGATGGGTGGCAAGAGACTGCGTCAACAGCCTCTTGCCTGATTTGCTCATGCCTTTAGTCACGAACAAACCACGTTACCGCAAAATGTATCCTGGATTTGTTCTCAAATACATCAACCTTTTCTTAATAATGAACAAATCCCCCGCAATGAGGGGTAGAGCATGTTCCGCATGAATACAAGCAACGGATTCTGGTCCTACTTTTGGTCAGGTCTAACGGGATTTTTCGCCATGCTAACTCTTCAGGATGTCCTCTTCGCCCTGGGATTTGCCATCACGGCGACATTCACCTGGCTGACATACAGGTCTAACGACCGAAAGAACAAAGCAGCGATTGAAGAAGATCGCAAACGAACAGACATCCTCAAGGCTGCCTATGCCAGAGGTGATGTTGCGAACATTACCGAAGCAGCTGCAATTGTGAAGAGCATAGATGCAGAGCTTCAGCCTCAGGATTCAACTAATGGCAATTCCAGCAAAATTACGTAATGCACTGGTAGCTGCATCAGTTGCCGGTTCTATATCTATTGCAGGCGTACTGATACAAGACCAGGAAGGCGTGGTTTATAAGCCATATCTTGATCCGATAGGAATTCCAACCGTATGCGCTGGTGTGACTGGCGCAGATGTGAAGATGGGAAAGACCTACACAAAGGTTGAGTGTGATGCACTTCTGTACAAACATATGCAGCCAGCCATTAAGTCGGTTGATGGTTCAGTTAAAGTGAAGCTGAATGATTACCAGAAGGCTGCCCTCTACTCATTCACCTACAACGTAGGAACTGGTGCTTTTCAGTACTCCACGCTGCTGAAGAAACTTAACCGCAACGATATTCCTGGTGCGTGTGATGAATTGCGTCGCTGGACATATGCCGGTGGTAAGCAGTGGAAAGGTCTAATCAATCGCCGAGAAGTGGAGCGCCAGTTATGCTATGGAAAACCGTAGTAGCTCACTGGAAGGTGATTGTATTTGCTCTGATGTTCGTATGGGTGGTTATTGCAGGCAAGGTAGCTAACACCTACCACGATAAGTACCTGCAGGCTGATAAAGACCTGAAGTTAGCCGCGCAGACAATCAGCGACATGCAGACCCGCCAGCGCGACGTTGCCACTCTCGATGCCAAATACACACAGGAACTTGCCGATGCGAAAGAAACCATTGAGCGTCTGCATAGCGACGTCATTGCTGGTCGTAAGCGGCTGCAGCTCAACGCAACATGCAAGGGTAACTCCTCCGGAACCTCCGGCATGGATGATGCTACCAGCCCCCGACTTACTGACTCCGCTGAACGGGATTATTTCACCCTCAGACAGCGAATCGAAACAGTCACCAAGCAACTAACCGGATTGCAGGAATACGTAAGAGCGCAATGCCTGAGGTAGCCAATGCGAAAACGAGAGCGTGAAATAACGCTGCTCTACGGAATGTCACTCATACGCGATGACGTTCTTAACCACCCGCTACCAAAGCATTCAGCAAAAGACAGATTGATTATCTTCGTGCATTACGCGTTTGCATTCGCTTCTGTCATCACACTGGCGGCTGCATCAATCATCCTGATTCTTTCGTTCATCCCCACCACGGGATAACAACTAAAGGTGTTTCAGTGGAAATCAAAATAAATAACCTTCCAGGCTTCGCAATCATGCGGTCTGAACATTCCATTTCTATGGAGATGGTTGAGGTGAAGGTACCTGTTGCACTTAAGATTGAAAAATTCATTGCCGATTGGTGGTTTCCATTATTAGCGCCGCCAGTCTGGTTCGCATTTATCGTGTGGATTTATCAATACCTATAACGGAGCCAACAATGGCAGACATTACCCAAATGACAGATGCACAGAAACTGAAGCTCGAAGTCTACCGCCTGGTGATGAATGACTCAGCAGCTACCGAAAAGGCCATTGAGTTTATTGCTGGTAGTGAACTTAACTTTGAGCTTTTCAAAGATGCATATGCCAAGACAGCAAATGAGCCGACTGCGCTAGCTAAAACTGAAAAGGCCATTCGTGAGGCCAAAGAAGTCCTCGACCTGTTCACTACTGGAGTCTGACATGCCACTGAAGAAAGGTAAGTCGAAGAAGGTTGTCGGCGAGAACATCGCTACCGAGATGAAAGCCGGCAAACCAAAAGACCAGGCTATCGCTATTGCCATGAACAAGGCTGGCAAAAAGAAACCCAAGAAAGGAGCTAAGTAATGGCTATCACTGCAATTCAGACAGCAACGGCTGGTTCAATCGCTAACCTCGTTCCGGTGGTTAAATCGCATATCGCCGCATCACGCTATCCGCAAGGAGGGCTGGTAGGGGTAAAAGCTACTTCCACCAAGACAGAATACTTCCAGGTGGTGGCGACAGGAGGTACAGCAGCAACTGACTACGACATCGTGGTAAGCACAGATCGCGCTGACTTCACTGTTAAATGCAACGCAAAGATTACTGATGGGTTCCTGCCATTAGGCGACATGAGTGTTATCCAGTTAACACCAGGGCGCACAGTAGAGTACGCACAAGCATTCACTAAGGCGTAATGGGATATGGCGACTGATAACAAACCTGGTCGCCCCTCTGACTATATGCCGGAGGTGGCTGACGACATATGCGCGCTGCTTGCTTCTGGCGAAAGCTTACTGAAAGTCTGTAAGCGGCAGGGAATGCCCGATAAGTCTACGGTGTTTCGCTGGCTAGCCGCACATGAAGAATTTCGCGACAAGTACGCAAAAGCGACGGAGGCCAGGGCTGACGCAATATTCGAAGAGATGTTCGATATCGCAGATGATGCGTTACCTGACTCTGCTGAGGTGGCAAAGGCAAGGCTTCGCGTTGACACCCGTAAATGGGCGCTGGCCAGAATGAATCCCCGCAAGTATGGCGATAAGGTAACTAACGAACTTGTCGGTAAGGACGGCGGAGCTATCCAGATTGAAACCTCACCAATGAGTACGCTATTCGGAAAATGACAACGATTAACCCTATCTTCCAACCGTTCATCGAGGCGCATCGCTACAAAGTCGCCAAGGGCGGTCGAGGTAGCGGTAAGTCATGGGCAATAGCAAGATTACTTATAGAGGCAGCAAGGCGTCAGGCGGTTCGAATTCTGTGTGCTCGTGAATTGCAGAACAGCATCAGTGACTCAGTAATCAGGTTGCTTGAGGACACAATAGAGCGCGAAGGTTATGCGGCTGAGTTCGAAATACAGCGATCTATGATTCGACATCTTGGCACTAACGCCGAGTTCATGTTCTACGGCATCAAGAACAACCCGACTAAGATTAAATCCCTTGAAGGTATCGACATCTGTTGGGTGGAAGAGGCTGAGGCTGTAACGAAGGAATCATGGGATATCCTCATTCCAACAATCCGTAAGCCGCACT
The DNA here is from genome assembly GCF_014895895.1 of Enterobacter cloacae complex sp. P14RS. Classification (NCBI taxonomy): domain Bacteria; kingdom Pseudomonadati; phylum Pseudomonadota; class Gammaproteobacteria; order Enterobacterales; family Enterobacteriaceae; genus Enterobacter; species Enterobacter cloacae complex sp. P14RS. The sequence continues at coordinate 245,195 of NZ_JADBQM010000006.1, forward strand.
CTGAAATATGGGTGAGTTTCAACCCGAAGAACATCCTTGACGACACCTATCAGCGATTCGTTGTCGATCATCCAGACGACATCTGCCTGCTGACGGTTAACTACACCGATAACCCACACTTCCCTGAAGTTCTTCGCCTGGAGATGGAGGAGTGCAAGCGACGCAATCCAACTCTCTATCGTCACATCTGGCTAGGTGAGCCAGTAAGCGCAAGTGATATGGCAATCATCAGTCGTGAATGGCTGGAAGCAGCTACAGATGCGCATAAGAAGCTTGGATGGAAAGCCAGAGGCGCAGTTATCGCAGCTCACGACCCATCAGACACAGGTCCGGATGCCAAAGGCTATGCAATGCGTCACGGCTCAGTGGTTAAGCGGATAGCCGAAGGCACCTTGATGGATGTCAATGAAGGTGCTGACTGGGCTGCTGATTTGGCAATCGGAGATAATGCAGATCACTTCCTGTTTGACGGTGACGGTCTGGGTGCTGGCCTGCGCAGGCAGATAACCGATTCGTTCAGTGGTAAGAAAGTTACCGTAACGATGTTCAAGGGTAGCGAATCACCATTCGATGAAGATGCGCCGTATCAGGCTGGAGCATGGGCTGATGAAGTGGTGCAGGGTGACAACATTCGCACTATCGGTGATGTATTCCGCAATAAGCGAGCGCAGTTCTATTACACGCTGGCTGACAGGCTATATCTGACATACCGCGCAGTTGAGCATGGTGAATATGCTGACCCTGACGAAATGCTGAGCTTCGACAAGGAAGCTATCGGCGAGAAGATGCTTGAGAAGCTATTCGCAGAACTCACGCAGATACAACGCAAATTCAACGGTAACGGCAAGCTTGAGCTCATGACCAAAGTAGACATGAAGCAGAAGCTTGGCATTCCATCTCCAAACCTGGCAGACGCACTGATGATGTGCATGCACTGCCCGGCATTAGCTCCAGAAGAAACGGACATCTACGTTCCCTCATCCTCCGGTTGGTAAAAATGGCAGAGACATTAGAGAAAAAACATGAGCGCGTCATGCTCAGGTTTGACCGCGCCTATACGCCGCAGCAAGACGTGCGCGAAAAGTGCATTGAGGCTACGCGATTCGCTCGTGTCCCTGGCGGTCAATGGGAAGGAGCTACAGCAGCGGGAACCAAGCTTGATGACCAGTTCGAGAAGTACCCGAAGTTTGAAATTAACAAGGTAGCTACAGAGCTTAACCGCATCATCGCTGAGTATCGTAACAATCGCATCACCGTTAAGTTTCGCCCTGGTGACAAAGAAGCCAGCGAAGAGTTGTCGAATAAGCTGAATGGCCTGTTCCGCGCTGACTATGAAGAGACTGACGGCGGCGAGGCCTGCGATAACGCATTCGACGACGCGGCAACAGGTGGATTTGGCTGCTTCCGCTTAACCTCGATGCTGGTCAACGAATACGACCCGATGGACGAGCGGCAACGTATCGCTATCGAGCCAATCTACGACCCGTCACGCTCTGTCTGGTTCGACCCTGACGCGAAGAAGTACGACAAGTCAGATGCTATGTGGGCGTTCTGCATGTACTCACTCTCTCCTGAGAAGTACGAGGCTGAGTATGGCAAGACACCGCCTGCATCACTCGATGTGACGACGATGACAAGCTGGGAGTATGACTGGTTCGAGCCTGAAGTTGTGTACATCGCGAAATACTACGAGGTGCGCAAGGAGTCGGTAGATGTAATCAGCTATCGTCAGCCGATAACTGGTGAGATTGCCACCTACGACAGCGACCAGATTGAAGATATTCATGATGAACTGGCTATCGCAGGCTTCGAAGAGGTTGCGCGTCGTTCTGTTAAACGTCGCCGCGTCTATGTCTCAGTGGTTGACGGGCAGAGCTTCCTTGAGAAGCCACGGCGCATTCCTGGTGAGCATATCCCTCTCATCCCTGTGTATGGCAAGCGCTGGTTCATTGACGACATAGAGCGTGTTGAGGGGCACATTGCTAAAGCGATGGACCCACAGCGCCTCTACAACCTTCAGGTTTCGATGCTGGCTGATACAGCAGCGCAAGACCCTGGGCAGATTCCTACATTGGACCCTGAGCAGGTGAAGGGATATGAGGATCATTGGGCTAACAGGAACAGGAAGCGGCCTGCTTATCTTCCAATAAGACCTCCAAGGGATAAGGCAGGTAACCCAACTGGACCAGCAGCGCCTGCATCATACACCCCTCAGGCTCAAATAAGCCCTGCAATTGCAACAATGCTGCAGCTAACCAGCGCAGATATTCAGGAAGTAACAGGTGGCAGCCAGGCAATGCAACAGATGCCTAGCAACGTTGCACAGGCAACGGTTAATGACCTGATGAACCGCTCTGACATGGCATCTTTCATTTACCTGGACAATATGGCTAAGAGCCTGAAGCGTGCCGGTGAAGTCTGGTTGTCTATGGCTCGTGAGGTATATGGTTCAGACCGCGAGGTTCGCGTCGTCAACGAGGATGGTACTGACGATATCGCACTGATGAATGCTCAGGTTGTAGACCGGCAAACAGGGCAAGTTGTTGCACTGAATGACCTTTCAACTGGTCGCTACGATGTAACTGTTGATGTGGGTCCAAGCTACACAGCACGGCGTGATGCAACAGTTGCTGCCCTTACAAACGTCCTCAATACCATGCTCCCACAAGACCCTGAAGCTGGAATTATTCGCGGCCTGATAATGGACAACATGGATGGAGAAGGGCTGGATGATTACAAAGAATACAACCGCAACAAATTACTTACTGCAGGCGTAGTTAAACCTCGCAATGCCAAAGAGCAGCAGATTGTTCAGCAGGCTCAAATGGCAGCTCAGAGTCAGCAAGACCCTAACGCCCTCATTGCCCAGGCTCAAATCATCGCAGCCCAGGCAGAGCAGCAGAAAGCGCAGAACGAAACAGCGCAGACTCAAATCAAGGCATTCACTGCACAACAGGATGCGATGGAGAGTCAGGCGAACACAGTCTACAAACTGGCTCAGGCCAGAAACATCAATGATAAGGCAGTCATGGAGGCCATCAGGCTTCTCAGTGACGTAGCTGAATCACAACGGCAGCAAATCCCTACATCACCACAGTCACCGGCAGACTCAATGCCGAGCTAAGCAGGAGTAATCAATGGAAAGCGAACTGATCATCGACGGTCAGGTTATTGACCTGTCTGAAAAACAGGAATCAGCCGAAGAAGTAACCACTGAGCAACCAAAACCTGAGGAGAAAGTCCAGGAATCGGAAGCGAAAGCGGATACCGAGAGTGAACAGGCCGAAGAGCAGCCGGAAGAATACTCCCTGCGCGTCGGTGATGAAGAAATCCCACTGACGGAAGAGGATGACGATCACGTTGATGGTCAACCTGCTCCTCAGTGGGTGAAAGATTTACGCAAGAACAACCGCGAAAAAGATAAAGAGTTACGGGAACTGCGCCGCCAGCTTGAGCAGATTCAATCCAGGCCAGCAGAGCAGCAACCACAGCAGCAAGCAGACGTTATTCCTCCAAAGCCGACTCTTGAGTCGTGCGAATACGACGAGGCAGCGTTTGAGAAGGCAATGACTGACTGGCATGAGAAAAAGAGCCATGCCGAACAGCAGAAGCAGCAGAAAGAACGTCAGCAGCAAGAATATCAGCAGCGTTTCCAGCAGCGAGTAGAGGCCCACAAACAACGTGCAGCCAAGCTCCCGGTAAAAGATTACCAGGAGATGGAAAGCATCGTTCTTAGTGAGCTTAAGCCAATTCAGCAGGAAATCATTATTCATGCAGCAGACGAGGGTTCAGAGCTGATCGCCTATGCACTCGGTAAGAATCCACAACTACGCCAGCGTGTAGCCGCTGAGACAGACCCAATTCGCGCAGCATTCCTCTTAGGCCAGATTAGCAAGCAGGTAAGCCTTGCACCGAAGCCAAAGAAAGCCATCAAACCAGAGCCGGAAGTTCGTGGTGGCGGCGCTGATGCGAAACAAGACGACTTCAACAAACTCTGCCCCGGCGCAAAAATCGAATAAAGGAAACTGCTAAATGGCTACTAACAATCTCGACAGTAACGTCAGTCAAATCGTTCTGAAAAAATTCCTGCCTGGCTTCATGTCAGACCTGGTTCTTGCTAAAACCGTCGACCGCCAGTTACTGGCAGGTGAAATCAACTCCAGCACCGGGGACAGCGTAAGCTTCAAGCGCCCGCATCAGTTCGCCTCACTGCGCACCGCGACCGGTGATATCTCCGGTCAGGCCAAGAACAACCTGATTTCAGGCAAAGCTACTGGTAAAGTCGGAAACTACATCACCGTTGCTGTGGAGTACGGCCAACTGGAAGAGGCTATCAAGCTTAACCAGCTCGACGAAATTCTGGCACCTGTGCGTCAGCGTATCGTCACCGACCTGGAAACTGAGCTTGCCAAGTTCATGATGAACAACGGCGCTCTGTCGCTGGGGAGTCCAAATACCCCAATCAACAAATGGTCCGATGTTGCGCAAACTGCATCCTTCCTGAAAGACCTGGGCGTTGAAGAGGGCGAAAACTACGCGGTAATGGACCCATGGTCTGCACAGCGCCTGGCTGATGCTCAGTCTGGTCTGCATGCATCTGACCAACTGGTGCGCACTGCGTGGGAGCAGGCTCAGATTGCTTCTAACTTCGGCGGCATCCGTGCGCTGATGTCTAACGGTCTGGCATCACGTACTCAGGGCGCATTTGGCGGCACGCTGACTGTCTCTGCTACACCTACCGTTACCTACAATGCAGTGAAGGATACCTATCAGTTCACCGTAACTCTGGCTGGCGCAACTGCATCAATCACTGGCTTCCTCAAAGCTGGCGATCAGATTAAGTTCACCAACACCTACTGGCTGCAGCAGCAGAGTAAGCAGGCGCTGTATAACGGCTCTACGCCTATCAGCTTCACCGCAACCGTGCTGGCTGACGCTAACTCCACTGCGGGTGGCCTGGTGACTGTAACGCTTTCTGGTGTACCTATTTACGACACCACCAACCCACAGTACAACGCAGTCAGCCGCGCTGTGACTGCAGGTGATGCCGTTACCGTGATTGGTACCGCAAGCCAGACCATGAAGCCGAATCTGTTCTACAACAAATTCTTCTGCGGTCTCGGCACTATTCCTCTGCCAAAACTGAACAGCATCGACTCAGCAGTCGCTACCTACGAAGGCTTCTCTATCCGCGTTCACAAATACGCAGATGGTGATGCCAACGTGCAGAAAATGCGTTTCGACCTGCTGCCAGCCTACGTGTGCTTTAACCCGCACATGGGTGGTCAGTTCTTCGGCAACCCATAACATCAAGGGGCTTCTGCCCCTTTCTTTTTGAGGAGACGATATGGAGCGCATGAGCGTATTCCTTACCGCTGATAACGAAGCCGGCCATGTTCAGGCCGTTATCGTAGAGAAAGACTTCCCGATTTACGAAAAGCTCGGCTTTGTCGCGTCCATTGACGACCTGAAGCCAGCAACCAAGCGCGGACGTAAGGCGGCAGATAATGGCGACGACTCTAACAAAGGGTGACATCGTACTCTTTGCACTACGTAAGCCAGCGATTGCATCAAATGCCACCCTGACTGATGTAGAACCTCAGTCTGTCGAGGATGCCATTCAGGACCTCGAAAATATGATGTACGAGTGGCAGATCAATCCTGGTGAGATTGGATACCTGTTCGCGGCGGATGGTGAGGAACCGTTGCCGGACGATGACTCCGGACTGCCGCGCAAATATATGCAGGCTGTTGGCTATCAGCTAATGCTGCGCATCCTCTCAGACTACAACCTTGAGCCATCATCAAGCGTCTTGACAAACGCACAGCGCTCTTATGACGCACTCCTGACAGATACCCTTGTCGTTCCATCAATGCGCCGTCGTGGTGACTTCCCTGTTGGTCAGGGTAACAAGTATGACGTGTTCACATCAGACCGTTATTACCCTGGCGACCTGCCACCTATTGACGGTGATGTGCCAAATCCATAGGTGAGTAAATGCCGATTCAGCAATTGCCGTTAATGAAAGGAGTCGGCAAGGACTTCAGGAACGCCGACTATATCGATTATCTGCCGGTTAACATGCTGGCAGTGCCAAAAGAAGTCCTGAATTCCAATGGCTATCTCCGCTCATTCCCGGGAATCGTAAAGACCGCTGATGTTGATGGAGCATCAATGGGAGCGATTTACAACGCAAATCAGGGCGCTGTGTATCGCGTAATGGGAAGGAAGTTATACCGTGGTGACGCAGTGGTTTCCGAGCTATCGGTAACGGGGCGCGTAAGCATGGCATACAGCTACAATAGTCATGCTGTAGGCACGAACGGGACCTATACCCTGTTCAGATATAGCGGAGAAGTTAAAGCCCTCAGTAACTGGCCTGTTGATTCTGGTTACGTTCAGTATGACCTTGGCTATCTGCGCGACATGTGTCGGAACAGATCGCGTTACATCTGGGCGAAAGAAGGTACTGATTCATTCTTCATCAGCGACCTTGAGGATGAGTCAAAGCCTGACAGATACAGCGCAGAGTACAGGGCCGAAAGCCAGCCTGATGGAATTATTGGCATCGATAACTGGCGCGATTATGTCGTTTGCTTCGGCACGTCGACCATTGAGTATTTCGACCTGACCGGAAACTCATCTGCACCAGGCGTGGCTCTTTACCAGACTCAGCCATCGATGATGGTTCAGAAGGGTATCGCGGGGACATACTGCAAAACAAAATTCGCAGACACCCATGCGTTTATCAGTAACCCGGCAACCGGCGCTCCTTCTGTCTACATCATCAACTCCGGCGCTGCAGTGAAGATAGCAACCTCTACCGTTGAGAAGATTCTTCAGTCACATACCAGTGATGAGCTAGCGCAGGGTGTTATGGAGGTTATCAGGTTTGAAGGTCACGAACTGTTGCTCGTTCACCTCAACAGATGCGTTCTTGTCTACGATGCTGCAGTAACCACTGCAGGGCGGCAATGGTCGATTCTGAAAAGTGGTCTTGATGATGATGTGTATAGCGCGATTGACCTTGTGTACGAAGGAAACAGAATCACCTGCGGCGACAAAACAAGACCATTTAAAGGTCAGCTAAACACTGCTATTTCCAGTCAATATGGAGAGCACCAGGAGCATCTTCTCTTTACCCCTCTTTTTAAAGCTGATAACGCGCGCGTATTCGACTTTGAGCTTGAATCCAGTACCGGGGTAGAGCAGATCGCCGAGCGCATGTTTATCTCAGCTACGACAGACGGAATCATGTATGGAAGAGAGCAGATGATCCAGTGGAACGCGCCGTTCAGGTATGACAAGAGAGCGATCTGGAAGCGTATAGGTCGTATTCGTAAAAACCTTGGCTTTAAAATCCGCATCGTTACTTCATCTCCTGTAACGCTAAGCGGTTGTCAGGTGAGGATAGAATAATGGCAGAACCACAGAAAGTTACTGTCATCCCTAACAGGCTTGACTCCTCTGCGTTACCTGAAGGGCTGACAAACGCATATTACCTCTACCTTATGCGTCAGTCTTCAAACATCCAGAACATCGCAAACGCCTCTAATAACGCCAATGACCTGGCTTATCAGGCAACCATAAAGAATGGCGAGCAGGACGTCACCCTTGCTCAGCAAGCTTCAGACATTAATCAGCTAACCATTGAAGTTCAAGATCACGAATTAAGGATAACAGCTAACTCCTCCGCCATTTCCTCTCTTACGTTAAGAGTGACAAATGCTGAGGGGCAAATATCTACAATTCAGATGAACCTGACCAACCTGACGACCAGGGTTACTAACGCAGAATCTGCAATAACATCCCTCCAGGCTGACTATGTTTCAAAGACAACCACTTCACCTCAATCTCTCGCATCAACTTTAAACGTAGACACTTCATATTCTGTCAATGGAACAAAGGTCGTTGGAGCCCGCGTAACTGGATGGACAACATCTACAGGAAGCCCAAGAAAGACAGGGTTCTTTGCAGACCAGACCTATACGGTAAGCGCAACCTATAGCCAGGCGGAAGTATCTAACATCGCAACCGGCCTGACTGAGGTGAGACAGGTAGCGAAAGCACTTGAAGATGCTATGCGAAGTCACGGATTAATAAACTAATGCAAATAAAGCTCATCGATAACCCGGTGAAGCTTGCAGAATTCCTTAACGACCCAGAAAACACAGGAAACATCGTAGATAGCGGAGACACATACTTCATCAAGCCTGATGCAGTTTATGTCGGCATCTACGAAGGCGTCCTGCTCGCTGGCGTGCATGAGGTCAGAAACTTCTGGCATAGCGTAGTGGAATGCCACGTTATCTATTCTCCTGGATTCCGTGGTGAATACGCACTGCAAGGTCATCGCTTATTCTGCAAATGGCTTCTCGAAAATTCCCCATTCCTTAACAGCATCACGATGGTACCCGATACCACAAAATATGGTCGCTCATTCATCGTCCTGCTTGGTGCAACCAGAATAGGACACATGGATGACGCTTATATAAGCAATGGAAAGCCTATTGGGGTAACCCTCTATCAATTACCGCGCAATAAATATGAGGAGCTAGTAAATGCAAATTCATCAGATTGCCCATAAGCATCTCAGCAAAGCTGTATATCAGAAGGGTGGTGATGGAGGCGCTGGCGCTCAGGCTGATGCAACGAAGAAGGGTGTGGAATTACAGCGCGAGATGTGGCAAACGAACATGCAGAACCTTGCACCGTTCACTCCACTTGCACAGCAGTATGTTTCTCAGCTGCAAAATCTGTCATCACTGCAAGGTCAGGGGCAGGCACTGAACGATTACTACAACTCTCAGCAGTACAAAGACCTGGCTAACCAGGCTAGATATCAGTCCCTCACTGCGGCAGAGGCAACAGGTGGACTTGGTTCAACAGCAACAAGCAACCAATTAGCAACTATCGCCCCAACATTAGGACAAAGCTGGCTGTCAGGGCAGATGAATAACTATCAGAACCTGGCAAATATTGGTCTTGGTGCGCTAACCGGACAGGCAACCGCAGGGCAGAACTATGCCAACAACGTGGGTCAGCTTTATCAGCAACAAGCAAACGCCGCAGCCGCAGGTGCAAACAGGCCTTCAGGTACGCAGCAATTTATTTCTGGTGCGGCAACAGGTGCGGCAACAGGTGCGGCAATTGGTAGTGTCGTTCCGGTGATCGGGACAGGCATCGGTGCGCTAGCAGGCGGCATTATTGGCGGCGCTTCAACAATGTTCTGAGGTGAAAGATGGCAACGTGGCAACAGGGTAATGCAGGCGGATTACTTGCTGGTCTTGGTTCTGCAAATGTTAACGCGCCTCAGGCTAATGATGCGAATGCTGCTCTTGCCTATATCAGGCAGAACAACGAGGACATACGTTCCGGGCGTGACAATATTGGGCTTCAGGCTCTTCAGGGTGCCAGCTCTGTTTTGGATATCTACAACAAACAGGCACAGGCTCAGCGCCAGCAGGAATTCCAGAAAGCATATGGGCAAGCATATGCATCAGGTGACCGTAATGCCATGCGCCAACTAGCTGCGCAATATCCTGACCAGGTTGACGCAGTTCGCAATGGAATGAAGTTTGTCGATGAAGACCAGCGCAACACCGTTGGAAATCTTGCTGCAGCCGCTCGTCTCGCCGCTACCTCGCCAGAAGCTATGGGAGCGTGGCTGCAGAATAACGCTGCAGACCTGCAGAGAGTAGGGCTTGATCCGCGTGAAGTAGCGCAGACATACCAGCAGAATCCGCAGCAATTCGGTGAGTTTGTCGACCATCTTGGGATGGCTGCACTTGGTCCCGTTGATTACTTTAACGCTCAGGACAAGATTGTCGGACAGGCTCTTGACCGAGATAAACTCAACGAAACCATCCGCAGTAATCAGGCCGGTGAATCATTACAGCGCCGTGGGCAGGATATCACCGCACGCGGCCAGGACATCTCAGCCGCTACTGCTCGACGTGGACAAGATATGGCCAACCAGCGAGCTAATGCATCTGGAAATGCAGGTTCAGATGGTCGCACAGTTCAGCTATCAGACGGGCGCACTGTCCAGATTGTTGGAAAACTTCACGGTGCCGGTCAGAATGCATTCTATGAGGGCGTAGACAACGCAGGTAACACAGTTCGCGTACCAGCAAGCTCTATTGCAGCACCTGCTACATCTGCTGCCAGTGCGCAGAATTACGCTATGGCTAAAGACCTGAACGCAATCCTTAATGCACCTACAGACAAGCTTGATTTCATGACTGGCGTAACAGGAGGCAATGGCTCTCCATCATGGGATGCCGAAGTGCGTAGCCGTTTAGGTGGCGGCGAACAACGACAGTTATTCAATGCCACTAAGCGCATTCAGGGCAAGATGCAGAATCAGGGCATAGCTGCAGCAAGGGATATGGGTGCATCAGGCATCAACACCGTTGCAGAAGCGAAGATGTATTTCCAGGGGATGCCGCAGGTAGACTACTCAAGCCCGGAAGCAATGCAGCAGTCACTGCGAGATATTCAGCAGTACACCGACAACTACAACCAGCAGTACAGCGTAGATGTTGGTAATCGCAGTGCGCAGTCACAGACCTCACGATTAGCACAACAATCTCAACCAGCACAGCAACCACAGCAAAGCACCGGCTTCTCTTCACTATGGGGTGACTAATGGCTAAGGCATGGAAAGACGTTATTGCCTCTAAGCAGTATCAGGCATTATCACCATCAGAAAAAGCACAGGCACAGGCGCAATATTTCGATGAAGTGGTTGCGCCACAGGTTGGAGATAAATGGGCTGATGCTCGCGATCAGTTCTATGCTGCATATCCACCACCACAGCAGGAACAGCAGCCGCAGGATACGCAGCAAGCTCAACAGCAGCAGGTTGATTCACAGCAACAAGGCGGATTCCTGTCAGACCTTGGCAGTGCTGCAGCAGAAACAGGTCGTGGTTTGCTTCAGGCTGGCGTCAACCTGGCAAACATCCCTGCATCCATGGCTGATGCCGTAGTTAGTGCTGGGGCATGGGCTGGCAATAAGCTTGGTTTAGGTGACGGAACATATCAACCAGCTCCACGAGTCACTACGGAAGGTCTTGCCCAGGATTTAGGCCTGCAGCAAGGAGCATTAACTCCGCAGACAACTGAAGGGAAAATCTTCGCTGAAGCGCTTCCTTACCTAACGCCTGTCGGTGCGGAGCGCATAGCAACACAGGCTCCAACTATTGCCGGAAGAGTAGCGCAGGGGGCATCACGCTTACTGGCAGAAAACGCCGTGGGTTCAATGGCTGCGAATAGTGAGCAGAATGACCCCTCTGCACTGGCTACAGACCTTGGCACTGGTGTTGTATTGGGTGGTGCAATTAATCAGCTCGGTCACGCAGCAGGAGCTGCATATCGCGGTGTTAAAGGCGCAATCTCTCCTGAAGCGCAGCAGGCTATTAGATTCGCTAACTCTGCAGACGTTCCGCTTCATACAACTGACGTTCTGCAGCCTAACTCACGCGTCGGCCGCATGGCGCAGACTACTGCTGAGAACATTCCATTCGTCGGAACTAGCTCAATGCGTGCAGGCCAACAGGAAGCTCGCAGCCAACTAGTGAATGAGTATGCATCTCGCTTTGGTGAGTATGACCCATCCATCGTAATTGGCAGCCTCAAATCAAAAACGGCTGGAATAAAACAGGCGGCAGGAAATCGGCTTGAGCAGGTACAAAATTCAATGGCTGGAGTAAATATCCAGCCTACGAGAGCACTGCAGCAAATTGACGACGAGATAGCCAACCTTCAGAAACTGGGCAAGGTCGCTGATACAGGCACTATCAGCAAACTTCAGGCGTACAGGGATGAGCTTGCAGGAGGGAATGTAGACCTGCAGCAGTTAAGCAATCTCCGCAGCCAGTTCAGGCAGGATGTAAAAGGTGAGCGAGTTGTAATGCCCAATCGCTCTGATGCTGCCATTCAGCGCGTGTACCGAGCTATGACAGGTGACATTGATAGCTCCATCGGCCAGAACCTAGGGAATGACACTCTACGCAGATATAAGCAAGCCAATGCGGTTTACGCAGATGAGGCCAGCAAGCTACAGAATACGCGATTGAAGAACGTTCTGATGAAAGGCGACCTGACACCAGAAGTTGTCAACAACATGCTTTTTAGTAAGAACAAATCTGAGGTGCAGAATCTATATAACTCTGTAGGCCAGATTGGTCGAGCTCAGATGCGTAATGGCATTATCGGTAAGGCTATGGAGAAATCAGGTGGCTCACCTGACCAGTTCCTTCGACAAGTTAACCTGATGTCCAACCAAACTGGAATTGCGTTCAAAGGCCGTGATGCTGCGTACCTGAAGGGGCTGAAGAACTATCTTGAGTCAACAAAGAGAGCAGGCCAGGCAGGCGTTACAACTCCTACAGGTCAGCAAACTATTCCATTCATCATGGGAATAGGAACTGTTACAAACCCTGCGTTATTGGGTGTCGGTGGTGGCTATGGTTTGCTTGCGCGGATGTATGAGAGTGAACCTGCGCGTAATGCAATGCTTCGCCTGGCTAACACTCCACGCGGTTCTACAGCCTTCGAGAAAGCGTTATCTGACGTTGAGCGCATTGTTAACTCATTCGCTCAGGGTGCAAAATCAGAAGCTTTAAGCGAATAAAAGCTTACCCACCACAAGGCCGAAGATTAAGAAGGCAAAGTTCAGTAAGTCACGTTCCATAAATCCTCCAATATTTTAACGATTATAACCACCCATAACGCAAAGTCGCGCAAGTTAACCCTTGCGCTGCTTTTACACGTCCGGAGTACATGAATGGCTGACGATATTCAGAATATTTTAGTAGGTATGCCAGTAACACCGTATACGTTAGCCAGTTCATTTAAGGCTATTGCTAACGGCACGGTATACATAGGAGCAAAGGACACAGACCCTACAGTACCTTCAAATCAGATTCAGGTTTATGTTGAAACCGAATCAGGAACAGTTATCCCTGTTTCCCAGCCACTGATCATCAATAGTGGGGGGTATCTTGTTTACAGCGGTCAGATCGCAAAGTTCGTTGTGTCCGACGAGTATTCCATGGCTGTGTACGATGCCGTTGGTGTTCAGCAGCACTATTTTGCTGACGTACTGAAATACAATCCAAACACCCTGCGTGATGAACTGGCGCAGGACGATGGCATGAAGTTAATCGGGCAGAAGGTAAATTATGGAATACCTGTAGGCTCATCACTTACTCAGGGGGTGATGTGGTTATTTGACAAGATAAAAGGATATCTGCGAGTTGGCGGCTCCGACCTTGAGCCTCTTGATGATGAGAAGAACTACTGGCGAGGGCTGCCATCAAGAAACTCGTGGGGTGACCCCGCCATGATTGGCGATTATTCTGTGTCATTTAACAGAAACGGAGCGTCATTCGCTGTATACACCACAACATTCGGGCATGACTGCGTTACGTATGGCGTGGCATCTCTTGCAGGTGGTGCTGGCAGTGCGACAGGTAATCCTGATGATATTACCTCACCAAACGCTGAAGGGTACTGTTCATTTGCGTTCGGTAAAAATGTTATTGCTCTGGGTGCCAAGTCCGCAGCTCTTTGTGAAGAAGTAGAGGCGAATTCGCGTGCTGCATTTGCAGCAGGGTACTTTACCCAGGCCAGAGCGGGCTTCACTACAGACCCAGGAGGCGTGGCAAGCGATGGAATTGGCGCAACAGCGCTGGGTTATTCAACGAGAGCAGCGGGTGATGGTGCGTTTGCCGTTGGTCGTTATGCTCAGGCATACGGCGGTGCTATTGTCATCGGGTCTGGCATTAACTCCGGCAACCAGGCTGTAAACTCAAGCGCTAAATCAGTGGCAATCTTTGCCAATTCTGTCGTGCCTGCAATAACGGCAAAGGCGGCAGGAGGCGGTGTTACTGATATGCCGTTCGTTGGCGTTCATACGTTAGACCCAAAGGAGCCATTGGATGTTGCGATGCCCAACGGCACTAACGCCGCTTTCAGAATCACAGGAAGTGGCGGCGCAAAAATAAAGCTTCAGGGAACATCTAACTCAGATACAGGGCTCGACATAGCCTCTCTTGAATGGACCAGCACTAATGGAGGGAGCGCGGTAGGAACCTTGAAAATCAATATGAACAATGGTGCGCCGAGCATTGAGCTTTCTACTGATGGAATGGTGGCTCTGAAAAATGTTAAAACACTGCCTGAAATATCCGGTGCCCCTGCGGGCACCATCTATAAAGATGCTTCAAACTTCCTGAAAATTGTTGTTTAAGAGAAGTCATCGCCAAGGAAGGCTGTGAGCAATGCCTCTGCGATCACCCTGTGACCCATATCTGCAGGGTGGTTTGCACCATTACCAGTAATCGCATAGATGTTTTTTCGCTTAAGCATCTGAGACCAGACATTTGTTATGTCGACAAATGTCACATGATTATATTTGAGAGATAATTTTTTCAACTCTTCGCTGTATAGCGGGAAATACTCTTTCTTCGGAAGTACCCATTCAGGATTAGGAAGGGTAGAAGAAAGCAGTACGATTCGCGCATGCTTATTTTTGCTTTTGATATTTTTTATCAGAGCATCGATACTGAAGAAATACTCTTTCGGCGGCAAATCATTCGAGTCGTTCATGCCAAATGAAATGATATAAACATCAGAATTAAGCTTCGTGAGTCTTCCGTCAGTGCTGTAGTAGGCGTTATTGGAAGTCCAACCCGGCACTGAAGGATTGTAGTAATGATATTTACCACCCTTCACCATAGACATGTAAGCAGATACCAGACCAACGTATGGAGGTTGATGCGGCTCTGAGTATATGTCGCTGGCATTCGCACCGAAAGTAATGCTATCCCCGTAATACGTCACCTTCATTTCCTGCAGGCTTTTAACGTAATTACGTAAGTCTGTAACCCCGCCGCTCATTTTCAGGTAAAGGCGATCTGCCTTCTTGTAAGACGCCGAAATCTGATATTTCTGGTATTCAGTCGTAACGTTGATGTTAAAGTTTTTATCTTCTTTAAGCGGCTTTTTAAATCCTGATTTAGCTACCGGGATAGCAGAGCCATCAGGGATTGCTATTTTGTCGGCTGATACCCTGAAATCGGTACCGTTATGATAGAGCTCACCGGTAGTCTGATTGAACATCATGACCGGGCCTGTAGGCCTGAACAGCAGTCTTTCGCGTTTAAAATCCTCAGATGCGTAAATAGTATCCGAATAAACGAATTTCCCACCAAAGAAAGAAGGGTGAATATTAAACTTATTCACAATGTAGTTGCTGCACTTTACATCCGTGCACGTCGTGTAGTCATCAGGTGCAGCTGGTATTTCAGCTGCGGCACAAAATGACACAGACAATAGTGAAGCAATAATTAATTTTTTCATTTAGCTTTTCCGTATGCTTTTTTCTTTATCCAGCCATTAACAGGCTTTTCAATAAACTTATAGCAGGCAAGGGCGATAACCTGACAGTAGATGTAATAGACGATTACATAAGGAACTATGCTAACAGTCTTATCGAGGCCAAACTGCGTCCAGATAAACAGGAATACCGGCGCTGAAATACCATGAGACAGATACAGGCTGTATGATGAATCACCGAGCAGCAGAAAGGCACGGTTATGAGGAATGACTCCCTCAAGGCTCAGAGCCGACCAGACAATCACGAACGCTGGGATGCCCCATGTGAGCAGCCGTGAATAATCGTTATAAGCGAAAACACCCGAGTTAGCGAATGCAAAAAGCGGAAAGAAAGAAGCGATACCCACCCACGCCAGCCACTTCGGCAGGACGCATCCTGCTGAGTACATGCGGTAAAGATACATGCCGAGGATGAATTCGATAAACATCTGGCTGGACAGCGTTACCAGAACCTTACTTTCGCCGTGAGCCAGTGCGTTACCTGCACCGAAAACCACCAGAGCGCAGACTGAATAAAACTCGAGTGAGTTGGCTTTTTTGATGCCAATCGCAAGCAGGCCGGCAAGCAGGAAATAGAACAGGAATTCAAACTGCAAAGTCCAGCCTATGCCAAGAATTGGCGGCTTATCAAAGTTCATGAACGTCATCGTTTTGATGATCCACATGAGGTCTAACCGCGATCCGTTGAAGATATATGCGAAATCTGCAGTAGGCTGGGATATAGCACCAGAATCAACCAGCCATGACATGAACACCACTACCAGTGTTGCGACAAGGTACAAAGGCCATATGCGAGTTATGCGGCGCTTTATGAACCCAATAGGCGTTAATTTTGGCGTCATGCCATCCTTATAGAGGCCGCCGTAAATGATGTAAGGCATGATAAAACCGCTGATGATGAAAAATATGTCAACACCAACACCACCAAGGTTTGTTATCTGTGGGGTAATGCCATAAACGGCAAGATTTGCGTGAGCATAAATCACGAGGAAGGCGGCCAGGAACCGCAGATACTGGATGTTGGCAATCATCATCAACTTTCTTGTCTGTTAAAAGGCGAGTGATTTTAACAGCTAAGAGGAATCTGATCATTCTGTTTGCAAAAGCGGCTTGATCGGCGTCACCGATCGATAATACTGTATGCATATACAGTAACTATCGGAGGTGAATTATGGGATTCCCGAGTCCAGCACAAGATTATGTTGAGCAACGCATATCGCTTGACCAGCGCATCATATCGAGACCAGCGGCTACGTACTTCATGCGAGCCGGTGCAACGCATTATCGTGAAGGCATTATCAATGGGGCGCTACTCGTCGTTGACGCATCGCTGAGGCCTTGTGATGGCTCATTGCTGGTTTGCAGAATGGAGGGTGATCTGAGGATAAAGCGATACCGCACTCACCCAAAGCCTCATCTCGAAGATTTGCAGACGGGAAGGCGCGAAGAGATACCGGCTTACGATGACGGGACGAGCCCGGATGCAATATTTGGTGTGATCACATACATCATCAACGATGCTCGCTCTGGTGAGTTTGATGATTGTCCGGTGATGTAGGTGGCGCTACGCCACCTTCTCATCTAACCAATCCGCCCAGTATTGCATCATTTCACGACGCGTATCGAGATATTCAGCGTGATTGTATACAGAGCGCGTGCCGCCGCTAACGTGCGCCAGCTGCATCTCTATCGCGTCTTTGTTCCAGTGCTTCTCGTTCAGGACTGTGCTGAACTGATGACGCATGCCGTGTCCGCTCGTCTGGCCTTCGTAGCCAATGCTGCGTATCACGCCAAGGACAGCGTTCTCACTGATTGGCTTCTTCCTGTCAGTTCTGCCAGGGAAGCATAGCTCGTACTGACCAGTGATTTGTTGCAGGAATTTGAATAATTCTATAACCTGGTCAGACATAGGAACGACATGCAGCTTTCTTCCTTTCATGATTTCAGGGTCAACACTGATTAACCTGGTTTCGTAATCAATTCCCGTCCATACCAGCGAACGCAATTCCACAGTACGCATAGCTGTATAGTGAAGAATCTGCGCCGCTATCTTAGAGACAATCCAACCGCCATATGCGTTTAAAGCATGCTGGAATTCGTGTATGCGGTGCATAGGAAGGAAAGGGTAGTTCTGCTTTCTGTATCCCTTCATTGCCCCAGCAAGGTCTCTGGAAGGATTGTATTTAGCCCTGCCAGTTATGATCGCATAACTGAACACTTCCCCACACCTTCTCCTCGCCTTATCAGCGCGTTCCATTGCGCCCCTGTCCTCGAATAGCCTGATAACCTTCAGCAGCGTCATTGGCTCAACATCATCCATGCGTAAGTGACCGATGACCGGCAGAATGTCGTCAGTGAACATACTCATCATCTCGTCAGAATATCCTTTCGACCACACCTTTGATTTATGCGCGTGCCACTCACGGAAGATATCGCCGAATGAATCAGCCACTTCCTCTTTCTCTTTCTTCTTTAATGCCTGCTTCTGCTCGGCCGGGTCTACCCCGGTAAGCAATTTCATTTTTGCTTCAGACTGTTTAGCCCTGGCTTCGGTGAGAGAGATTTCCGGATAGGGACCAATGACCAGCGTCTTTTCTTTACCGTCAAACCGGTAACGCATGCGCCACACCTTTTTCCCTGATGGCGGAACGAACAGGAAAAGCCCTCCAGCATCTGCGAGGCGATATGATTTTTCCGCTGGTTTGGCTGCGTCGATTTGCTTTACCGTAAGCATGTGGGCATAAATCCGTGGTCATTTTGCAGTATGCCCACAATATGCCCGCAAAAGTTTGCTGTAGTCAATTCGCTTTGGTTCGCTTCGGTTGAGTATGAATGTCTAATTATAAAGGTGTGATGGGCATTTGGTTCTGAAGAGAAGAGGTTGGTTCTGTTAGAGATGGTGTCCCCTGCAGGAATCGAACCTGCAACTAGCCCTTAGGAGGGGCTCGTTATATCCATTTAACTAAGGGGACGAGGCGGCACGAGTATAGCGTTATTTACACTTTGCGTTAAGCGCGTTGCCGCCTGACTGCTCAAAGAGTCACCATTCAGGTTGATTTTTTTGCTGCTTTATCCTTTTCTGCCTGCGCCTTAAGCTCGGCTTTGCGTTTATTCGACATGTCGTTACGGATTTGGGCATGGCTTAACAGCGCGAAGATAAACGTTCCACCGCAGATATTCCCCGCCAGCGTCGGAATGGCGAACGGCCAGAAAAAATCGCTCCAGTGAAGCGTGCCATTAAAGACCAGGTAGAGTATCTCAACGGTACCGACCACGATATGCGTGGTATCCGCCAGCGCAATTAGCCAGGTCATGAGTATGATCACCACGATTTTAGCGCTACCGGCAGAAGGGAACATCCACACCATTGTGGCGATAATCCACCCAGAGATGATGGCATTAGAAAACATTTCGACCGGCGTGTTTTTCATCACATCCATACCGATCTTCACAAACGCGTCCCGGGTGGGTTCATCAAATATCGGCATATATTCAAATGCCCAGGCCGCGATGCCCGTGCCGATGATATTTCCCAGCAGAACCACGCTCCAGAGCCTCATCAATAAACCAAAATTGCCGAGGGTGGGGTTTTGCATCACCGGCAGTACGGCGGTCACCGTGTTCTCCGTAAACAGCTGCTGGCGGGCCATGATGACGATAATAAAGCCGAAGGTGTAGCCGAGGTTCTCCAGTAAAAATCCGCCGGGCACGCCCTCCAGCTGCACATGAAATATCCCTTTAGCAAGCAGCGAGGCGCCCATTGACAGTCCAGCCGCGATAGCTGACCAGAAGAGGGCCATGGCATCGCGCTCCATCTCCTTTTCGCCGTCCTGGCGTATATGTTCGTGGATTGCCATCGCGCGGGAGGGGAGGCGATCCTCATCAATCTCTATCTCCTCACCGCGCGCTTTCTCCTCGCTTTCAATTTCATGTTCCTCATTACTTTCGCCAATTTTGTCTTCACCCACTTCTTTCATATCTGCTCCTGGAGGTTGATCTTTCTTTTAAGCGTAGCGGCTTTTATCGGGATGCCTGTGGGGATGCTCTTAAATTGGCGGGAATGACAACAAAGGTGATACATCTTGTTCAAAGACATTATAAAATTGCCAGCGAAACGAATTCCAAAAGTCAGGCTATGCTGAGATCAGAGTCACGGTGATTACTGCCCGTAACTGTACTCATAGACATCGGTAAACGTGCTGTTACAATCACTTGCACGTTTTCAGACGGAGCGCCAGATGCTCCGTTACGGATGGCAATCAACGATAGCCATACTGAACAGGGAGATATTTATGAAACTTCGGCTGTCGGCGCTTGCGCTGGGCGCGACGATGCTTGTGGGCTGCGCCAGCTCCGGGGAGCAAACGGGACGCTCCGATCCTCTCGAAGGATTTAACCGCTCTATGTATAGCTTCAACTACAACGTGCTGGACCCGTATGTGGTTCGCCCGGTGGCAGTAGCATGGCGTGATTACGTTCCACAGCCCGCGCGTAACGGGTTAAGCAATTTTACCAGCAACCTCGAAGAGCCTGCGGTGATGGTGAACTATTTCCTGCAGGGCGATCCTTATCAGGGGATGGTGCACTTTACCCGCTTCTTCCTGAACTCCATTCTGGGGATGGGTGGTTTTATTGATGTTGCAGGTATGGCAAACCCGAAACTGCAGCGTGAACAGCCGCACCGTTTCGGCAGTACGCTGGGGCATTATGGTGTCGGTTACGGCCCTTACGTCCATCTGCCGTTCTATGGCAGCTTCACCGTGCGTGATGATGGCGGCGATATGGTCGATACGCTGTATCCGGTTCTGTCGTGGCTGACCTGGCCGCTGTCGGTGGGTAAATGGACGGTGGAAGGGATTGAAACCCGTGCGCAACTGCTCGATTCAGACGGTCTGCTGCGCCAGTCGTCCGATCCGTACATTATGGTGCGTGAAGCGTACTTCCAGAATCATGACTTTATCGCCAACGGCGGCAAGCTGAAGCCGGAAGATAATCCAAACGCGAAGGCTATTGAAAACGAACTCAAAGATATTGATTCGGAATAAATAAAAAAGGTGAGCAACGCTCACCTTTTTTTATCCCTGCGCGATTAGAACGCGTAGTTGAAGTTAGTACCGAACAGCCAGGCTTTACCTTCAGAGGTAAATTCGTACGGGCCTTCCTTGAAGGTCACTTTCTGGCCATGCATATAAGATACGCCCGCATCGACAGAAGCATTCTCGTTGAACGCGTAGGTTGCACCAGCACTCACCCAGAAGCGGTCCTGATCCGGAATGGAGATGGAGCGCTTATCAGCCGGTACCGGGCTGTCATCGAATGCGATACCGGTACGGAATGTCCAGTTATCATCCATATAATAGGTGGTACCCAACGCAATGCGATAGGCGTCGTGGAAGCTCTCGTCCTTATAGAACAGCGTTTGACCGTTGGTGCCGGTCGCTTTCAGCTCCTGGAACTGGCTCCAGCTGGTATAGGCCAGGCTATAGTGAATAGCCCACTGTGGCGCTACGCGGTTGTAACCGGAGACTTCCCACATTTCTGGCAGATGCAGTGACAGTGAGCCAGGGACAGTTTGACCGGAAGTCCCCCACGGGATAGTGGTACCCGCACCAGGGACCAGGCTGTTGACCGGCGTCAGGATGCCGCTCTTGTAATCGCCGTCGAAGTCAATTTTTACTTCGGAACGATAGGTCAGGCCCCAGCGGTTGTTTTTGTCCAGCTCGTACAGAATACCGGCGTTCCAGCCATAGCCCCACTCATCGCCCTTCAGGCTGGCAATTTTGTTGCTGTTTTTCGGCAGGCGAGCCGTTTGTTCACCGGCGTAACGCTCAATTTTTGCATCGGCGTAGACGGCATCAAAGCCCAGACCGAAGCTCCAGCTGTCGTTCAGACGATAAGCACCGCTCAGGTTCAGGTTTAGCGTTGTCAGGTCTGTTTTACCGCCGTATTCGCCTGCCGGGTAGATGTTGTTGAACTCGGTAGCAAGGCCATAGTTAGACGTGACGGATGCGCCCCAGCCAAATTGTTCGTTGATTGGTGCAACGAAGTGCAGGTTAGGTACCCACGCCGTTGGCGCAATGTTATCTGCTTTCAGGCTCGCACCAGAAGGTGACGTGCCGGAAATGTTGACATCAGGATCGATATACACCGCACCAGCAGAGAAGGTCGGGCGATCGAACATCATGATTAATGCAGGGTTACGGCTTGCGTTACCAGCATCATCAGCGATTGCACCTTCCCCTGAATACGCACGTCCAAGGCCAGAGGAAGAAAATTCGTTTAGCTGAAAGCCCGCTGACCAGGCGGAAGTAGAGACGATTGCCACTGCGACTGCCAGCGCAGTCTTGTTGAACAGGGTTTTCTGGCTCATGACCATAACCTCATTGAGTTATTTTTATTCAATAATTGTTACATACCGTAACAGGAGCGCGAAGTGTAGGGTCTGAGGTATGACAGACAAATCAGACCAGTGGCCAGAGTATAGGTCCGACCAGCCTGAATGTTGCAAGTTTGTTTATTAATATTTTCAAACATGTTTCTTGAAACGAGATCTGGTTGGCAAAATTGTGACCATCGCGGCTCACCCAAAAGGGTGGTTTTTGTTTTAGATCATTTTTTAGTGTGATATCGGTCACTTATCCGATTTTGCGCCATTAACGGCTGGAGAGAGCCAGCGCTGGGGCGTAAAATATCAGCATCGTGTTTATCTCGCGCGCTGCGCGAATACAGAGGAAATTGAGCTATGAGTAAATGCAGTGCTGATGAAACCCCGGTTTGCTGCTGTATGGATGTTGGCACCATCATGGACAACACCGATTGCACCGCGTCTTACAGCCGTGTGTTCACCAACCGCGCCGAAGCTGAAGAAACGCTGGCCGCGCTGAGCAAGCGCGCGCGTGATGTGGAGTCCGATCCGTGTGAAATCAAATCTACCTTCACGGAAGTGGACGGCGGCGTGAAGCTGGATATCGATTTTGTGTTTGCCTGCGAAGCTGAAACGCTGATTTTCCAGCTCGGTCTGCGTTAATCCTTTTTGCCCGGTGGCGCTTCGCTTGCACGGGCCTACGATCGTGTAGGCCGGGTAAGGCACCGTCACCA
The DNA here is from genome assembly GCF_014895895.1 of Enterobacter cloacae complex sp. P14RS. Lineage (NCBI taxonomy): Bacteria > Pseudomonadati > Pseudomonadota > Gammaproteobacteria > Enterobacterales > Enterobacteriaceae > Enterobacter > Enterobacter cloacae complex sp. P14RS. The sequence goes on from NZ_JADBQM010000006.1 coordinate 267,701, forward strand.
CCCGGCAGCAAACCGCACAATTGCCTCTGCCATGCAGGGGCATTTTCTTTTTCTTCTCTGTGTTTTACCTCGCATTTTTAAGCTTCCCCGATTGGCTGAATGTAAAAAAATGGTTAAGACTGTTATCAGGTCAGACCACTTTATAGTCATGTAAAATTTTTCACAGGGGAAGGTTATGAGTCAGGCATTACCGCTAATCACCCGACAAGGTGACCGCATTGCCATTGTCAGCGGTCTGCGTACGCCGTTTGCACGTCAGGCGACGGCGTTTCACGGTATACCGGCTGTCGATCTGGGGAAAATGGTAGTGGGGGAGATGCTGGCTCGCAGCGAAATTCCGCCTGAGGTCATCGAACAGCTGGTCTTCGGCCAGGTGGTACAGATGCCTGAAGCCCCTAACATTGCGCGGGAGATTGTTCTCGGTACCGGCATGAACGTTCATACCGATGCCTACAGCGTCAGCCGCGCGTGCGCGACCAGCTTCCAGGCGGTAGCAAACGTGGCGGAAAGTCTGATGGCGGGCACCATTCGCGCCGGGATCGCAGGTGGCGCCGATTCTTCCTCCGTACTGCCGATTGGCGTCAGTAAAAAGCTGGCCCGCATTCTGGTGGATGCTAATAAAGCCCGCACCACCGGTGCGAAGCTCAAACTCTTCTCGCGTTTACGCCTGCGCGATCTCATGCCCGTGCCACCTGCCGTCGCGGAATACTCGACTGGCCTGCGAATGGGCGATACCGCCGAGCAGATGGCCAAAACCTACGGCATCACCCGCGAGCAGCAGGATGCGCTGGCGCATCGCTCGCATCAGCTGGCAGCGAAAGCCTGGTCGGAGGGCAAACTCACCGACGAGGTCATGACCGCCTACACGCCTCCCTATCGAGAGCCTCTTACTGAAGACAACAATATTCGTGGCACCTCGACGCTGGCGGATTACGCCAAACTGCGCCCGGCGTTTGACCGCAAGCACGGCACCGTGACGGCGGCCAACAGTACGCCGCTGACCGATGGTGCTGCTGCGGTGATCCTGATGACGGAGTCGCGTGCAAAAGAGCTGGGCATCACGCCGCTGGGCTATTTGCGCAGCTATGCCTTTACCGCCATTGATGTCTGGCAGGACATGCTGTTAGGTCCGGCGTGGTCCACGCCGCTGGCGCTGGATCGTGCGGGGCTAACGCTGGCGGATTTAACCCTGATTGATATGCACGAAGCCTTTGCCGCGCAAACCCTGGCAAACGTGCAGCTGCTGGCAAGCGAGCGTTTTGCACGCGACGTGCTGGGCCGCGCCCATGCCACCGGCGAAGTGGATCAGAGCAAGTTCAACGTGCTGGGTGGGTCGATCGCCTACGGCCATCCGTTTGCGGCCACGGGCGCGCGAATGATCACCCAGACACTACACGAACTCCGTCGCCGCGGCGGCGGGTTTGGTCTCGTCACCGCCTGCGCGGCGGGCGGCCTTGGTGCAGCAATGGTTCTGGAGGCTGAATAATGGATATGCCATCTGCATTTAATCTGACGGTTCGCCTCGATAACGTCGCGGTTATCACTATTGATGTGCCTGATGAAAAGATGAATACCCTGAAGGCTGAATTCGGCACTCAGGTTCGCGCCATGCTCAAGCAGATCCGCGAAAATAAAGCGATTCGTGGTCTGGTCTTTATCTCGGCTAAGCCGGATAACTTTATTGCCGGGGCTGATATCAACATGATCGCCCGAGCGAAAAGCGCGCAGGAAGCTGAATATCTGGCGCGTCAGGGACAGCAGGTGATGGCTGAAATCAACGCTCTGCCGATTCCGGTTATTGCCGCGATCCACGGTGCCTGCCTGGGCGGCGGGCTGGAGCTGGCGCTGGCCTGTCACAGCCGTATCTGCACTGACGATCCGAAAACCGTTTTAGGGTTGCCAGAAGTGCAGTTAGGCCTGCTGCCGGGATCGGGTGGAACACAGCGTCTGCCGCGTCTGGTTGGGGTTAGCACCGCCCTGGAGATGATCTTAACCGGCAAGCAGCTACGCCCCCGTCAGGCACTGAAAGTGGGGTTGGTTGACGACGTCGTTCCGCACACCATTCTACTGGACGCTGCCGTTGAGCTGGCGCTGAAGGGACGTCAGACAAAACGTCCTCTCCCCGTACGCGAGCGCGTGCTGGCAGGGCCACTGGGGCGCGCGCTCCTGTTCAACATGGTAGGCAAAAAAACCGAGCAAAAAACCAAAGGCAACTACCCGGCGGCAAAGCGCATTCTGGAAGTGATGGAAACCGGGTTGTCGCAGGGCAGCAGCAGCGGCTATGCCGCTGAGGCCAAAGCCTTTGGCGAACTGGCGATGACGCCGCAGTCGCAGGCGCTGCGCAGCATCTTCTTCGCCAGTACTGAGGTGAAAAAAGATCCGGGCAGCGAGGCAGAGCCTGCGCCGCTGCGCGCCGTTGGCGTGCTGGGTGGTGGGCTCATGGGCGGCGGAATTGCGTTTGTTACCGCCAGCAAAGGCAAATTGCCCGTGCGCATCAAAGACATCAGCGCAAAGGGCATCAACCACGCGCTGCAGTACAGCTGGCAGAACCTTGATCGGAAGGTCAAACGCCGCCATATCAAGGCAAGCGAGCGTGATAAAACCCTGGCGACGATCTCCGGCACGACGGATTACAGCGGTTTTGCGCACCGGGACCTGGTGATTGAAGCCGTATTTGAAGACCTGGCGCTTAAGCAGCAGATGGTGGCCGACGTAGAGCAGCACTGCGCGCCGCACACTATTTTTGCCTCAAACACCTCGTCTTTACCGATTGGCGATATCGCGGCGAAAGCTGCTCGTCCGGAGCAGGTCATTGGTCTGCACTTTTTCAGTCCGGTCGAAAAAATGCCGCTGGTGGAGGTGATCCCGCACGCCACGACCAGCCCGCAGACCATCGCCACCGTGGTGAAGCTGGCGAAAAAACAGGGTAAAACCCCGATTGTGGTCGCGGACAAGGCTGGCTTCTACGTCAACCGTATTCTGGCACCCTATATCAACGAAGCGATGCGGCTGCTGACGGAAGGGGAGAAAATCGAGCACGTCGACGAGGCGCTCGTAAAGTTTGGCTTCCCCGTCGGTCCAATCCAACTTTTGGATGAGGTGGGAATAGACACCGGCACTAAAATTATACCTGTGCTGGAAGCGGCTTATGGCGATCGTTTTACCCCGCCTGCAAACATTGTTTCTGCAATTTTGAAGGACGATCGCAAAGGCAGAAAAAATGAACGCGGTTTCTATCTTTACGGCGCGAAAGGGCGTAAAAGCAAGAAACAGGTCGACCCTTCGGTTTATGGGCTTATTTCGGCCACCGGTCAGGGAAGACTGTCTGCCGTTCAGTGCGCAGAACGTTGCGTCATGATGATGCTCAATGAAGCGGCGCGCTGCTTTGGTGAACAGGTGATCAAGAGCGCACGCGATGGCGACATCGGCGCGGTATTTGGTATTGGTTTCCCGCCGTTCCTTGGCGGCCCGTTCCGTTACATGGATATGCTCGGTGCGGGTGAAGTGGTTGTCATTTTGCAACGTCTGGCCTCGCAATACGGTCCGCGGTTTACACCGTGTGACGAATTATTGCAGATGGCGGAGCGGGGCCAGACATTCTGGCCTGCAAGGGAAACTGATTTCGTAAAATGAAGTCAAAGAAGGGTAAATCCTGAGGTGAATGAACCTGTTCTGGCGATTTTGTAAACAGAGATTGACTATACTTACGCCATTGAGGTAAAAAACAGCGTTTCATTCACCGAATGGATCAGGCACAATGCCCGGCCATCGGGTTTTCTACCTCAGAGCATTAATCGCGGGTAGTTAACGCCGGTGATTCTGGTTAACAAAAGCGGTGCAATATGCAAGTTTTTATTATGCGTCACGGCGACGCGGCACTCGATGCCGCCAGTGACTCAGTACGTCCTTTAACCGTCTGTGGCTGTGACGAATCCCGTCAAATGGCGACGTGGCTTAAAGGTCAAAAAGTGGACATTGAACGCGTTCTGGTGAGTCCGTTCCTGCGTGCAGAACAGACGCTGGACGTGGTAGGGGAGTGTATGAACCTGCCATCCAGCGTGGACGTTCTCCCTGAGCTGACGCCATGCGGTGATGTCGGTCTTGTCAGCGCTTACCTTCAGGCGCTGTGCAATGAAGGTGTCGCTTCCGCACTGGTCATTTCCCACCTGCCGCTGGTCGGCTATCTGGTATCTGAGCTGTGCCCGGGCGAAACGCCGCCAATGTTCACCACCTCCGCCATTGCCAACGTCACTCTCGACGAAACCGGCAAAGGGGTCTTCAACTGGCAAATGAGCCCGTGCAACCTGAAGATGGCAAAAGCCATCTGACGTGACGTGTGACAGGGCGGGGGTACTACGTGTTTCCCGCCCTTCTGTCAGGGCAACTCTGGCGGCTGCCACTCCTCAACTTCAATCAACACCAGCAATGCGGCATCGCCGCCGTACTCTTTGGGTGCCTGATGAAACGCCATCACGTGCGGATGCTGAGCCAGCCACAGCGGCGTCTGTTGCTTGAGGATATGCTTACCGTGCCCGTGCATCACGCAGGCGCAAAAAACATGCTCGCGACGACAGGCGGCGATTAATGCCCCCAGCTCCTGTTTGGCCTGCATCTGCGTCAAACCGTGCAGATCGAGAAACAGCTCCGGCGAATAATCTCCGCGACGTAACTTTTTCAGCTCAAAATGGCTGACGTCTTCGCGTACGTACTTCACCGCCCCCTGCGTATTGAGCAGCGGCTGAAATTCATCTGAAAAATAGTGGCTGTTATCCGCCTGCTCCTGGAGCAGCCGTTTGACCGGAACTTCGCTGATTTTTTTACGCTGCGGACGGTGGACAATCGTGTCCTGCGCGATTTTACGCGTCCCGGTCATCAGTTGGCGGAAGAGAGCCTGATCCTCCTCGCTGAGCGATGTTTTCTTTTTCATTCGTCATTCTCATCTCGTATTTCCGATAGTGTACCCGACTAAACGCATTTTTTAACCTCAAGCGGTACGCGTCATTGCTGATTTATCGCCGTCTTCATGGCAAACTAGCCGCCGAAAATTATGCGAGCATGCCCTGGAGGAAAGAGTGGATAAAATATTTGTCGATGAAGCAGTAAACGAGCTGCATACCATACAGGACATGTTGCGCTGGTCGGTTAGCCGCTTCAGCGCCGCCAATATCTGGTACGGTCACGGTACCGATAACCCGTGGGACGAGGCCGTTCAGCTGGTGCTGCCGTCTCTTTACCTGCCGCTGGACATTCCGGAAGACATGCGCACCGCGCGCCTGACCTCCAGCGAAAAACACCGCATCGTTGAGCGCGTGATCCGTCGCGTAAACGAGCGCATTCCGGTGGCTTACCTGACCAACAAAGCCTGGTTCTGCGGCCACGAGTTTTACGTCGATGAACGCGTGCTGGTACCGCGCTCGCCGATTGGTGAGCTGATCAACAACCACTTTGAAGGCCTGATTAACCATCAGCCGCAGCACATTCTCGATATGTGCACCGGCAGCGGCTGCATCGCCATTGCCTGCGCCTACGCTTTCCCTGAAGCGGAAGTGGACGCCGTCGATATCTCCACCGACGCGCTGGCCGTGACCGAACACAACATCGAAGAGCACGGCCTGATCCATCACGTCACGCCAATCCGCTCTGACCTGTTCCGCGACCTGCCGACGCTGCAATACGATCTGATCGTCACTAACCCGCCGTACGTCGATGCAGAAGACATGTCCGATCTGCCAAACGAATATCGTCACGAGCCGGAGCTGGGCCTGGCGTCAGGCTCTGACGGCCTGAAGCTGACCCGCCGCATTCTGGCCTGCGCGCCGGATTACCTGACCGATGACGGCGTTCTGATTTGTGAAGTGGGCAACAGCATGGTACATCTGATAAAGCAGTACCCGGATGTGCCGTTCACCTGGCTTGAGTTCGACAACGGCGGTGACGGCGTCTTTATGCTGACCAAAGCGCAGTTGCTCGACGCGCGCGAACACTTCAGCATCTATAAAGATTAATCCAGCGGGCTTCGGCCCGTTTCACAACGCTCAAACACAAACAACAACATCGGAGCCGTGATGGCAGGAAACAGTATTGGACAGTTATTCCGCGTGACCACCTTTGGCGAGTCGCACGGGCTGGCGCTGGGCTGTATCGTTGATGGCGTACCGCCAGGCATCGAACTGACCGAAGCAGATTTACAGCACGACCTTGACCGCCGTCGTCCGGGCACCTCTCGCTACACCACGCAGCGTCGCGAGCCGGACCAGGTCAAAATTCTCTCCGGCGTTTTTGAAGGCCGCACCACCGGCACCAGCATTGGTCTGCTGATTGAAAACACCGATCAGCGCTCTCAGGACTACGGTGCTATCAAGGACGTGTTCCGCCCGGGCCATGCCGACTACACCTACGAGCAAAAGTACGGCTTTCGCGACTATCGCGGCGGCGGACGCTCTTCCGCGCGTGAAACCGCGATGCGCGTGGCCGCTGGCGCGATTGCTAAAAAGTATTTGCAGCAGAAATTTGGCATCGTCATTCGCGGCTGTCTGACCCAGATGGGCGACATTCCGCTGGCGATCAAGGACTGGGATCAGGTCGAGCAAAACCCGTTCTTCTGCGCCGATGCGGATAAGCTTGACGCGCTGGACGAACTGATGCGCGGCCTGAAAAAAGAGGGCGACTCCATTGGCGCGAAAGTCACCGTGGTGGCAGATGGCGTCCCGGCTGGCTGGGGCGAGCCGGTATTTGACCGTCTCGACGCCGATATCGCCCACGCGCTGATGAGCATCAACGCGGTGAAGGGCGTCGAGATTGGCGACGGCTTCGACGTGGTGGCGCTTCGCGGCAGCCAGAACCGCGACGAAATCACGAAAGCGGGCTTCCAGAGCAACCATGCGGGCGGCATTCTCGGCGGTATCAGCAGTGGACAGCAGATTATTGCCAACATCGCGCTGAAGCCGACCTCAAGCATCACCGTGCCGGGCCACACGATTAACCGCTCAGGCGAAGAAGTTGAGATGATCACCAAAGGTCGTCACGATCCGTGCGTGGGGATCCGCGCGGTGCCGATCGCGGAAGCGATGCTGGCGATCGTGCTGATGGATCACTTCCTGCGCCAGCGCGCGCAGAACGCGGACGTGACGACCACCATTCCACGCTGGTAAACATGAAAAAAACCGCAATTGCTCTGCTGGCGCTGCTGGCCAGTGGAGCCAGTCTGGCCGCCACGCCGTGGCAAAAAATCACCCATCCGGTGGCGGGAAGCGCGCAGTCCATCGGCGCCTTCTCTAACGGCTGTATCGTGGGCGCGCAGGAGCTGCCGCTGCAATCAGATACCTATCAGGTGATGCGTACCGACCAGCGTCGTTACTTCGGCCACCCTGATCTGGTGCTGTTCATTCAGCGACTGGGGAACCAGGTGCATAACCTGGGGCTGGGGACAATGCTGATTGGCGATATGGGGATGCCTGCCGGTGGCCGCTTTAACGGCGGGCACGCCAGCCACCAGACCGGACTGGATGTCGACATCTTCCTGCAGCTGCCGAAAACGCGCTGGACGTCTGCGCAGCTGCTGAAGCCGCAGGCGCTGGATCTGGTGTCGCGCGACGGCAAAAGCGTGGTGCCCTCGCTGTGGACGCGGGAGGTTTCCAGTATGATCAAGCTGGCGGCGGAAGATAACGACGTCACGCGGATTTTCGTCAACCCGGCGATCAAGCAGCAGCTTTGCCTGGATGCGGGGACGGATCGCGACTGGCTGCGCAAAGTGCGCCCGTGGTTCCAGCACCGGGCGCATATGCACGTGCGTCTGCGCTGCCCGGCGAACAGCCTGGAATGTGAAGATCAGCCGCTACCGCCGCCAGGCGATGGCTGTGGTTACGAACTGCAAAGCTGGTTTGAGCCGGCAAAACCTGGAACCTCTAAGCCTGAGAAGAAGACACCGCCTCCGTTGCCGCCTTCCTGCCAGGCGCTACTGGATGAGCATGTACTTTAATGGATAATTTCGTCGATCTGTTTATGGTGTCACCGCTGCTGCTGGTGGTGCTGTTCTTCGTGGCCATGCTGGCCGGTTTTATCGATGCCCTTGCGGGCGGCGGCGGGCTGTTAACCGTGCCCGCGCTGCTGGCGGCAGGCATGAGCCCGGCGCAGGCGCTTGCCACCAATAAGCTGCAGGCCTGCGGCGGCTCGCTTTCGGCGTCGCTCTATTTTATCCGCCGCAAGGTGGTGAATCTCGCCGACCAGAAGCTCAATATCCTGATGACCTTTATCGGCTCAACGTCGGGCGCGCTGCTGGTGCAGCACGTGCAGTCGGATATTTTGCGCCAGATCCTGCCGGTTCTGGTTATCTGCATCGGTCTCTATTTCCTGCTGATGCCTAAGCTCGGTGAGGAAGACCGGGCGCGGCGGCTGCACGGCCTGCCGTTTGCGCTGATTGCCGGTGGCTGCGTCGGCTTTTACGACGGCTTCTTTGGCCCGGGGGCAGGCTCGTTTTACGCGCTGGCGTTCGTGACGCTGGCCGGCTTTAACCTCGCCAAATCCACCGCCCACGCCAAGGTGCTGAATGCGACCTCGAACGTCGGCGGCCTGCTGCTGTTTATCATTGGCGGCAAGGTTATCTGGGCAACCGGGTTTGTGATGATGGCAGGGCAGTTTTTGGGCGCGCGCGCAGGCTCGCGTCTGGTATTAAGCAAAGGGCAAAAACTGATCCGCCCGATGATTGTTGTCGTCTCGGCGGTGATGAGCGCCAAACTTCTTTATGACAGCCATGGACAGGAGATCCTCACCTGGTTGGGGATGAACTAATGAACAGTACGCATAAATACGAACAGCTGATTGAGATCTTCGATAGCTGTTTTGCTGATGATTTTAATACCCGTCTGATTAAAGGCGACGACGAACCGATCTATCTTCCTGCTGATGCAGAGGTTCCGTACAACCGCATCGTCTTTGCCCACGGCTTTTACGCCAGCGGTTTGCACGAGATCTCGCACTGGTGCATCGCGGGGAAAGCGCGTCGCGAGCTGGTGGACTTCGGTTACTGGTACTGTCCGGACGGGCGCGACGCCGCCACCCAGGGCCAGTTTGAAGACGTGGAAGTGAAGCCGCAGGCGCTGGAATGGCTGTTCTGCGTGGCGGCGGGTTTCCCGTTCAACGTGAGCTGTGACAACCTTGAAGGTGACTTTGAGCCAGACCGTATCGTCTTCCAGCGCCGCGTGCATGCGCAGGTGATGGAGTATCTTGAGAAAGGCATCCCGGAACGTCCGGCGCGCCTGATCGAGGCTTTACAGAATTATTACCACACGCCGGAGATCACGGCGGAATGCTTCCCTTGGCCGGAAGATCTTTAACAGAGGAAAGAAGATGATCGCAGAATTTGAATCACGCATTCTGGCGTTAATTGATGACATGGTGGAACACGCCAGTGATGATGAGCTGTTCGCCAGCGGTTATCTGCGTGGTCACCTGACGCTGGCGGTAGCCGAGCTGGAAGCAGGTGACGATCACTCTGCCGACGCCGTTCACGCTGAAGTCACGCGCAGCCTGGAAAAAGCCATTCTGGCCGGGGAGCTCTCTCCGCGCGACCAGTCTCTGGTGCTGGGGATGTGGGACAATTTATTCCAGCAGGCTAAACGCTAAGCCGCTGCCCTCTCTTCCCTCTCCCCTTTGGGGAGAGGGGATTCGACCGCACCCTACTTAACCATTTTCCCCTTCAGCAGTTTCCGTACCCACAGTCGATTCGGGTTCAGCCCCGCAAGCGTGGTTCTGTCCAGCGGAACAGGCTCATTACTCATTTGCGCGGCTAACGTTTCAGCCAGCAGCGGCGCGGAGCACAATCCTCGCGATCCTAATCCGCCCAGCATGAACAGTTCCGGATAAACCGGGGCACTTACCGCCGTTTCCTTGTTTTCTGCCAGATCCTGATAGAGTTCAAGCGTGGCTTCATAGTCCGGCACGTTTCCCGCCATCGGCAGGTGATCGCGGGTCGCGCAGCGCACGCCGCAGCGCGCTTCGCCCTCGCTCACGTCAACCTCTTTCGCCCACGCCGCGTCCGGGAAGCAGTCAATCAGGCGCTGGCGGTTTTGCTGCTGATCCGCTTCGCTGTAGCGCATATCCGCTTCGCCACGATGATAGCTGGCGCCGATGCAGTGATGTCCGTTAGACGGATTTTGTGGCGTCAGATAGCCGTCATAGCACAGCACCTGGCGCAGCTTGCTCAGTTCGGGCGCGGTCGGGATATGGCTTACCTGGCCGCCGACCGGATAAACCGGCAACGTCTCGGTCTGGATAAACTGGCTGATGTTATGTCCGTTTGCCAGCACAACGCTGGCATGGTGTGCCGCTTTGCCATCAGCAAAATGCAGAGTCCACCGTTCTGACCGGCTAAGCGATTCAACCTTATGAGCATAATGCACCCTCAGCCCGCGTGACTGCGCCAGGCTAATCGCCGCCGCGGTTAGTTCAGCCGGGCACAGCCAGCCGCCGAGCGGATATTGAATGCCGCCACAGCCGGTTTCCACGCCCGCCATGTCTGCCACCTCTTGCGCACTGACCGCGCGGGCAATCTCCTCCGGCAGACCCAGCGACAGCATCTGGGCGATTTTTTGCTGGCTCTTTTCATCCCAGCCGAGCTGCGTCACGCCGCACCAGTCATGGTCGAATGCCACCGGAATGGAATCATACAGGCGGCGAGCGAAGGTAAAGGCCGCGGGGAAAAACTGGAACAGGGCCGGATCGTGCGCGCTTAAAAGCGGGTAAAGCGCGCCCTGGCGGTTGCCGGACGCGCCGCTGGCTGGTGCCTCGTCAGCACAGTAGAGCGTCACCTGCCAGCCCCGGTGCAGCAGCGCGAGAGAGAGCAGGGCGCTGGCGATCCCTCCGCCAACGATCGCCACTTCGCGCGATGCACTGGCGCTGCGCGCAAACCAGGGAGCCCGAGCGGGAACGTCCAGCGTCCGTTCCATCGTGCCGACCAGCATGTCGCGCTTGCGGCCAAAGCCTTTGGTCTTCTGCATGGTAAAGCCCGCGTCCTGCAGGCCGCGGCGAACAAAGCCGGCCGAGGTAAAGGTGGCGAGCGTTGCGCCGGGACGCGCCAGCCGGGCCATCGCGCTAAACAGATGCTGGCTCCACATGTCCGGGTTCTTGGCGGGCGCAAAGCCGTCAAGGAACCACGCGTCCACCGTCTGGTTCATCGCGTCGTCGAGCGTATCGGTCAGGTCGTTAATGTCGCCCAGCCATAAATCCAGCGTCACCCGTCCGCCGTCCAGAATCAGACGGTGGCAGCCGCCGATATGCGGCGGCCACTGCGCCTGAAGCTGCTCCGCCCAAGCTGCAAGCTCCGGCCAGCGCTGGTGGGCGAGCCGCAGATCGTGCGCGGTAAGCGGAAATTTTTCAAAACTGATGAAATGTAATCTTTGTAGCGTAGCCTCGGGGTGCGCAGCGTGAAACTGGTCAAACGCCTGCCAGAGGGTTAAAAAATTGAGCCCGGTGCCGAATCCGCTTTCAGCAACAACGAACAGGCTGCGCGGGTGCGCAGGGAAGCGGGCGCTGAGCTGGTTTCCCTCGAGGAAAACATAGCGGGTTTCTTCGAGTCCGTTATCATTAGAAAAGTAGACGTCATCAAAATCTCGGGAAACAGGTGTACCCTCAGCGTTGAATTCGAGGTTGGCGGGTTGTATAGCGTTTTGTTTCACGTAAGTTACTCGTCTGACAGGCAGTGGCACGATCTTAACGATGTGAGTCCATCGGTGCAAATTTCCGCAGAAAATGTCTGATCGGACTTGTTCGGCGTACAAGTGTACGCTATTGTGCGACTCGAAACTTTTTATAGTGCGACTTACAGAGGTATTGAATGAAACGTGCAGTGATTACTGGCCTGGGCATTGTTTCCAGCATCGGTAATAACCAGCAGGAAGTCCTGGCATCTCTGCGTGAAGGACGCTCCGGGATCACTTTCTCTGAAGAGTTTAAAGATTCAGGTATGCGTAGCCACGTATGGGGTAACGTCAAACTGGACACCACCGGTTTGATTGACCGCAAAGTGGTTCGTTTCATGAACGATGCCTCTATTTATGCTTATCTCTCCATGCAGGAAGCGATCAAAGATTCTGGCCTGAGTGAAGAGGTTTATCAGAACAACCCGCGCGTGGGCCTGATTGCCGGTTCCGGCGGTTCCTCTAAAGCGCAGGTATTCGGTGCTGACGCCATGCGCAGCCCGCGTGGTCTGAAAGCGGTAGGTCCGTACGTGGTCACGAAAGCTATGGGTTCTGCGGTTTCCGCGTGCCTGGCGACCCCGTTCAAAATTCACGGTGTGAACTACTCCATCAGCTCCGCGTGTGCGACTTCCGCACACTGTATCGGCAACGCGGTTGAGCAGATCCAGCTGGGCAAACAGGACATCGTATTTGCTGGCGGCGGCGAAGAGCTGGGCTGGGAAATGGCCTGTGAGTTCGACGCGATGGGCGCACTGTCCACCAAGTACAACGAAACCCCAGACAAAGCCTCCCGTACTTATGACGCGCACCGTGACGGTTTCGTTATCGCGGGCGGCGGCGGTATGGTTGTGGTTGAAGAGCTGGAGCACGCGCTGGCGCGCGGCGCGCACATCTACGCTGAGATCGTGGGCTACGGCGCAACGTCCGACGGCGCCGACATGGTTGCTCCGTCCGGCGAAGGCGCGGTGCGCTGCATGAAGATGGCGATGCACGGTGTTGATACCCCAATCGACTACCTGAACTCCCACGGTACCTCTACTCCGGTAGGTGACGTTAAAGAACTGGGTGCGATCCGCGAAGTGTTCGGCGACAACAGCCCGGCTATCTCTGCCACCAAAGCCATGACCGGTCACTCTCTGGGTGCGGCGGGCGTGCAGGAAGCGATCTACTCTCTGCTGATGCTGGAAAACGGCTTTATCGCCCCAAGCATCAACATCGACGAGATGGACGAGCAGGCGGCTGGCCTGAACATCGTGACCAAACCAACGGAAGCGACGCTGACCACCGTCATGTCCAACAGCTTCGGCTTCGGCGGCACCAACGCCACACTGGTTATGCGCAAGCTGAAAGCATAAGCGTTTGAATGTATAATAGAAGGGAGCCGGAAGGCTCCCTTTTTTTATGCCTGAACACGGAGTTATGCATGAAGGCTGTTACCCCCGAGAAGGGCACTCCTTCCGGGAACCTTTCTCTTTTCCGCATCGCCTTTGCGGTATTCCTGACCTACATGACCGTTGGCCTGCCGCTGCCGGTGATCCCGCTGTTCGTTCATCAGGAACTCGGCTATGGCAACACTATGGTCGGCATTGCTGTGGGCATTCAGTTTTTAGCCACGGTATTAACCCGCGGCTACGCAGGACGGCTGGCCGATCAGCACGGTGCAAAACGCTCGGCGCTGCAGGGCATGTTTGCCTGCGGTCTGGCGGGGGGCGCGTGGCTGCTGGCCGCTCTCCTGCCGGTCGACGCCGCGTATAAATTTGCGCTGCTGGTGGTGGGCCGTTTAATCCTTGGCTTCGGTGAAAGCCAGCTGCTGACCGGTACCCTGACCTGGGGGATGGGGCTGGTGGGGCCTGCGCGCTCCGGCAAAGTGATGTCATGGAACGGGATGGCGATTTATGGCGCACTGGCTGCAGGCGCGCCGCTGGGTTTGCTGATCCACAGCCAGTTTGGTTTTGCGGTACTGGCAGCAACCACCATGGTATTACCGCTGCTGGCGTGGGCTTTTAACGGTTCGGTACGCAAGGTGCCCGCCCATAAAGGCGAACGTCCTTCGCTGTGGAGTGTGGTGGGGCAAATCTGGCAGCCAGGGCTGGGCCTGGCGCTTCAGGGAGTAGGCTTCGCGGTGATTGGTACCTTCGTCTCCCTCTATTTCATGAGCCGCGGCTGGGCAATGGCGGGCTTTACGCTGACGGCCTTTGGCGGCGCGTTTGTCCTGATGCGTGTCCTGTTCGGCTGGATGCCGGATCGCTTTGGCGGCGTGAAGGTGGCGGTGGCATCGCTGGTGATTGAAACCGTTGGGCTGGTGTTGCTCTGGCAGGCGCCGGTCGCCTCCGTTGCGCTGCTTGGTGCGGCGTTAACCGGCTGCGGCTGCTCGCTGATCTTCCCGGCGCTGGGCGTTGAGGTGGTGAAGCGCGTGGCGCCGCAGGTCCGCGGTACGGCGCTGGGCGGCTATGCGGCGTTTCAGGATATCTCATACGGCGTAACCGGGCCGCTGGCGGGTCTGTTAGCCACTTCGTTTGGCTACCCGTCCGTCTTCCTGGCGGGCGCGGTTTCTGCGGTGGTGGGGATCGTGGTGACGCTGGTGGCGTTTCGCAGAAATTAACTGTTGTCGCCGGGTGGCGGCTGCGCCTTACCCGGCCTACGGTTCGAGCCGTTGTAGGCCCGGTAAGCGTAGCGCCACCGGGCAAATCCTCAGGCAACCAGCCAGAAAATCGCCAGCGCAATCAATAATGCAATCAACATTAATCCCGGGCGGGCAGAGAGCGTTCTGAACGTCTCCACAACGGGCGCAAACAGCGGGCTGTAGATCGGCTGAACGTTTCTTACCTCCGGCACGCCGCCTTCCCGCTCGGCGCGGCGAACAAAGATCTGATTCAGCACATCCTGCACCTGCGCGGTGGTCAGTACCGTTTGCGGCGTGGCCTGCCAGTTCTGCTGGGCGTAATCCCGAATCACCTCGAACTCGTGCGGTTCCAGCGGCTGTTTAAGCGCCGCCTGAACGGTATGCAGGGTAGGGGCGCTCTGGGTGCTGAGCGTCTGGCGCGCCTGGAGCCAGGTCAGCAGATGGGTAAACTGTTTGGCCGGAATCAGCTCGCCCGCCTTCACGCCGGACAGTTCCAGCATGGATTGCCAGATAAGCTTCGTCGACTCGCCGGTGGCGGCGGCCAGTTTGGTCACCATCTGGTTCAGCGTGTTGTGCTCGGCAGGCTGCAGCGGGCGCTCGGTTGAGGGGCGCACCTGAGGCTGCGGAATAGACAACTGATTGTTCTGCAACAGCGTCAGCACGGTTTTAAGCTGGTCTGGCGTCAGCTGGCTCAGGGCGGTCTGGCCATACTGCTGACGGATAAAGTCACTGACAGCCTGACGGTTATTTCCCTGGCCCAGCAGCTCAGTCAACTGCGTGACAATCTGACGCGTGGTGTGGTTCTGCTGCGCGGTCGTAATACGCTGGTTGAGATTTTGCTCGGCGGCAGGGAAATGGCGCGACTGCAGCGGTGCGTCGTTCCTCACGCCTAAATCATGCTTTACCCCGGCCCAGACTTCCGCGTTTTGCTGCGAAGTCAGCGCTATCAGGCGCGTGATCAGTCGCTCCAGCACGGTGCGCTGTTGCGTGGATAGTGGCTGTTCACCGGCAACGTTTGGCGTGACAGGGCCTTCACCCGGAGGGCGTGGCGGCGTACCTGAAATGGGCTGCATCGTCAAAAATCCTTAAAGTCAAAACTCAGCGTAAACCAGGCATACGTATATGCCTGGCGGCCAGATTATGGCACACTTGGCAGGTTTTCTTCCTCTCAAACAGGTACTCAGACGTGAAAATCCTCGTTGATGAAAATATGCCTTACGCCCGCGAGCTGTTTAGCCGCCTCGGCGACGTTAAGGCTGTCCCTGGTCGCCCGATCCCGGTTAACGAACTGGATGACGCAGACGCGCTGATGGTGCGCTCGGTGACCAAAGTAAATGAGGCGTTGCTTGCCGGTAAAGCGATTAAGTTTGTCGGAACCGCAACGGCAGGGACCGATCATGTGGATGATCAGTGGCTGAAGCAGGCCGGAATCGGTTTTTCCGCCGCGCCGGGCTGTAACGCCATTGCCGTCGTGGAATACGTTTTCTCCTCGCTGCTGATGCTGGCCGAGCGCGATGGTTTTGCGCTGAAAGACCGCACCGTGGGGATTGTCGGCGTGGGTAACGTCGGCGGGCGTCTGCAAAAGCGCCTTGAAGCGTTAGGTATCCGCACGCTGCTGTGCGATCCGCCGCGTAAAGACAACGGTGACGACGAGGATTTCCGCGCGCTGGATGAGCTGGTTGAACAATGCGATGTGCTGACGTTCCACACGCCGCTGTTTAAAGAGGGGCCGTATAAGTCCCTGCATCTGGCGGACGAGGCGCTGATTCGCCGTCTGAAGGCTGGCACTATTCTGATTAATGCCTGCCGTGGCCCGGTGGTGGATAATGCCGCGCTGCTGAAATGTCTGAATGAAGGACACGATCTCAGCGTGGTGCTGGACGTCTGGGAGCCGGAGCCGGATCTCAACGTTGAGCTGCTGAACAAGGTTGACGTTGCCACCGCGCATATTGCGGGCTATACGCTTGAAGGCAAAGCGCGCGGCACGACGCAGGTGTTTGAAGCCTACAGCGCCTTTATCGGCCATCCGCAGCAGGTGGCGCTTGATACTTTACTCCCCGCGCCTGAATTTGGCCGCATTACCCTGCATGGCCCGCTCGATCAGGCAACGCTGAAAAGGCTTGTGCATTTGGTGTATGATGTGCGCCGCGATGATGCGCTGCTGCGTAAGGTGGCGGGGATCCCGGGTGAATTTGATAAGCTGCGCAAGAACTACGTTGAGCGCCGCGAGTGGTCTTCCCTGTATGTGATGTGCGACGACGCAGCGGCTGCGACGTTGCTCAAGAAACTGGGTTTTAACGCCGTTCATCACCCGGCGCATTAATGTCTTCTTAATGCTCCCTGTCGGATACGACGACAGGGACGCTTTTTTATTTCTGGAGTAAACCACCATGTCTGAAGGCTGGAACATTGCCATTTTAGGTGCCACGGGTGCCGTGGGCGAAGCCCTGCTCGAAACTCTTGCCGAGCGTCAGTTCCCGGTGGGAGATATCTATGCGCTGGCGCGCACCGACAGCGCGGGCGAACATCTGCGTTTTGGCGGTAAATCCGTGATGGTTCAGGATGCGGCCACGTTTGACTGGACCCAGGCGCAGTTGGCGTTTTTTGCCGCAGGTGCTGAAGCCACGGCGTCTTATATTGAAGAGGCGACCAATTCGGGCTGTCTGGTGATCGACCTGAGCGGTCTGTTCTCCCTGGAGCCGGACGTGCCGCTGGTGGTCCCGGACGTCAATCCGTTTGTGCTGGCTGACTACCGCAACCGTAACGTTATCGCGGTACCGAACAGCCTGACCAGCCAGCTGCTGACCGCGCTGAAGCCGCTGATTGACGACGGCGGCCTGTCGCGCATTACCGTCACCAGCCTGCTGTCCGCGTCGGCGAACGGTAAAAAGGCCGTTGACGCGCTGGCCGGGCAGAGTGCGAAGCTGCTGAACGGCATCCCGATCGACGAAGATGATTTCTTTGGCCGCCAGCTGGCGTTCAACATGCTACCGCTGCTGCCGGATCGTGAAGGTTCCGTGCGCGAAGAGCGTCGTCTCGTCGACGAAGCGCGCAAGATTCTGCAGGACGAGGGGCTGATGATTTCCGCCAGCGTCGTACAGTCCCCGGTCTTCTACGGCCACGCGCAGATGGTCGGTTTTGAAGCCCTGCGCCCGCTGGCGGCAGAGGAAGCGCGCGACGCGTTTGGCCGCGGTGAAGATATCGTCCTTTCCGAAGAGAGCGAGTTCCCGACCCAGGTGGGCGACGCCACCGGCAGCGCGCATCTTTCCGTTGGCTGCGTGCGTAACGACTACGGTATGCCGGAGCAGGTCCAGTTCTGGTCCGTTGCCGATAACGTTCGCTTTGGCGGCGCGCTGATGGCGGTCAAGATCGCCGAGAAGCTGGTGCAGGAGTATCTGTACTGATGTCCGAAGTGGATCAAAAGCCGGTTCATAAAATTGCCCTCGGTATTGAGTACGATGGCAGTAAATATTATGGCTGGCAGCGTCAGAATGAGGTGCGCAGCGTCCAGGAAAAGCTGGAGAAAGCGCTCTCTCAGGTGGCAAACGAGCCGATTAACGTCCTGTGCGCGGGGCGTACGGACGCGGGTGTTCATGGCACGGGGCAGGTGGTTCACTTTGAAACCACCGCCGTGCGTAAGGATGCCGCCTGGACGCTGGGTGTAAATGCGAATTTACCTGGTGACATCGCGGTGCGTTGGGTGAAAGCTGTGCCGGATGATTTTCACGCGCGCTTCAGCGCAACGGCGCGTCGCTATCGCTATGTCATCTACAACCAGCGTCTGCGCCCGGCGGTGTTAAGCCAGGGTGTGACGCATTTTTATGAACCGCTCGATGCAGAACGTATGCATCGCGCGGCGCAGTATCTGATTGGTGAAAATGACTTTACGTCGTTTCGTGCGGTGCAGTGTCAGTCCCGTACGCCGTGGCGTAACGTCATGCACATTAACGTCAGTCGTTTTGGCGCGTATGTGGTGGTGGATATCAAAGCCAATGCCTTTGTACATCATATGGTGCGGAATATTGTGGGCAGCCTGATGGAAGTGGGCGCCGGACACCAGCCGGAGAGCTGGATTGCAGAACTGCTGGCAGCGAAGGACAGAACGCTTGCGGCAGCAACGGCGAAAGCGGAAGGGCTTTATCTGGTCTCGGTAGACTATCCGGATCGGTTTGACCTGCCAAAACCGCCAATGGGCCCGCTGTTTTTAGCGGACTAAACAAAGGTGCAATTAAGGCTTAGACAATATGGACGTAATACGTTTTCTGATTGATTTCATTCTGCATATTGATGTTCACCTGGCGGAGCTGGTCGCGCAGTACGGCGTCTGGGTTTACGCCATTCTGTTCCTGATTCTGTTCTGTGAAACCGGTCTGGTCGTTACCCCGTTCCTGCCGGGAGACTCGCTGCTGTTTGTGGCCGGTGCGTTGTCGGCGCTGCCCACCAATGATTTGAACGTGCATCTGATGGTGGTGTTGATGGTGATTGCCGCGATTGTCGGGGATGCGGTCAACTATACGATTGGCCGGGTGTTCGGTGAGCGGTTGTTCAGTAATCCGGACTCGAAAATTTTCCGCCGCAGCTATTTAGACAAGACCCATGCCTTCTATGAACGTCATGGTGGAAAAACCATTATCCTTGCGCGTTTTGTGCCTATTGTGCGCACATTTGCGCCGTTTGTGGCGGGAATGGGCCATATGTCCTATCGTCATTTTGCAATGTATAACGTGGTGGGCGCACTGCTTTGGGTGTTGCTCTTTACCTATGCTGGCTACCTGTTTGGCGACTTGCCAGTGGTTCAGGAAAACCTTAAGTTACTGATTGTAGCGATTATTGTGCTTTCCGTTCTGCCGGGTGTTATCGAAATCATTCGTCACAAACGCGCGGCAGCAAAGCAAGCGAAGTAAATGCACGCTGGCGGTTCGACCACTTTTTTATCCAAAGTTTCGGGCTGTTATGTTTTAATGTGCAACATTCATGGTCTGTTGGAGGCAAAAATGGCATTATTCGCCTCTTATAGCAAAACTGGCATACGACCAGGTTCAGGCAGAAAGGTTATCAATGAGCTGGATTGAACGAATTAAAAGCAACATTACCCCGACGCGCAAAGCGAGCATTCCTGAAGGGGTATGGACGAAGTGTGATAGCTGCGGCCAGGTTCTGTATCGCGCAGAGCTGGAACGCAATCTCGAGGTGTGTCCGAAGTGTGACCACCACATGCGTATGTCGGCGCGCAATCGCCTGCATAGCTTGCTGGACGAAGGTTCTCTGGTAGAACTGGGCAGCGAGCTTGAGCCAAAAGACGTGCTCAAGTTCCGCGACTCCAAAAAATACAAAGATCGTCTGGCCTCTGCACAGAAAGAGACCGGCGAGAAAGACGCGCTGATCGTCATGAAGGGCACCCTGCACGAGATGCCGGTGGTTGCCGCTGCGTTTGAGTTCTCCTTTATGGGCGGCTCAATGGGCTCCGTGGTCGGCGCGCGTTTCGTGCGTGCCGTTGAGCAGGCGCTGGAAGACAACTGCCCGCTGATCTGCTTCTCCGCCTCCGGTGGCGCGCGTATGCAGGAAGCGCTGATGTCCCTGATGCAGATGGCGAAAACCTCTGCGGCGCTGGCGAAAATGCAGGAGCGCGGTCTGCCGTACATCTCGGTACTGACCGACCCAACCATGGGTGGCGTCTCCGCAAGCTTCGCGATGCTGGGTGACCTGAACATCGCTGAGCCAAAAGCGCTGATCGGCTTTGCCGGTCCTCGCGTCATCGAGCAGACCGTTCGTGAAAAACTGCCGCCGGGCTTCCAGCGCAGTGAGTTCCTCATTGAGAAAGGCGCTATCGATATGATCGTCCGCCGTCCGGAAATGCGCCTGAAACTGGCCAGCATTCTGGCGAAGCTGATGAATCTGCCAGCGCCTAACCCGGATGAGCCGCGCGAAGGCGTGGTGGTACCGGATCAGGAACCCGAGGCCTGATAACTGAAAAGGGCAGGGCCAGATGGCGCTGCCCTTTTGCTTTATAACCTGTTAATGACAACCGGGCATTATGGAAAATAAAAGCATTCCCCAAGCCACGTCGCCCCTGGCCGCGTGGCTTTCTTATCTGGAAAACCTGCACAGTAAAACCATCGATATGGGCCTTGAGCGCGTAAGCCAGGTTGCCGCGCGTCTCGACGTGCTGAAACCGGCTCCGTTCGTGTTCACCGTTGCAGGTACTAACGGTAAAGGGACGACCTGCCGCACGCTGGAATCTGTCCTGATGGCTGCCGGCTATAAGGTCGGCGTTTACAGCTCACCGCATCTGGTGCGCTATACCGAGCGCGTGCGGGTGCAGAACACCGAGCTGGCGGAATCTGCCCATACGGCGTCGTTCGCGGCTATCGAAGCGGCGCGCGGGGAAATCTCATTAACCTATTTTGAATACGGCACCCTGTCGGCGCTGTGGCTGTTCAAACAGGCGCAGCTGGACGTGGGGATCCTGGAAGTGGGGCTGGGCGGGCGTCTGGATGCCACCAATATTGTGGATGCGGACGTGGCGGTGGTCACCAGCATCGCGCTGGATCATACCGACTGGCTGGGCCCGGACCGTGAAAGCATTGGCCGCGAAAAGGCCGGTATTTTCCGGGCGAATAAGCCTGCCGTGGTGGGCGAGCCGGACATGCCGCATACCATTGCCGACGTGGCGAAAGAGAAGGGCGCACATCTGTTGCGCCGAGGCGTTGACTGGCAGTATGAGGTGCAGGGCAACGGCTGGCGCTTTAGCGATGCGCAGGGCGTTCTGGAGAATCTGCCGCTGCCGCAGGTGCCACAGCCTAACGCGGCAACCGCGCTGGCGGCACTGCGCGCCAGCGGATTAGCTGTAAGTGAGCAGGCGATCCGTGACGGCATTCAGAATGCGCTGCTGCCCGGTCGTTTCCAGATAGTCAGCGAGTCACCGCGTCTGATTCTGGACGTGGCGCACAACCCGCATGCGGCGGCGTATCTCGCAGGACGTCTCAAATCGTTACCAAAAACCGGGCGCGTGCTGGCGGTTATCGGTATGCTTCATGATAAAGATATCGGCGGCACGCTGGCCTGCATGGAGAGTGTGGTCGATAGCTGGTATTGTGCTCCTCTGGAGGGGCCGCGCGGTGCGACAGCTGAGCAGTTGATGGAACATCTCGGCAAAGGTGCAATCTACAGTAGCGTGGCGCAGGCCTGGCATGCCGCGATGGCAGATGCTAAACCAGAAGATACCGTGCTGGTGTGTGGCTCTTTCCACACGGTAGCACATGTCATGGAAGTGATGGACGCGGGGAGAACCGGTGGCGAGTAAGTTTCAGAACCGTTTAACAGGAACCATTGTGCTGGTCGCGCTCGGGGTGATTATTCTTCCCGGGCTGCTCGACGGGCAGAAAAAACATTATCAGGACGAGTTTGCAGCCATTCCGCTGGTGCCGAAGCCGGGCGACCGCGATGAGCCGGATATGCTGCCTGCGGCGACCCAGGCGCTGCCTGCTCAGCCGCCTGAAGGGGCGGCGGAAGAAGTTCGCGCGGGCGATGCCGCTGCACCGTCACTCGACCCGTCGCGTCTGGCGGCGAATAACAACATCGAGATCGATCCGGTACCGGTAGAGAAGCCTAAGCCTGTTGAAAAACCGAAGCCGGTAGAGAAACCGCAGCCGAAGCCTCAGCAACAGCGAGATAAAGCAGCAGAGCAGCTGGCTGCAGCGTCTGAAACTCCACCACCTGCGAAGCAAGACGCAGCGCCGACCGGCAAAGCCTACGTTGTGCAGCTGGGGGCGCTGAAAAACGCCGATAAAGTCAACGAGGTTGTGGGTAAACTGCGCAGCGCGGGCTATCGCGTTTACACTTCACCTTCCACGCCGGTGCAGGGTAAAATCACCCGTATCCTCGTGGGGCCGGAGGCATCGAAGGACAAGCTGAAAGGGTCGCTGGGCGAGCTGAAGCAGATCTCCGGGCTGAGTGGTGTGGTGATGAGCTACAGCGCGAACTAAGTACGACCTGCTCCTTTAGAGAGAGGCGATAAGCCACGGCGTTGAACATTTTTTCAGCGCCTTTTTTATTTACGCGCGGGAAGGAAATCCCTACGCAAACGTTTTCTTTTTCTGTTAGAATTCGCCCCGAACTGGATGACAGGGCGTTTAATCGTGGGACACATATGGTCTGGATTGATTACGCCATCATTGCGGTGATTGGTTTTTCCTGTCTGGTTAGCCTGATCCGTGGCTTTGTTCGTGAAGCGTTATCGCTGGTAACCTGGGGTTGTGCTTTCTTTGTTGCCAGTCATTACTACACTTACCTGTCTGTCTGGTTCACGGGCTTTGAAGATGAACTGGTCCGAAATGGAATCGCCATCGCGGTGCTGTTTATCGCGACGCTGATTGTCGGCGCTATCGTGAATTACGTGATAGGTCAGCTGGTCGAGAAAACCGGTCTGTCAGGAACGGACAGGGTACTCGGGATCTGTTTCGGGGCATTACGAGGCGTGCTGATTGTGGCCGCGATCCTGTTCTTCCTGGATACCTTCACCGGGTTCTCCAAAAGCGAAGACTGGCAAAAATCGCAGCTCATTCCAGAGTTCAGCTTCATCATCAGATGGTTCTTTGACTATCTGCAAAGCTCGTCGAGTTTTTTGCCCAGGGCATAAACCCTGAGATGTGGCTTAACGAGGAAAAGACGAATGTGCGGTATTGTCGGTATCGCCGGTTTCATGCCGGTAAACCAGTCGATTTATGACGCGTTAACGGTGCTTCAGCACCGTGGGCAGGATGCTGCGGGTATCATCACCATTGATGCAAACAACTGCTTCCGTTTACGTAAGGCCAATGGCCTGGTAAACGATGTGTTTGAAGCCCGCCATATGCAGCGTCTGCAAGGTAATATGGGGATCGGTCACGTTCGTTATCCTACTGCTGGCAGTTCCAGCGCCTCTGAGGCACAGCCTTTCTACGTCAACTCACCGTATGGCATCACGCTTGCCCATAACGGCAACCTGACCAACGCTCATGAGCTGCGTAAGAAGCTGTTCGAAGAGAAACGTCGCCACATTAACACCACCTCTGATTCAGAAATCCTGCTCAATGTGTTCGCCAGCGAGCTGGATAACTTCCGTCACTACCCGCTGGAAGCAGACAATATCTTCGCTGCCATTGCCGCGACCAACCGCCAGATCCGCGGTGCGTACGCCTGCGTGGCGATGATCATCGGTCACGGCATGGTCGCCTTCCGCGATCCAAACGGCATTCGTCCGCTGGTGCTGGGCAAGCGCGACCTCGGCGATGGCCGTACCGAATATATGGTTGCCTCTGAGAGCGTGGCGCTGGATACCCTGGGCTTCGAATTCCTGCGCGACGTTGCGCCGGGCGAAGCGGTGTATATCACCGAGAAGGGCCAGTTGTTCACCCGTCAGTGTGCCGACAACCCGGTCAGCAACCCGTGCCTGTTTGAATACGTCTATTTTGCCCGTCCGGATTCGTTCATCGACAAGATTTCCGTCTACAGCGCGCGCGTCAATATGGGCACGAAGCTCGGCGAGAAGATTGCCCGCGAGTGGGACGATCTCGACATCGACGTGGTGATTCCTATCCCGGAAACCTCCTGCGATATCGCCCTGGAGATCGCCCGCATTCTGGACAAGCCGTACCGTCAGGGCTTCGTGAAGAACCGCTACGTTGGCCGCACGTTTATCATGCCGGGCCAGCACCTGCGCCGTAAGTCCGTGCGCCGCAAGCTGAACGCCAACCGCGCGGAATTCCGCGACAAGAACGTTCTGCTGGTGGATGACTCCATCGTTCGCGGCACCACCTCTGAGCAGATTATCGAGATGGCGCGCGAAGCGGGTGCGAAGAAAGTCTACCTGGCGTCTGCCGCGCCGGAGATTCGCTTCCCGAACGTGTACGGCATTGATATGCCAACCGCCAACGAGCTGATTGCTCACGGCCGTGAAGTGGATGAGATTCGCCAGATCATCGGGGCCGACGGCCTGATTTTCCAGGATCTGAACGATCTCATCGACGCGGTGCGCGCCGAGAACCCGGAGATTCAGCAGTTCGAATGCTCCGTGTTCAATGGCGTCTACGTGACGAAAGACGTTGACCAGCAGTACCTCGACTACCTTGATTCGCTGCGCAACGACGATGCGAAAGCCGTTCAGCTGCAAAACGATCTCGAAAGCTTAGAGATGCACAACGAAGGTTAATCTCTCAGCAGGTGAGGGCGCTCGCCCTCACTTGCAACTCCCCGCAAAATCCTGCACAGTCAGCCCAGAATTCAGCAAGGGCGAAATCATGAAACGACTCATAATAGGCATCAGCGGTGCCAGCGGCGCGATTTACGGCGTACGCCTGCTACAGGTTTTGCGTAACGAGGCAGAAGTGGAAACGCATCTGGTGATGAGCCAGGCGGCGCGGCAAACCCTCTCCCTTGAAACGGATCTCTCCCTGCGCGATGTCCAGGCGCTGGCGGACGTGGTTCACGATGCCCGCGATATCGCCGCCAGCATCTCCTCAGGCTCGTTTAAAACCGCCGGTATGGTGATCCTGCCCTGTTCAATCAAAACGCTCTCCGGGATTGTGAACAGCTATACCGACACGCTGGTAACGCGCGCGGCGGACGTGGTGCTGAAGGAGCGCCGCCCGCTGGTGCTCTGCGTGCGGGAAACGCCGCTGCACCTGGGCCATCTGCGCCTCATGACCCAAGCCGCCGAGCTGGGCGCAGTGATCATGCCGCCGGTGCCGGCGTTCTATCACCGACCGCAGTCGCTGGACGATGTGATTAATCAGACCGTCAATCGCGTGCTGGATCAGTTTGACATCGACCTGCCCGAAGACCTCTTCACCCGCTGGCAGGGAGCCTGATTCTGTGCACAAATGCTGTGCATGAAAAGAGACGTTGCCCTGTTTCAGGGCAATTATGCAACGGCGATCATATCCTCGACATTTAATTCGCTTTTTCCCTTTTTCTCTTTCCGGTTCGTTCGGCAGACCTGCTATCTTTCACCATTAAGGCAATATCGCAACGTTTTATTAACATATTTAACGTCGAACTTTTGACCAGACGGCAATGTGGCATAAGACCTGCAAGAGAAGCCTGCAACACAACACACAACACACAACACAATACATAATAAAATCACGGTACTTGAGGGTAAATGTATGAAGAAGACGGTTCTGGCTCTGTCTTTGCTGGTGGGGTTAAGTGCGGCGGCAGGTAGCTACGCAGCGCTTCCACAGACGGTTCGTATCGGTACAGACGCAACCTACGCGCCATTCTCTTCCAAGGATGCGAAAGGCGATTTCGTGGGGTTTGATATCGATCTGGGAAATGAAATGTGCAAACGTATGGAAGTGAAATGCACATGGGTGGGCAGCGACTTCGACGCGTTAATCCCGTCGCTGAAGGCAAAGAAAATCGACGCCATTATCTCTTCTCTCTCCATCACCGAAAAACGCCAGCAGGAGATTGCCTTCTCTGACAAGCTCTACGCTGCGGATTCGCGTCTGATTGCCGCGAAAGGGTCCCCGATCCAGCCGACCATCGACTCGCTGAAAGGCAAGCATGTGGGCGTGCTCCAGGGCTCGACCCAGGAAGGTTACGCGAATGCCAACTGGCGCGAGAAGGGCGTCGACGTGGTGGCTTACCAGAACCAGGATCTGATCTACTCTGACCTGGCTGCAGGCCGTCTGGATGCCGCATTCCAGGATGAAGTCGCGGCGAGCGAAGGCTTCCTGAAGCAGCCAGCAGGTAAAGATTACGCCTTTGCGGGCCCGTCCGTGAAAGACAAAAAATACTTTGGTGACGGCACCGGCATCGGCCTGCGTAAGGACGATAAAGAGCTGAAAGCCGCCTTTGACAAAGCATTCACGGAGCTGCGCAAAGACGGTACCTACGACAAACTGGCGAAGAAATACTTCGACTTCAACGTCTACGGTGACTAACGCACCAGCGTGGTGCGTCGCGGGTGTGGATGATTCAATATGGTGCAACTTGTGCACCATATTGGGTCGCTACGTGCATACTTAAGCATTTATAATGCAAAAATTCCCGTCTGAAAGGCATTATTCTTTGCCTGACAGCGTGGATTAATGGCACATTAACCCCACCCCGTCGTCGTAAAAAAACCGTATGAAGACAGTTTGTTGAGGACAAATATGAAAAAACTCGTGTTGTCATTATCTCTGGTACTGGCCTTTTCCAGCGCCACCGCGGCCTTCGCAGCCATTCCGCAGAAAATTCGTATTGGCACCGATCCAACCTACGCGCCGTTTGAATCGAAGAATTCAAAGGGTGAACTGGTGGGTTTTGACATCGATCTGGCCAATGAGCTGTGCAAACGCATCAAAGCACAGTGTACTTATGTAGAGAACCCGCTGGATGCGCTGATCCCTTCACTGAAAGCTAAAAAAATAGACGTGATTATGTCCTCGCTTTCCATCACCGAGAAACGTCAGCAGGAGATTGCCTTCACCGACAAGCTCTATGCTGCCGATTCACGTCTGGTAGTGGCTAAGTCTTCTGACATTCAACCGACCCTCGAGTCGCTGAAGGGGAAACGCGTAGGCGTGCTGCAGGGCACCACGCAGGAAACCTACGGTAACGAACATTGGGCGCCGAAGGGGATCGAAATCGTCTCCTATCAGGGCCAGGAAAATATTTACGCAGACCTGACGGCAGGCCGTATTGATGCGGCATTCCAGGATGAAGTCGCGGCAAGCGAAGGTTTCCTGAAAACGCCGGTGGGTAAAGATTATAAGTTCGGCGGTCCGTCCATTAAGGACGAGAAGCTCTTTGGCGTGGGTACCGGTATGGGCCTGCGTAAGGAAGACAACGAACTGCGTGAGGCGCTGAACAAAGCGTTTGCTGAAATGCGCGCTGACGGTACCTACGACAAGCTGGCGAAAAAGTACTTCGATTTCAATGTGTACGGCGGCTAATCGCTCCGTCAAATAACGTGCGGCCCCTCCCGCTGGGGGAGGGGATAAGACACGGTTTACCACTCACGATACGACAGGGCTCGCGGTATGCTGTACGGATTTTCTGGCGTTATTTTACAGGGCGCGCTTGTCACCCTTGAGCTGGCTATCAGCTCCGTGGTGCTGGCGGTGCTGATAGGTCTGGCGGGCGCAGGGGCGAAGCTTTCGGCTAACAAACCGCTGGCGCTCATTTTCGAAGGCTATACCACGCTCATTCGCGGCGTACCCGATCTGGTGCTGATGCTGCTTATTTTTTACGGCCTGCAGATTGCCCTGAACAGCGTGACGGATGCGATGGGCATGGGACAAATTGATATCGACCCGATGGTGGCCGGTATTATCACCCTCGGTTTTATCTACGGTGCCTACTTCACGGAAACCTTCCGTGGCGCTTATATGGCGGTTCCCAGAGGACACATTGAAGCGGCAACCGCATTTGGTTTTACCTCTTCACAAACGTTTCGCCGGATTATGTTCCCGGCCATGATGCGCTATGCGCTGCCGGGTATCGGCAACAACTGGCAGGTTATCCTCAAAGCGACGGCGCTGGTCTCGCTGCTCGGTCTGGAAGACGTCGTGAAAGCGACTCAGCTGGCGGGCAAGAGCACCTGGGAGCCGTTCTACTTTGCGGTGGTCTGCGGCGCGATCTATCTGGTCTTTACGACCGTCTCCAATGGTGTGCTGCTTCTGCTCGAGCGTCGCTACTCCGTGGGTGTGAAGAGGGCTGACCTGTGATTGAGATTATTCAGGAATACTGGAAATCCCTGCTGTGGACGGATGGCTACCGCTTTACCGGCGTGGCGATCACGCTCTGGCTGCTGATTTCTTCCGTGGTGATGGGCGGCATTCTGGCGGTGTTTCTCGCCATCGGCCGCGTGTCGAACAATAAATTTATTCAGTTCCCGATTTGGCTGTTTACCTATGTGTTTCGCGGCACGCCGCTGTACGTGCAGTTGCTGGTGTTCTATTCGGGGATGTATACGCTGGAGATCGTAAAAGGCACGGAAATGCTGAATGCGTTCTTCCGCAGCGGCCTGAACTGTACGGTGCTGGCGCTAACGCTCAATACCTGCGCCTATACCACCGAGATTTTCGCCGGGGCCATTCGTTCCGTGCCGCACGGTGAGATCGAGGCGGCGCGCGCGTACGGCTTCTCCTCGGTGAAGCTTTACCGCTGCATTATTCTGCCGTCGGCGCTGCGCATTGCGCTACCGGCCTACAGCAACGAAGTGATTTTGATGCTGCACTCCACCGCGCTCGCCTTTACCGCCACGGTGCCGGACCTGCTCAAAATCGCGCGCGATATCAACTCCGCGACCTATCAGCCGTTTACCGCGTTTGGCATTGCGGCGGTGCTCTATTTAATTATCTCTTATGTTCTGATTAGCCTGTTCCGTAAGGCTGAAAAACGCTGGCTGCAGCATATAAAACCTTCTTCGACGCACTGAGAAAGATGATGGCTGAGAACAAATTAAACGTTATTGATTTGCACAAACGCTACGGCGAACATGAAGTGCTGAAAGGGGTGTCGCTGCAGGCTAACGCAGGCGACGTAATCAGTATCATCGGTTCATCCGGCTCGGGTAAAAGTACCTTCCTGCGCTGCATTAACTTCCTCGAAAAGCCGAGCGAAGGCTCGATTGTGGTGAGCGGGCAGAACATCAACCTGGTGCGTGACAAAGACGGCCAGCTGAAGGTGGCGGATAAGCATCAGCTGCGCCTGCTGCGTACGCGCCTGACGATGGTGTTCCAGCATTTCAACCTCTGGAGCCACATGACGGTGCTGGAGAACGTGATGGAAGCGCCGGTTCAGGTGCTCGGCTTAAGCAAGCAGGAAGCCCGGGAACGCGCGGTGAAATACCTGGCGAAAGTGGGTATCGACGAGCGCCAGCAGATGAAGTATCCGGTACACCTTTCCGGCGGCCAGCAGCAGCGTGTCTCTATCGCCCGCGCGCTGGCGATGGAGCCGGAAGTGCTGCTGTTCGACGAACCGACCTCCGCGCTGGACCCGGAACTCGTAGGCGAAGTGCTGCGCATCATGCAGAAGCTGGCCGAAGAGGGCAAAACGATGGTGGTGGTGACGCACGAGATGGGCTTCGCCCGTAACGTCTCGAACCACGTGATTTTCCTGCATCAGGGGAAAATTGAAGAGCAGGGGCACCCGGACGAGGTGCTGGCAAACCCGCAGAGCCCGCGTTTGCAGCAGTTCCTTAAAGGATCTCTGAAATAAAGAGGGCATCAGCCCGCAGTGCAGCCCAATCGCCCGGTGACGCTTCGCTTACCGGGCCTACAAAACCCCAGGCCGGGCAAACGCAGTGCCGCCCGGCATTCAGGCCGCACCACACTCCAGGCGATACACCCAGTCGTCATAACGCACGCCGTCAATCTCATACGCCTTTTCAAGCACCTGCGTGCGCACAAACCCGGCTTTCTCAAGCACCCGCACAGACCCTCCGTTGTCCGCCAGCACGTACGCGTTAATCGCCTTCACGCCGGTCTGGTTAAACGCGTACTCACATACCGCGCGCAGCGCCTCGCTGGCGATGCCTTTTCCCTGCGCGGCAGGCACAACCGTGTAGCCAATGTCCGCCTCTTCACGATTCTCAGGGCTGATTTGCAGGCCGATATCGCCGAGTGGCGTATCTTCATTCAGAAAGCGGATCACGAAGACATGCTCCGCCATCAGGCGTGCGGCAAACACGCGTCGGGTCTCTTTCTCAGGCGCAATCGCGGCCATATAGCGCATGATGTCGCGGTTTTCGCGCAGCGAGCGGAAGAAGGCCCAGTCAGAGGGTTCGAAAGGGGTGAGATGAAGCCGGGGAGTGGTGATGGTTGCCATTGTTACGCCATTTCATCGGAACATGGCGTATCACTGTAACATATTCAGCGTACCACATCCCCCAGCGCCTCTTCTAAGTCATACCAGCGAAACGCAAACCCCGCCGCTTCCAGCCGTTTTGGCAGCGCGCGCTGACCGCCCAGCACCAGCACGGACGCTTCGCCCATCAACAGGCGAATTGCCGTCGCAGGCACGCGCAGTATCGCCGGGCGATGCAGGGCATGTCCCAGCGCGTGGACAAACTGTTCATTTCGCACCGGATACGGCGCAACCATGTTAAATGGCCCGCGCAGTTCGTTATCCAGCAGCCATATAATGCCGTTCACCATATCGTCGATATGGATCCAGGCCAGGTACTGTCGCCCGTTGCCGATCGGCCCGCCGAGCCCCAGCCTGAAGGGCGGAAGCATTTTACCCAGAATGCCGCCTTTCGGCGCAAGCACCACGCCGGTACGCAGCAGGCAGACGCGGGTATTATCGCTTTGCGCCGCGCAGGCGATGCGCTCCCACTGGGCGCAGAGTTTATGGGTGAACTCGTTGTGGGGCGGCTCTTCCTCGGTCACCACCACTTCGCCGAGATCGCCGTAATAGCCCGTTGCAGAGCCTGAAATCAGCACCGACGGCGGGGTCTGGCTGTTGCGAATCAGCTCAACCAGTTTCTCAGTTATGTTCCAGCGGCTGCTGCACAACCGCTGTTTCTGCTCTTCGGTCCAGCGCTTATCGGCGATGGGTTCACCCGCAAGGTTGATGACGGCGTCGAAGCCGTCCAGATTCTGCCGATCGGCCAGCCCTTTCCAGATATCGACCCCCGCGCCCAGCACCTGGCGCGCTTTCTCCGGGCTGCGGGTCACTACGGTAATGTCGTGATGCAGCGCCTGCAAACGCGCAATGAGATGGCGCCCAATCAGGCCTGTACCGCCGGTCAGCAGAATCTTCATACAACCTCCAGGTTTACGCCTGGCGTCGCCAGCTTAACGTCATGGAGACGGAGTCGGCATAGCGCAGGGCGTGAAGTTTATCGATCTCTACTTCAGCATAAGTGACCCAGTGATGATCGCGTGCGATATCGAGCACATCCTGGGTTAATTTTTCCAGCAGAGAGAAGCGGTTGTTTTCCACGTACTGGATGATGTTTTTAGTGATCGTGCGATAGTTCAGCGCGTCATTGATGTCTTCGCTGGCCCGCGCTTTGTCTGCCGGGTAGTGAATCACCACATTAATGACAATATCCTGACGGTTGGCAATCTCTTCCTCTTTGATACCAATGAACGTGCGCAAGCGTAAATTTTTTATACGAATAATAGCGTCTGGCTGTGACATTGCAGGTCTTCTCCGTGTCAGTATTTCCCGCCCATAATACATGAGAGCCTCTCAGCCACCCAGCCTCATAGGTGATTAAACCTGCTGGATTTTTTGCATTGCGCGTTCGGTGGCCGGGCGGGTCCGGATACGCTCAAACCAGTTGTTCACCGCCGGGTAAGACGCTAAGTCAATCCGGTGTTTATCATGCGTATTTACCCACGGCCAGCAGGCGATATCGGCAATGCTGTAATGGTCGCCCCCGAGCCACGGCGTTTTCTCCAGCCGCTGGTTCAGAACGCCGTAAAGACGCTGGGTTTCAACCTGATATCGCTCAATGGCGTAAGGAATAGTCTGCGGCGCGAAGGCGGTGAAGTGGTGGTTCTGCCCCAGCATCGGCCCAAAGCCGCTTGACTGCCAGAAAAGCCACTGCAGAGTGTGGTGACGCTCGCGCAGTTCACCGCTCAGCAGCTTGCCGGTTTTCTCTGCCAGATAAAGCAAAATTTCACCGGATTCAAACAGGCTTAACGGCCTGCCTCCGTCCGCCGGCTGGCTATCAATAATGGCCGGAATTTTATTGTTGGGCGAGATAGCCAAAAACACAGGGTTGAACTGTTCGCCTTTGCTGATATCCACGCGGATGATTCTGTAATCCAGTTCGGCTTCTTCGAGAAAGAGGGTGATCTTGTGGCCATTTGGGGTAGGGGCGTAATAAAGGTCAATCATTCTCAACTCCTGTCCATGCGAATAGTGGTGCCATGACAAATGAGTATAGGTGCTTGTTGTAAATCGTGAGTTTTCATCAAGTGACAGCGAAGCAAAGAGATTATATGTTGAGTAAAAACCGATCAGCCGATGAGGATGTTATGAACCAGCCCGTAATTACGTTGTGGTCCGATGCAAATTTCTTTTCTCCCTATGTTATGAGCGTTTACGTCGCGCTGGCCGAAAAGGGGCTCTCTTTTACGCTGAAGACCGTCGATCTCGACGGTGGTGAACACCTCAAACCCCAGTGGCAGGGTTACGACCTGACGCGACGCGTGCCGGTGCTGGAACTGGATGGTTTTGCACTGAGCGAATCCTCGGCGATCGATGAATATCTGGAAGATCGTTTTGCGCCGCCGGAGTGGGAGCGCATCTATCCTCACGATCTGCAAAAGCGCGCCCGAGCCCGGCAGATCCAGGCGTGGCTGCGTAGCGACCTGGTGCCGATTCGCGTCGAGCGCTCCACGGATGTCGTGTTTGCCGGTGTGAAAAAGCCAGCGCTCAGCGCAGAAGGCGTCGACAGCGCGCAAAAGCTGATTGAAACTGCAGCCTCGCTGCTCGCTCACGGCAACCCGAACCTGTTCGGTGAATGGTGTATTGCCGATACCGATCTGGCGCTGATGCTGAACCGTTTGATCCTCAACGGCGATGAGGTCCCTCAACTGCTGGTGGACTATGCGGCGTTCCAGTGGCAGCGAGCCTCCGTACAGCGCTATGTGGCACTCTCCGCTAAGCGCGCGGGCTGATAAGCCCTGACGCTTCAGGTATGATAAGGGGAGTTTTTTTACCAGGGAGTGACGGATGAAACTGATGTTTGCGTCAGATATCCATGGATCGCTGCCCGCGACCGAGCGAGTGCTTTCTCTGTTTTCGCAAAGCGGGGCCCAATGGCTGGTGATTCTGGGGGATGTGTTAAATCATGGTCCGCGTAATGCGCTGCCGGAAGGCTATGCCCCGGCGCAGGTGGCGGAAAAGCTTAACCCGTTTGCCTCGCGCATTATCGCCGTTCGCGGTAATTGCGACAGCGAAGTCGACCAGATGCTGCTGCATTTTCCCCTTACCGCGCCATGGCAACAGGTTCTGCTGGAAAACAGCCGCCTGTTTCTTACCCACGGACACCTTTTCGGCCCGGATAATCTCCCGGCGCTCGCGGCTGGCGATGTCCTGGTTTACGGCCATACTCATATTCCGGTGGCTGAAAAACGCGGTGAGATTTATCACTTTAATCCGGGGTCGGTCAGCATCCCGAAAGGCGGATATCCTGCGAGCTATGGCCTGCTCGATGGAAATACCCTGAGCGTTATCGCACTTAATGATCAGCAAGTTATTGCGCAGGTAGCGATTAATCCGTAAGTTACACCACAACTGCAAACGCGCCGAAAGAGCGCTTAGACGAGAAGGTTTCCCGATGGTGGAGCAGAATCATTTGGCAAGTACTGAATGGGTTGACATTGTCAGCGAAGAAAATGAAGTGATCGCGCAGGCGAGCCGCGAACAAATGCGTGCAGAGCGACTGCGTCACCGTGCAACGTACATCGTTGTGCATGACGGCATGGGCAAGATTCTGGTCCAGCGCCGCACGGACACCAAAGATTTTCTTCCGGGCATGCTTGATGCCACCGCAGGCGGCGTCGTGCAGGCCGATGAAGTGCTGCTGGATTCCGCACGCCGTGAAGCGGAAGAAGAGTTAGGTATCGCCGGGGTGCCGTTTGCCGAGCACGGGCAGTTCTATTTCGAAGACGAACATTGCCGCGTCTGGGGTGGACTGTTTAGCTGCGTTTCCCATGGGCCTTTCGCCCTGCAGGAAGAGGAAGTGAGCGAAGTCTGCTGGATGACGCCGGAAGAGATTACCGCCCGCTGCGACGAGTTCACGCCGGATTCGTTAAAAGCGCTGGCGCTGTGGATGACCCGCAACGCCAAAAACGAATCCGCTAAGCCGGAAAACAAAGCGGAAAAAGAGGAAGAGGCTGAGTAAGCCTTAACAGCTTTCCCGCAGGCACAGGCTGGACGCGATGGGTTTTTGGTCGCGCCAGTCTCCGTCATTCAGACGTTCCAGTAGCGCTTTACCTGCCTCAATCCCAATCTTTCGATGCGGTACCGCCATCGTCGTCAGCGGCGGCTGGCAGACGCGGCTCACATCGCTATCGCCAAAGCCCACGACAGCCAGATCGTCCGGCACTTTAATGCGTCGACGCTGACACTCATACAGCGCGCCGCAGGCCAGCTCGTCTGATACGCACACCAGCGCATCCAGCTCCGGCCACGCCAGCAAGAACTCTGGCAGTTGTGCCGCGCCGGTCGAGAAGCTCGGCGGCATCGCCGCGTTAATCACCCGGTTTGGCGACAGATGATGGCGCAGCATCGCCTTGTACCAGCCCTGCAAATGCTGCTGGAAAATCCACTGCTCCTGGTTGGCGCACAGCAGGCCGATATTCTGGTAGCCGCGCCTAATCACCATTTCTGTCAGCTCGTACATGGCCGCCACGTTATCGATCCCGATATTCATATCGATCGGATCGGCGCGCATCGCACCCATCTCCATTACCGGAATCGAGGCGTTTTTCAGCCAGTGGCGAACAGTGTCGGTGTGCTCGACGCTGAGCAAAATCGCGGCGGCGATATTTGACGCCAGCAGGGTCTCAAGCAGCTTCTCTTCCTGCTCAAGCCGATGCTGGGACTCTGCCAGCATGATCTGGTATCCGGCGGGCTGCAGCACCTGCTGTAGGCCCGCAAACATTTCAGAGCAACCGGCTTCGGAAAGGTTGGGAACAACCATCGCAATCGTCCATGAGGACGCGGATGCCAGTGCGCTGGCGGCGAGATTGGGCATATAGCCCAGCTCCTGCACCGCAGCTTCAATTTTTTCACGCAGTTTATCGGAAACCTGTTCGGGCGTGCGGAGCGCACGGGAGACGGTCATCGTGCCGACTCCGGCAAGCTGCGCGACATCAGCGAGCGTGACTTTTCCGGTACTGCGCCGTTTTCGGGTTAAAGACATACACCTTCCTGCTGACCAGACGCGTTCTTTTTTCCTTCATTTCAGGTGACAGGCAGTATACGCCTTAAATCCCTTTTTTTGCTGTGATTTCACACCATGATTACATTTTGATAGCGCTATCACATTTCTGCATGTTGGTAATTGGTAGCGCTATCTTTGTGATCGCGATCGCAGTCAATGATTGATGGGTTGAATAAAGTTTGCCCATCTTTAGCGTTTGGCGGGAGGGAAAATGCTCAAAAAGTGGATATATGATACAACCATCACGCTGCAGGATAGCGTGGAAAGCTGGCCACAGGCGCTGGAGATATGCGCGAAACCGCTGCTGGATCTGCAGGTGATTGCACCGGAGTACGTGACGGCAATCATTCAGCAGCACCATACGTTAGGACCCTATTATGTGCTGGCACCAGGGCTAGCCATGCCGCATGCGCGGCCGGAGGAAGGCGCCAAAGGACTGGGCTTGTCATTACTAAAACTAAAACAGGGCGTCTCTTTTGGTGCCGGAGAGTTTGACCCTGTCGATCTGATTATTATGCTTGCGGCACCGGATAAACATAGCCATATCGAAATGATATCCGCGCTCGCTGAATTATTTTCCAGCGACGAAGATATGGAGAAATTACATCAGGCGAATACCCTGGAGGACATTAAAACCATTATTGACCGCTTCTGATTTAATTTTTTAATCCGATTATTCACAACATTACGCGCCAGCGTGATGGGGCGTGCTCTACTCAAAATAAGGGGACAACAATGAAAATCATGGCTATTTGCGGTTCTGGCCTGGGCAGCAGTTTTATGGTCGAAATGAACATTAAAAAAGTGCTTAAAAAGCTGGACATTGAGGCCGAGGTTGAACACTCCGATCTCTCCTCCGCCACGCCGGGCGCGGCGGACCTGTTCGTGATGGCGAAAGACATTGCGGCCAGCGCCAGCGTGCCGGAAAGCCAGCTGGTGGTGATCAACAACATCATTGATATCAACGAACTCGAAGCGCAGCTGCGCGCCTGGTTCGACAGACAATAACCCTGATAAGGCGAGGTGGATATGTTTATCCTTGAAACGCTGAATTTCGTTGTCGATATTTTAAAAGTCCCTTCGGTGCTGGTGGGTTTAATTGCGTTAATTGGTCTGGTCGCGCAGAAAAAAGCGTTTTCTGATGTCGTAAAAGGCACAATTAAAACGATTCTCGGCTTTATTGTACTGGGCGGTGGCGCCACGGTGCTGGTGGGGTCGTTAAACCCGTTAGGCGGTATGTTTGAGCACGCTTTTAATATCCAGGGCATTATTCCAAACAATGAAGCGATTGTGTCGATCGCGCTGGAAAAATACGGTGCCTCGACCGCGCTGATCATGGCCTTCGGCATGGTGGCGAACATTGTCGTCGCGCGCTTTACCCGCCTGAAGTACATCTTCCTGACCGGGCACCACACCTTCTACATGGCGTGCATGATTGGCGTGATCCTGACGGTCGCAGGCTTCGAGGGAGTAGGGCTGGTATTTACCGGTTCGCTGATCCTCGGCCTGATTATGGCCTTTTTCCCGGCGATTGCGCAGCGCTATATGAAGCGTATTACCGGCAACGATGAGATCGCCTTCGGTCATTTCGGTACGCTGGGCTACGTGCTGTCCGGCTGGATTGGCAGCAGGGTCGGCAAAGGCTCGCGCTCCACCGAAGAGATGAACCTGCCGAAAAACCTCAGCTTCCTGCGCGACAGTTCGATCTCCATCTCCCTGACCATGATGATTATCT
The DNA here is from genome assembly GCF_014895895.1 of Enterobacter cloacae complex sp. P14RS. Classification (NCBI taxonomy): domain Bacteria; kingdom Pseudomonadati; phylum Pseudomonadota; class Gammaproteobacteria; order Enterobacterales; family Enterobacteriaceae; genus Enterobacter; species Enterobacter cloacae complex sp. P14RS. The sequence goes on from NZ_JADBQM010000006.1 coordinate 304,636, forward strand.
ACCTGATCATGGCGGTAAGCGCCGGGCGTGAGTACGTGGAGTCCACCTTCAGCGGCGGGCAAAACTACCTGGTCTACGCCATCATCATGGCGATCACCTTCGCGGCGGGCGTGTTCATCATCCTGCAGGGCGTGCGCCTGATTCTGGCGGAAATCGTCCCGGCCTTTACCGGCTTCTCAGAAAAACTGGTGCCGAACGCGCGTCCGGCGCTGGACTGCCCGGTGGTCTACCCGTATGCGCCAAACGCGGTGCTGATTGGCTTCCTGTTCAGCTTCCTCGGGGGAATTGTGGGGTTGTTGATCTGCGGTCAGTTTAGCTGGGTGCTGATCCTGCCGGGCGTAGTGCCGCACTTCTTCACCGGCGCAACGGCGGGCGTGTTCGGTAACGCCACCGGTGGACGCCGCGGGGCAATGATAGGCGCCTTTGCTAACGGCCTGCTGATTACCTTCCTCCCGGTCCTGCTGCTGCCGGTACTGGGTGCGATTGGCTTTGCTAACACCACCTTCTCGGACGCCGACTTCGGCGCGGTCGGGATTGTGCTGGGCAACCTGGCGCGCTTCCTGTCACCGCTTGCCATCACCGGGCTGGTTGTGGCGCTGTTCGCGCTGCTGGTGGCCTACAACATCTTCGCGAAAAACAAACCTGCGGGTAGTAACGCGCAGGAAAATACCGGAGCCAAATCATGAATGAGAACGAGATAACCGAACTGGCGCGTCAGATCCGTCTTGAAACCCTCAAATCCCTGACGCAGCTGGGCTTTGGGCACTACGGCGGCAGCATGTCGGTGGTGGAAACCCTGGCGGTGCTGTACGGCGCCGTGATGAAGATCGACCCGGCGGATCCGGACTGGCCTGAGCGCGATTACTTTGTGCTGTCGAAAGGTCATGCAGGCCCGGCGCTCTACAGCACCCTGGCGATTAAGGGCTACTTCCCGGTTGAAGAGCTGAGCACGCTGAACCAGAACGGCACGCGTCTGCCCAGCCACCCGGACCGCCTGAAAACGCGCGGCGTGGATGCCACCACCGGCTCGCTGGGGCAGGGGATCTCCATTGCGGGCGGTATGGCACTCTCGCACAAGCTGGCCGGGCGACCGAATCGGGTCTTCTGCATCGTTGGCGACGGCGAGCTGAACGAAGGCCAGTGCTGGGAAGCGTTCCAGTTTATCGCTCACCATCGTCTGAACAACCTGACCGTGTTCGTGGACTGGAACAAACAGCAGCTCGACGGCGAACTGGACGAAATCATCTGTGCCTTCGACCTGGAGGGCAAATTCCGCGCCTTTGGCTTTGACGTGGTGACGGTCAAAGGGGATGACATTCCGGCACTGCTGAAGGTGACTTCAAGGGTACCGGAGGCCGATGCGCGTCCGCGGGTGGTGATCCTCGACAGCATCAAAGGGCAGGGCGTGCCTTACCTGGAACAGCTCAGCAACTCGCACCACCTGCGATTGACCGCGGAGAGCAAAGCGGCCCTCAATGAGACGATTCGCCAACTGGAGGCTTCACATGATTAAGGTTGCACCGGCAGGACAGAAAGACGCCGTTGAGATGCGCAAGGTCTACGCGGGCTTTGTGGCAAAGCAGATTGAGGCCGGCAGCGAGATTATCGCCCTGGAAGCGGACCTGATGAGTTCAATGGCGATGGACGGCGTAGCGCGCGATTATCCGCAGCACGTGATTAACTGCGGCATTATGGAGGCCAACGTCATCGGCACTGCGGCGGGGCTGTCGCTCACCGGCCGTAAGCCGTTCGTGCACACTTTCACCGCGTTTGCCAGCCGCCGCTGCTTCGACCAGCTGTTTATGTCCCTGGACTACCAGCGCAACAACGTGAAGGTGATTGCCTCGGATGCGGGCGTGACGGCCTGCCACAACGGTGGGACGCACATGTCCTTCGAGGATATGGGCATCGTGCGCGGTCTGGCGCATTCGGTGGTGCTGGAAGTTACCGATGCGGTGATGTTCGAGGATGTGCTGCGTCAGCTTATCGATCTCGAAGGCTTCTACTGGGTGCGCACCATCCGCAAGCAGGCGCCGAGCGTCTATGCGCCGGGCTCAACCTTCACCATTGGCAAAGGCAACGTGTTGCGCGAGGGAAGCGATATCACGCTGATTGCCAACGGCATCATGGTGGCGGAAGCGCTGGAGGCGGCGCGCCAGCTGGAACAGGAGGGGGTAAGCGCAGCGGTCATCGACATGTTTACCCTGAAGCCCATCGATCGGATGCTGGTGAAAAACTATGCCGAGAAAACCGGGCGTATTGTGACCTGCGAAAACCACAGTATTCACAACGGTCTCGGGTCAGCGGTGGCGGAAGTGCTGGTGGAGACCTGCCCGGTGCCGATGCGTCGCGTGGGCGTGAAGGAGCGTTACGGCCAGGTGGGCACACAGGACTTCCTGCAAAAAGAGTATGGCCTGACGGCGCATGACATTGTGTCGGCGGCGCGGGAGCTGCTGTAATAAAAAAAGGCGACCGTGTGGTCGCCTTTTTGTTGCCCGGTGGCGCTGGCGCTTACCGGGTCTACGGTCCTGTAGGCCGGATAAGCGAAGCGCCATCCGGCAAAACATTACTGCTGCTGCGAAGACTGAATCGCCGTCAGCGCGATGGTGTAGACGATATCGTCAACCAGCGCACCGCGGGACAGGTCGTTCACAGGCTTGCGCATGCCCTGCAGCATTGGCCCGATGGAGATCAGGTCGGCAGAACGCTGTACCGCTTTGTAGGTGGTGTTACCGGTGTTCAGATCCGGGAAGATGAACACGGTAGCGCGACCGGCAACCGGCGAGTTCGGCGCTTTGGATTTCGCCACGTCAGCCATTACCGCGGCGTCGTACTGCAGCGGGCCGTCGATCATCAGGTCTGGACGTTTTTCCTGCGCAATACGGGTCGCTTCACGGACTTTCTCTACGTCGCTACCTGCACCAGAGGTGCCGGTGGAGTAGGAGAGCATTGCTACGCGCGGCTCGATACCGAAAGCGGTCGCGGAGTCCGCAGACTGGATAGCGATTTCTGCCAGCTGTTCTGCGGTAGGATCCGGGTTGATCGCGCAGTCGCCGTAAACGTAAACCTGTTCAGGCAGCAGCATGAAGAACACGGAGGAGACCAGCGAGCTGCCCGGTGCGGTTTTGATCAGCTGCAACGGTGGACGGATGGTGTTCGCGGTGGTGTGAACCGCACCGGAAACCAGACCGTCAACTTCGTCCTGCTCCAGCATCAGCGTGCCCAGCACGACGTTGTCTTCCAGCTGCTCGCGCGCAACCGCTTCGGTCATGCCCTTGTTCTTACGCAGCTCAACCAGACGGGCAACGTAGCTTTCGCGAACCACTTCCGGGTCAACGATTTCGATGCCTGTGCCCAGTTCAACGCCCTGAGACGCCGCAACGCGGTTGATCTCATCCGGGTTACCCAGCAGCACGCAGGTCGCGATGCCGCGCTCTGCACAGATAGCCGCCGCTTTAACGGTACGTGGCTCGTCGCCTTCTGGCAGAACCACGCGTTTGCCCGCTTTACGCGCCAGCTCGGTCAGCTGGTAGCGGAAGGCTGGAGGAGACAGACGGCGGCTGCGCTCGGAGGTCGCGGTCAGGGATTCGATCCAGTCCGCGTTGATGTAGCCCGCAACGTATTCCTGAACTTTCTCGATACGCTCGTGGTCATCAACCGGCACTTCCAGGTTGAAGCTTTGCAGGCTCAGAGAGGTCTGCCAGGTGTTGGTGTTGACCATGAAGACTGGCAGGCCGGTAGCGAACGCTCGTTCGCACAGCTTGCTGATGCGCGCGTCCATTTCGTAGCCGCCGGTCAGCAGGATTGCACCGATTTCCACGCCGTTCATCGCCGCCAGGCAGGCAGCAACCAGCACGTCCGGACGGTCTGCGGAGGTCACCAGCAGGGAACCTGCGCGGAAGTGCTCCAGCATGTGCGGAATGCTGCGCGCACAGAAGGTCACGGACTTCACGCGGCGGGTGTTGATATCGCCTTCGTTAACGATGGTCGCGTTCAGGTGACGCGCCATATCGATTGCACGGGTGGCAATCAGATCGAAGCTCCATGGCACTGCGCCGAGTACAGGCAGCGGGCTGGATTCCTGCAGCTTTGCCGGATCAACCTTGATGACTTTCGCTTTGGAAGAGTCGTCGAAGATTTCGGACAGGTCAGGACGCGTACGGCCCTGTTCATCAACCGGTGCGTTCAGTTTGTTAACGATCACGCCGGTGATGCTGGTGTTTTTCGCGCCGCCGAAGCTGCTGCGCGTCAGTTCGATACGCTCTTTCAGCTGCTCTGGGGTATCAGTCCCCTGAGACATCACGAAAACGATCTCTGCGTTCAGGGTTTTCGCGATTTCAAAGTTCAGGGACTGGGCAAACTGGTGTTTGCGGGTCGGGACCAGGCCTTCAACCAGCACCACTTCCGCGTCCTGCGCGTTAGCGTGGTAGTTGGCGATGATCTCTTCCATCAGCACGTCTTTCTGGTTGCTGGAGAGCAGAGACTCAACGTGGCTCATCTTCAGCGGTTCAGCCGCAGGAAGATTGGAATTCTTACGCACGATGGTGGTGGTCTGGTCTGGCGCATCGCCACCGGCACGAGGCTGGGCAATAGGCTTAAAGACGCTCAGACGAACGCCTTTGCGTTCCATAGCGCGGATCACGCCGAGGCTGACGCTGGTCAGGCCGACGCTGGTTCCGGTAGGGATCAGCATAATAGTACGGGACACGGTTTATCCTCTTTCGTTACCGCCGCGTTGGGCGGGTTACAAAACAGCACCGCCAGCATTGCTGGCGGTGTGGAATCAGGCAGTCAGGCGGCACGCGTCTTGCGCGATGACCAGCTCTTCGTTAGTTGGGATAACGATAGCCGGGCGGGTGCCTTCTTTGTTGATGAAGCCAGACTTGCCGAAGCGGGCAGCCAGGTTACGCTCGTGATCGACTTCGAAGCCAAGAACGCCCAGTTTGCCCAGGGACAGTTCACGTACCATTGCCGCGTTCTCACCGATGCCACCGGTGAAGATAACCGCGTCCAGACGACCGTCCATCAGCGCGGTGTAAGAACCGATGTACTTCGCCAGACGGTGGCAGTAAACGTCCATTGCACGCTTAGCGTCTTCTTTGCTGTCGTAGTTGTCTTCAACGTAACGGCAGTCGCTGGTGACTTCGGTCAGACCCAGCAGGCCAGACTCTTTGGTCAGCATTTTGTTGATGTCGTCAACACTCATGCCCAGAGTGTCGTGCAGGTGGAAGATGATCGCCGGGTCGATGTCACCGGAACGGGTACCCATTACCAGACCTTCCAGCGGGGTCAGACCCATAGAGGTATCAACACATTTACCGTTGCGGATAGCAGAAACAGAACCACCGTTACCCAGGTGGCAGGTGATGATGTTGACTTCTTCAACCGGCTTGTTCAGGACTTTTGCGGCTTCCTGAGTCACATAGAAGTGGCTGGTGCCGTGCGCGCCGTAGCGACGTACGCCGTGCTCTTTGTACAGGCTGTACGGCAGGGCATAGAGGTAAGACTCTTCCGGCATGGTCTGATGGAACGCGGTGTCAAACACGGCCACGTTTTTGTCTTTCAGATTCGGGAAGGACTTCAGCGCTTCAGCGATACCGATCAGGTGCGCCGGGTTATGCAGCGGAGCAAAAGAGGCAGAGTCTTTGATGCCCTGGATAACAGAGTCGTCGATGACAACGGAGCTGGTGTATTTTTCGCCGCCGTGGACGATACGGTGACCAATCGCAGTCAGCTGAGCAGACAGTTCTGGTTTTTGTGCCAGAATAGTGTTAACGATAAAGTTCAGCGCTTCACTGTGAGCGGCGCCTGCACCTAAAGCCGCTTCTTGTTTGCTGCCGTCCATCTTCCACTTGATACGTGCTTCAGGCAGATGGAAACATTCGGCCAAACCAGAGAGGTACTCGTCACCGTTGAGCGCATCGATGATGGCGAATTTCAGTGAAGAGCTACCGCAGTTCAGAACCAGTACTAACTTACTCGACATGGAAGTACCTATAATTGATACGTGGCTAAAAAAACGTCAATGAGCCTAAAAGCGTAACGCAAGCTGACCCAGACGTTTATGATTAACATCATGCCAAACGAACATTCTGGCAGGATGGAAGAAATACCTATGATTTTAAGCCATTTTGAACATTTTTCAGACAATGGCATAATATGCGATAATTTGACGAGTTAACGCTTTTCGTCTACGGCCCTATCAGGCTGGCACAGAATACCCGATACGGGGTAGCGATGACAAAATATTTTGAACGTTGTCATAGCCTGTTGTGGTTTTGCACAAAAATTTTAATTTTTATATGTGAAGTTGAGGTACAGCCATGTCGACACCCGAAATCCCGTCCGTGAGCTTTTTCAGTCTGTTTCGTCGGGGACAGCATTACGCAAAGACGTGGCCAATGGAAAAGCGCCTTGCGCCGATGTTTATTGAGAATCGCACGATCCGCGCCACGCGCTATGCGATTCGCTTTATGCCTCCGGTCGCTATCTTTACTCTGTGCTGGCAAATCGCCCTCGGTGGGCAGCTTGGTCCTGCCGTCGCAACGGCGCTCTTCGCGTTAAGCCTGCCGATGCAGGGGCTGTGGTGGTTAGGCAAACGCTCTATTACGCCGCTTCCGCCTTCTATTTTACACTGGTTTTATGAAGTGCGTGGAAAACTGGAGGAGGCCGGGCAGGCGCTGGCCCCGGTTGAAGGCAAGCCGGATTACCAGGCGCTGGCGGACACGTTAAAGCGTGCTTTTAAGCAGCTGGATAAAACATTCCTCGATGACTTGTGATTGATCATCGAAACGACTAACAAAAGAAGGCACAGTAACACACCGTTACCGTGTCTTTTTTTTACAGTGCAATGCGCTACAGGAGTCGAAAGATGGAAATGACCCATGCTCAACGTCTGATTTTGTCTAACCAGTACAAGATGATGACTATGCTTGATCCCGATAACGCTGCGCGCTACAGCCGCCTGCAGACCATCGTCGAACGCGGTTTTGGTTTGCAAATGCGCGAACTGGACCGCGAGTTTGGCGAGCTGAAAGAAGAAACCTGCCGCATCGTGATCGACATTATGGAGATGTATCACGCTCTGCACGTCTCCTGGACGAATCTCAAAGACCAGCAGACCATTGACGAACGTCGCGTGACCTTTTTAGGCTTTGATGCCGCGACGGAAGCGCGCTATCTGAGCTATGTTCGCTTTATGGTGAACACCGAAGGGCGCTACACCCATTTTGATGCGGGAACGCACGGCTTCAACGCCCAAACCCCCATGTGGGATAAATATCAACGTATGCTGAGCGCGTGGCACGCCTGCCCGCGTCAGTACCATTTAAGCAGCAACGAAATTCAACAAATCATTAATGCCTGACGGAGGTGCGTGTGCAGTGTAAAGGTTTTCTGTTTGATCTGGACGGTACGCTGGTGGATTCGCTGCCGGTGGTGGAACGCTCGTGGTGCCACTGGGCCGACCGGCACGGCATCGACCATCAGGACGTGCTGAATTTTATCCATGGCAAACAGGCCATTACCTCATTGCGGCACTTTTTAGCGGGGCGTTCTGAGGAAGAGATCCAGGCGGAGTTCAAATACCTGGAGCAGATTGAGGCCACCGACACCGAGGGCATTACCGCGCTGCCCGGGGCGCGCGAACTGCTTGAGCATCTGAATGAAGCGCAAATCCCGTGGGCTATCGTGACCTCCGGCTCTGTTCCGGTCGCGCATGCCCGCCATAAGGCGGCCGGTTTACCGAAGCCAGAGGTGTTCATTACGGCTGAGCGCGTTAAACGCGGCAAGCCGGAGCCGGATGCGTTTCTGCTTGGTGCAGAAATGCTGGGCTTCGCGCCTGCAGAGTGTGTGGTGGTGGAAGATGCGGCCGCTGGCGTGCTGGCCGGGCTGAACGCCGGGAGCCACGTCATTGCCGTTAACGTTCCGGCGGGGTCTCCACGCCTGGACGAGGCGGACTTTGTGATTCATTCCCTGACGGCGCTGGCGGTGTCAAAAGCGCCCGACGGAGTTGTAACCGTCTCGCTAAAAATGTAATCCCATGATATAGCCCCACGCTGCTGGGGCTTTTTTATGGCAAAATTTCTCATCTTCCACTGACAAGGATAGGTTGTGAACGGTGAACTGATCTGGGTTCTGAGCCTGCTTTTAATCGCCATTATTCTCTTCGCCACAGGCAAGGTGCGCATGGATGCCGTCGCCCTGTTTGTCATCGTCGCGTTTGTGCTGAGCGGCACGCTCACGCTACCGGAAGCCTTCTCCGGGTTCAGCGACCCCAACGTTATCCTTATAGCCGCCCTGTTTATCATCGGCGACGGCCTTGTTCGCACTGGCGTGGCGACCATCATGGGCGCGTGGCTGGTTAAGGTGGCCGGCAGCAGTGAAACCAAAATGCTGATCTACCTGATGCTGACGGTCGCCGGACTGGGGGCGTTTATGAGCTCAACGGGCGTGGTCGCTATTTTTATCCCGGTGGTGCTGAGTGTTTCAATGCGGATGCAGAGCTCGCCGTCGCGCCTGATGATGCCTCTGAGCTTTGCCGGTTTGATCAGCGGAATGATGACGCTGGTGGCGACGCCGCCGAACCTGGTTGTCAACAGCGAGCTGATTCGTGAAGGGTTTCAGGGCTTCAGCTTTTTCAGCGTCACCCCGCTTGGGCTGGTGATTCTGGCGATGGGCGTGGTCTACATGCTGCTGACCCGTTTTGCCCTCAAAGGCGACAAACAGGATAAGAATAAAGAAGGATGGAAGCGACGTACCTTCCGCGATCTGATCAAAGAGTACCGCCTCACCGGGCGGGCGCGCCGTCTGGCCATTCGCCCCGGCTCGCCGATGGTCGGCCAGCGGCTCGACGACCTTAAGCTGCGCGAGCGTTATGGCGCGAACGTGATCGGGGTTGAGCGCTGGCGTCGTTTTCGTCGGGTGATCGTTAACGTGAACGGGGTATCAGAGTTCCGCGCGCGTGACGTCCTGCTGATTGATATGTCAACGGCGGACGTGGATCTGCGAGAGTTCTGTAGCGAGCAGCTGCTGGAGCCGATGGTGCTACGCGGCGAGTATTTCTCCGACCAGGCGCTGGATGTGGGGATGGCCGAAGTGTCGCTGATACCGGAATCGGAACTGCTGGGTAAAACCGTGCGTGAAATGGGGTTCCGTACCCGCTATGGCCTGAACGTAGTGGGGCTGAAGCGTGATGGCGTGGCGATGGAAGGGGCAGTCGTCGATGAGCCGATCCTGCTGGGCGATATCTTTCTCGTGGTCGGCAACTGGAAGCTGATAAGCCAGCTCGGGCAAAAAGGGCGTGATTTTGTGGTGCTCAACATGCCGGTCGAGGAGAGCGATGCCTCCCCGGCGCACAGCCAGGCGCCCCATGCGATTTTCTGTCTGGTACTGATGGTGGCGCTGATGCTGACCGATGAAATCCCTAATCCGGTCGCGGCCATTATCGCCTGCCTGCTGATGGGGAAATTCCGCTGCATTGACGCCGAAAGCGCGTATAAAGCCATTCACTGGCCGAGCATTATTCTTATCGTCGGGATGATGCCCTTTGCCCTGGCACTGCAAAAAACCGGCGGGGTAGATTTGATCGTAAAAGGCCTGATGGACGTGGGTGGCGGGTATGGACCGTACATGATGATGGTCTGTCTGTTTGTCATGTGCGCCACGATAGGGTTATTTATCTCTAATACCGCGACGGCGGTGCTGATGGCGCCCATTGCGCTGGCGATGGCGAAATCCATGGGCGTGTCGCCGTACCCGTTTGCGATGATGGTCGCGATGGCGGCATCCGCGGCGTTTATGACGCCGGTTTCATCGCCGGTGAACACGCTGGTGCTGGGGCCGGGGAATTATAAGTTCAGCGATTTCGTGAAGCTGGGCGTGCCGTTCACCGTGCTGGTGATGGTGGTGTGCGTGGTGTTAATTCCGGTTTTATTCCCGTTTTAGCGTGAGCGCAGAAACGTAGACCGGGTAAGGCGAAGCCGCCACCCGGCTAAAATTACAACGGTGAATCCTGGCTAATCTCGTCCAGCGATAGATGGAAGCTCGGCACAAATACCTGCATGAAGTAGTCCATCTCTTCGCTGCGGCGGGATTCCAGCGTTTTTTCCAGACGCGTTTTCGCCAGTAAAAACTCATTATTGCCCGCAGACAGCTCTTCCAGACACTTCAGATAGGCGCACAGCGCGTCGGCCTGTTTGACCAGCGACTTTTCATCTTCCGTATACTGATGCTCGTCGATGAGCGGTTCAAAGATATCGCGCAGCTCTTCGGGCACCATCTCGATAAGCTTCTGCTGGGCAATCTTCTCGATAGCCTTATATTCCTGAGCAATCTGAGAATTGAAATATTTCACTGGGGTAGGCAGGTCGCCGGTCAGCACCTCTGATGCGTCGTGGTACATCGCCAGCAAAGCGATGCGCTCGGCATTCACCTGCCCGTTAAATTTGCGATTCTTAATGGCAGCCAGCGCATGAGCAACCATAGCAACCTGCAGGCTATGCTCAGACACGTTCTCTGTACGCACGTTGCGCATCAGCGGCCAGCGGTTGATCAGTTTCAGGCGGGAGAGGTGGGCAAAGAAATGGCTCTGACTCATAGGTTACCTTTTGTCTTCACTGCGACAGGACTTCATTGTGCGGGGAGGGGAGGGAAGATGCAAATCAGGCTACCGAAGTAGCCTGATTTTAAGATTACTGATGGTATCCAGAGAGGAATCGCCCGAAGCGGCTGATAGCCATTTCGAGATCGTCTTCACGTGGCAGGGTCACGATACGCACGTGGTCCGGCCACGGCCAGTTAAACGCCGTTCCCTGAACCAGCAGCACTTTTTCCTGCAACAGGAAATCGAGCACCATTTTCTGATCGTCGTGGATATTGAAGCGCTTCGCGTCAATTTTCGGGAACATATACAGCGCCCCGTTCGGCTTCACGCAGGAGACGCCCGGGATATTGTTGATCAGTTCCCATGCGCGGTTACGCTGTTCGTACAGGCGACCGCCAGGGACGATAAACTCGCTGATGCTCTGGTAGCCGCCCAGCGCCGTCTGGATCGCGTGCTGCGCAGGCACGTTGGCGCAAAGACGCATCGACGCCAGCATCTCAAGCCCTTCAATATAGCCTTTTGCGTGCTTTTTCGGGCCGTTCAGCACCATCCAGCCCTGACGGAAACCGGCCACGCGGTAGGTTTTAGACAGTCCGTTAAAGGTGACGGTCAGCAGGTCGGGCGCCAGCGCGGCGATAGAGTGGTGCTGCGCCGCGTCGTACAGGATCTTGTCGTAGATTTCGTCAGCGAAGATGATCAGGTTGTGCTGGCGGGCGATCTCCACGATCTCCATCAGCAGCTCTTTTGAATAGACCGCGCCCGTCGGGTTGTTCGGGTTGATGATCACAATCCCACGCGTGCGAGGCGTGATTTTCGCGCGAATGTCGTCCAGATCCGGGAACCAGTCAGAGGATTCGTCGCAAAGATAATGTACCGCTTTACCGCTGGAGAGCGATACGGCAGCGGTCCACAGCGGATAGTCCGGCGCGGGAACCAGCATTTCGTCACCGCTGTTCAGCAGCGCCTGCATGGCCTGAACGATAAGTTCGGAGACGCCGTTGCCGATATAGATATCTTCGACGGTAACGTCACGCATACCGCGCGCCTGGTAGTGCTGCATAATGGCTTTACGGGCGGAGTAGAGTCCCTTTGAGTCACAATAGCCTTGTGCCGTAGGCAGGTTGCGGATCACATCAACCAGAATTTCATCCGGCGCTTCAAAACCAAATGGCGCGGGGTTGCCGATGTTGAGCTTCAGAACCTTGTTGCCTTCTTCTTCAAGGCGTTTTGCCTCTTTCAGAACCGGGCCACGGATGTCATAACAGACGTTATCTAGCTTGCTGGATTTTTCGATAGGGGACATGAACCTTTAACCTTTTCGCTATTATTGCCACTCCCTGCCGTGGAAGTCAGCACGGAATAATGTACTCCCCCCACGCTTCGTTTTGAAGGGTGTGCAGAAGAAGATTTTGTGCTCATAGCGAAATTGTGATGAATCTTTTTAACTATTGACTGACGCTTTTACTGCCTTAACGTCATGTACAAACCATAAATAAAGGTTGATTGTGCTGTGAATTTATGTGAATTTTGTATATTGTTCTGATGGAAAATAAAAAACGCGCAGACAACAAGCAGAAGTTACGCTGGGTGACATTTCGTAAAACCTGAGTGTTGAAGGGACCTTGCAGTAATAGCCCGGAGCGGCTAAAAGTTAATCATGTGAAATTAATGTTAAGTGTTATTAATGAATGACCATAATCTAAATTAAAATTTATTTATTATTAACCAACAAAATGCAACTTTAGTTAATTCTAATAAAATTAGTTTAGAAGCTTAACAAACCTCTTTAATCCTGAATATTGCAATAAGACTTATAAATAAAGTGGATTTGGGTTAAGATGTCTATACGGAAAGCAGTAGAAAGATGCAGTGGTTTTGCATTTTTGAAACTGATTTTCCGATTTAATTGATTGTTATTGTTGGAGTTATCTCTGGCTGGAATGTGTCAAACATCTCCTGCTACGTTGACAGCGCTGCGAAAAAGATGGCAGAAAAAGTGTTACGCCTTTAATGTAATTTACATAACCCTGCGAACATCTAAATATCCTGAACGTTTAAGAGAATAAAAATAACGTCATGAAACGTGCTTTCTGACTGTTGATATAAAGCAGCACAATAACTATCTGTCAGGCAGTCTGCCGGGCCGGGATGCGAGGGAAAACCTTCAGAAGGAATTGCTTAACTGTTACACACAGCTTCAACCCGGGCAGCTCCGCACGAGCAACCTGAAAGTGAATAGATATGATAAATGCAAATCGTCCGATAATGAATCTCGACCTCGATCTGCTGAGAACGTTTGTTGCGGTCGCCGATCTCAACACTTTTGCAGCAGCTGCTGCCGCCGTCTGCCGAACTCAGTCCGCCGTTAGCCAGCAAATGCAGCGGCTGGAGCAACTGGTTGGGAAAGAGCTTTTTGCCCGTCACGGGCGTAATAAGCTCTTAACGGAACACGGTATTCAGCTACTGGGTTATGCCAGGAAAATTCTTCGCTTTAATGATGAAGCATGTATGTCATTAATGTTTAGCAACCTTCAGGGGGTGTTAACCTTAGGGGCATCTGATGAGTCAGCGGATACAATATTGCCGTTTCTTCTCAACCGAATTAGCTCGGTTTATCCGAAGCTTGCGCTGGATGTAAGCGTAAAACGTAATGCCTTTATGGTTGAGATGTTAAATGAGAACAAGGTCGACCTGGTGGTCACGACGCATCGTCCCGGACAGTTTGATTGTCTGACCTTGCGCACATCGCCAACGCACTGGTATTGCGCAGCGGAATACGTGTTGCAAAAAGGGGAACCCGTACCGCTGGTTTTACTGGACGATCCGAGTCCTTTCCGGGATATGGTGCTTACGGCGTTAAATGAAGCCAACATTCCGTGGCGTCTGGCCTATGTAGCGTCCACGCTGCCCGCGGTGCGTGCCGCCGTGAAAGCGGGTCTTGGCGTAACGGCCCGTCCGGTAGAGATGATGAGCCCCGATCTGCGCGTTCTCGGTAAATCTGATGGTCTCCCAGCGCTGCCGGATACCGAGTATCTGCTTTGCCATAACGCGTCCAGTCATAACGAGCTGGCGAAGGTGGTGTTTGAGGCGATGGAAAATTACCATAACCCATGGCAGTTCGAGCATGTTACCTCCGAAGGGGGGGATGATTCCCTGATCGTTGAAGGTGACTTTGAGTGATCAAAAGCTCAAAATTCTGGTAACAAATTGTAAGTGTAAAAAAAAGCCACTCGTGCCGTTTTCGCACGCAGTGGCTTTTTTTTGCCATTATTATCCTCTTTCGTTACAGGGTTTTCATAAATAAAACATACATATCAAGGGAATAAATGCTTCTGCTTAAATCTTGTTCACTTTCCGTTCTAACTTCATCCATAACCCCTTGATGTTAAAAAAGCAGCAAATATGTTGCCGGTTTTTTGGGTGAATTAACAAAAGCGTGTCTCAGATCAAGAAAATACTCCTATTTGGGGGGAGGAATCGTTGGCAAATCCTGTCAAAATAGGAGGGTTATTTTTTTTACTTCCAAAACGGACACGATTCAACAACATGCATTTGACGAAAAGTCAGGTAACCACCAGGGTTAAAGGGCACCAAATGTTAATGAGAATCGCTCGATGTAATTTAATGTGAAGAAACCTTTGTTAAAGTTGACAATAGGTTATAGAAAGGAGTAAAAAACCCCATCATTTTGCTGTCTACGTCTCATTTCAGACAGTTAGTGTAAGGTTATTTGTTCCTCCCCATGAATCGATGTGATGCCCATCTGCCAGCAAGAGCAGTGTCGTCGGTATCACTTTTGATGAGTAAGCAATGAGTATGTCAACATCCACAGAAGTCATCGCTCATCACTGGGCATTCGCAATCTTTCTTATTGTAGCCATTGGCCTGTGCTGCCTGATGTTAGTCGGCGGCTGGTTCCTGGGCGGTCGCGCCCGTGCAAGGCACAAAAACACACCTTTCGAATCAGGTATTGATTCAGTAGGTTCCGCTCGCTTACGCCTGTCTGCCAAGTTCTATCTGGTAGCGATGTTCTTCGTCATCTTTGACGTGGAAGCGCTCTACCTGTTTGCATGGTCGACCTCCATTCGCGAAAGTGGTTGGGTGGGCTTTGTCGAGGCCGCAATTTTCATTTTAGTGCTACTGGCCGGTCTGGTTTATCTGGTGCGTATTGGCGCGCTTGACTGGACGCCTGCGCGTTCACGTCGTGAACACATCAACCCGGAAAACAGTATCTCTAATCGTCAGCAGTAACAGCGAGGCAATAAGATGGATTATACGCTCACCCGCATAGATCCTAACGGTGAGAATGACCGTTACCCCCTGCAAAAACAGGAGATCGTAACCGACCCCCTGGAGCAAGAAGTCAACAAAAGCGTGTACATGGGCAAACTCGAACATGCCATGCACGATATGGTCAACTGGGGTCGTAAGAACTCCATCTGGCCATACAACTTTGGCCTTTCTTGCTGCTACGTTGAAATGGTGACGTCATTCACTGCGGTGCATGACGTTGCGCGTTTTGGGGCCGAGGTACTGCGTGCTTCCCCACGTCAGGCTGACCTGATGGTGGTGGCCGGTACCTGCTTTACCAAAATGGCACCTGTTATTCAGCGTCTGTATGACCAGATGCTGGAGCCAAAATGGGTTATTTCCATGGGCGCATGTGCAAACTCCGGCGGTATGTACGACATTTATTCCGTTGTGCAGGGCGTTGATAAGTTCATTCCGGTGGATGTTTACATCCCGGGCTGCCCGCCGCGCCCAGAAGCCTATATGCAGGCGCTGATGCTGCTGCAGGAGTCTATCGGTAAAGAACGTCGCCCACTCTCATGGGTTGTTGGCGATCAGGGTGTCTATCGCGCGAACATGCAGTCCGAGCGCGAGCGTAAACGCGGTGAACGTATTGCCGTCACCAACCTGCGTACGCCTGACGAAATTTAATTTGCGCCTGTAGGCCTGGAGAAAACCTTCGCATATCACTACTCAAATAGCGCGAAGCCAGGCTTAACAGTCACCACGGACCATTTGCAATGGTGAACAATATGACCGACTTAACCGCGCAAGAAGCCGCCTGGCAGACCCGGGATCATCTTGATGACCCCGTTATTGGCGAACTGCGCAACCGTTTTGGGCCGGATGCCTTTACCGTTCAGGCGACCCGCACCGGGGTACCCGTTGTTTGGGTGAAGCGTGAACAATTGCTGGAAGTTGTCGATTTCCTCAAGAAATTGCCAAAACCTTACGTCATGCTGTTTGACTTACACGGCATGGACGAACGTCTGAGAACGCACCGCCAGGGTCTCCCTGCTGCGGATTTTTCCGTTTTCTACCACCTGATCTCAATAGACCGCAACACGGATATCATGCTCAAGGTGGCATTGTCTGAAAACGACATGCATCTGCCGACGATCACCAAACTTTTCCCGAACGCTAACTGGTATGAGCGTGAAACCTGGGAAATGTTCGGCATGACCTTCGACGGCCACCCGCATCTGACGCGCATCATGATGCCGCAGACCTGGACCGGCCACCCGCTGCGTAAAGACTACCCGGCACGTGCGACCGAATTCGATCCGTTTGAGCTGACCAAAGCCAAGCAGGATCTGGAGATGGAAGCGCTGACCTTCAAGCCGGAAGACTGGGGCATGAAGCGCGGTACTGAAAACGAGGACTTCATGTTCCTCAACCTCGGTCCGAACCACCCGTCTGCGCACGGTGCATTCCGTATTATTCTTCAGCTTGATGGCGAAGAGATTGTCGACTGCGTCCCTGACATCGGCTACCACCACCGCGGTGCTGAGAAGATGGGCGAGCGTCAGTCCTGGCACAGCTACATTCCGTATACCGACCGTATCGAGTACCTCGGCGGGTGCGTAAACGAAATGCCATACGTGCTGGCCGTTGAGAAACTGGCAGGCATCACCGTACCGGATCGCGTTAACGTGATTCGCGTTATGCTGTCAGAACTGTTCCGCATCAACAGCCACCTGCTGTACATCTCTACGTTCATTCAGGACGTGGGCGCGATGACCCCAGTCTTCTTCGCCTTTACCGATCGTCAGAAAATCTACGATCTGGTGGAAGCGATTACCGGCTTCCGTATGCACCCGGCCTGGTTCCGCATCGGCGGTGTGGCACACGATCTGCCGCGCGGCTGGGACCGCCTGCTGCGTGAATTCCTCGACTGGATGCCGAAGCGTCTGGCGTCTTACGAGAAAGCCGCGCTGCGCAACACCATCCTGAAAGGCCGTTCCCAGGGCGTTGCTGCCTATGGCGCGAAAGAAGCGCTGGAGTGGGGGACTACAGGTGCTGGCCTGCGCGCGACCGGTATTGATTTCGACGTGCGTAAAGCGCGTCCTTACTCTGGCTATGAGAACTTCGACTTTGAAGTCCCGGTTGGCGGCGGTGTTTCCGACTGCTATACCCGCGTGATGCTGAAAGTAGAAGAGCTGCGCCAGAGTCTGCGCATCCTCGAGCAGTGCCTCAACAACATGCCGGAAGGCCCGTTCAAGGCGGATCACCCGCTGACGACGCCGCCGCCGAAAGAGCGCACGCTGCAGCATATCGAAACCCTGATCACCCACTTCCTGCAGGTTTCCTGGGGCCCGGTCATGCCGGCGCAAGAATCCTTCCAGATGATTGAAGCGACCAAGGGTATTAACAGTTACTACCTGACCAGCGACGGCAGCACCATGAGCTACCGTACCCGCGTGCGTACGCCGAGCTTTGCGCACCTGCAGCAGATCCCGTCCGCCATCCGCGGCAGTCTGGTCTCTGACCTGATTGTGTATCTGGGTAGTATCGATTTTGTTATGTCAGATGTGGACCGCTAATTATGCACGAGAATCAACAACCACAAACCGAGGCTTTTGAGCTGAGTGAAGCAGAGCGTGCCGCCATTGAGCACGAGATGCACCACTACGAAGACCCGCGTGCGGCGTCCATTGAAGCGCTGAAAATCGTACAGAAACAGCGTGGTTGGGTGCCGGATGGGGCGATTTACGAGATCGCAAAAGTGCTGGGCATTCCGGCAAGTGACGTAGAGGGCGTAGCTACGTTCTACAGCCAGATCTTCCGTCAGCCGGTAGGACGCCATGTGATCCGCTACTGTGACAGCGTCGTCTGCCACATTACCGGCTATCAGGGCATTCAGGCTGCGATTGAGAAAAAGCTCAATATCAAGCCGGGCCAGACCACGTTCGATGGACGCTTTACTCTGCTGCCAACCTGCTGCTTGGGTAACTGCGACAAGGGGCCGACCATGATGATTGATGAGGACACTCACAGTCATCTGACGCCGGAAGCGATTCCTGACCTGCTGGAGCAGTACAAATGAAAACTGTAATTCGTACTGCTGAGACGCATCCGCTGACCTGGCGTCTGCGTGATGACAAACAGCCGGTATGGCTCGACGAATACCAGAGCAAAAACGGCTATGCCGGTGCGCGTAAAGCCCTCGGCGGGATGGCGCCGGACGATATCGTTAATGCGGTGAAAGACTCCGGCCTGAAAGGCCGCGGCGGCGCGGGCTTCTCCACCGGTCTGAAGTGGAGCCTGATGCCAAAAGACGAATCCATGAACATCCGTTACCTGCTGTGTAACGCCGATGAAATGGAGCCAGGCACCTATAAAGACCGCCTGCTGATGGAGCAGCTGCCGCACCTGCTGGTGGAAGGCATGCTGATCTCCGCGTTTGCGCTGAAAGCGTACCGTGGCTACATCTTCCTGCGCGGTGAGTACATCGAAGCGGCGGAAAACCTGCGTCGCGCGATTGCCGAAGCCACTGAAGCCGGCCTTCTGGGTAAAAACATCCTGGGTACCGGGTTTGACTTCGAACTGTTCGTGCACACCGGTGCCGGACGTTACATCTGTGGTGAAGAAACTGCGCTGATTAACTCCCTGGAAGGCCGCCGTGCGAACCCGCGTTCCAAGCCACCGTTCCCGGCAAGCTCCGGCGTTTGGGGTAAACCGACCTGCGTAAACAACGTCGAAACCCTGTGTAACGTCCCGGCTATCCTCGCCAACGGCGTGGAGTGGTATCAGGGCATCTCCTCAAGCAAAGATGCCGGTACCAAGCTGATGGGCTTCTCCGGGCGCGTGAAGAACCCTGGCGTCTGGGAACTGCCGTTCGGTACCACCGCACGCGAAATTCTTGAAGACTACGCCGGCGGCATGCGCGATGGCCTGAAATTTAAAGCCTGGCAGCCGGGCGGGGCAGGGACGGACTTCCTGACCGAAGCCCACCTTGACCTGCCGATGGAATTCGAAAGCATTGGTAAAGCAGGCAGCCGTCTGGGTACGGCGCTGGCGATGGCCGTCGACCACGAGATCGGCATGGTCTCGCTGGTACGTAACCTGGAAGAGTTCTTCGCCCGTGAGTCCTGCGGCTGGTGTACACCGTGCCGTGATGGTCTGCCGTGGAGCGTGAAGATCCTGCGTGCAATCGAACGTGGCGAAGGTCAGCCGGGCGATATCGAGACGCTTGAGCAACTGTGTCGATTCTTAGGGCCAGGTAAAACCTTCTGCGCCCACGCACCGGGTGCCGTCGAGCCGCTGCAGAGCGCGATTAAATATTTCCGCGACGAATTCGAAGCAGGCATCAAGCAGCCGTTCAGCAATACCCATTCGATCAATGGTATTCAGCCGAACCTGCTGAAAGCGCGCTGGTAACGACAAGAATTTTGATTAACGCTCGGTTTCGACTGAGCCAACTGGAAGCATGCTAATGGCTACGATTCATGTAGACGGCAAAGAATACGAAGTCAACGGGGCGGACAACCTGCTGGAAGCTTGTCTGTCTCTTGGCCTCGATATTCCGTACTTTTGCTGGCATCCGGCGCTGGGCAGCGTCGGTGCTTGCCGCCAGTGTGCGGTGAAGCAATATCAAAACGCGGAAGACACGCGTGGTCGCCTGGTAATGTCCTGTATGACGCCAGCCACCGAAGGCACCTTTATTTCGATTGATGACGAAGAAGCCAAACAGTTCCGCGAAAGCGTGGTGGAGTGGTTGATGACCAACCACCCGCACGACTGTCCGGTTTGTGAAGAGGGCGGTAACTGCCACCTTCAGGATATGACCGTGATGACCGGTCACAGCTTCCGTCGCTATCGCTTTACCAAGCGTACCCACCGTAACCAGGATCTGGGGCCGTTCATCTCTCACGAAATGAACCGCTGCATCGCCTGCTACCGCTGCGTGCGTTACTACAAAGACTACGCGGACGGTCAGGATCTGGGCGTCTATGGCGCGCACGACAACGTCTACTTCGGCCGTCCGGAAGACGGCGTGCTGGAGAGCGAATTCTCCGGTAACCTGGTAGAAATCTGCCCGACCGGCGTATTCACGGATAAAACCCACTCCGAGCGTTACAACCGTAAATGGGACATGCAGTTTGCACCAAGCATCTGCCAGCAGTGTTCCCTCGGCTGTAACACCAGCCCGGGTGAGCGCTACGGCGAACTGCGTCGTATCGAAAACCGTTACAACGGTACCGTTAACCACTACTTCCTGTGCGACCGCGGTCGTTTCGGCTATGGCTATGTGAACCTGAAAGACCGTCCGCGTCAGCCGGTTCAGCGCCGTGGCGACGACGTCATTACTCTGAACGCTGAACAGGCGATGCAGGGCGCGGCAGATATTCTGCGCCAGTCGAAGAAAGTGATCGGTATCGGCTCCCCGCGCGCCAGCATCGAAAGCAACTTCGCGCTGCGCGAGCTGGTCGGGGCGGAAAACTTCTATACCGGCATCGCCCAGGGCGAGCAGGAACGTCTTCAGCTGGTACTGAAAGTGCTGCGTGAAGGCGGTATCCATACCCCTGCGCTGCGCGAAATTGAATCCTATGATGCGGTCCTGGTGCTGGGTGAAGACCTGACGCAGACCGGCGCCCGCGCGGCTCTGGCGGTTCGTCAGGCGGTGAAGGGTAAAGCACGTGAAATGGCAGCGGCGCAGAAAGTGGCTGACTGGCAGATTGCGGCGATCCTCAACATCGGCCAGCGCGCGAAGCATCCTCTGTTTGTGACTAACGTCGACAATACCCGTCTGGATGATATCGCGGCGTGGACCTACTGCGCCCCGGTTGAAGACCAGGCGCGCCTCGGCTTTGCCATTGCCCACGCGCTGGACAACAGCTCACCGGCCGTTGAGCTGGATCGCGACCTGCAAAACAAGGTCGACGTGATTGTTCAGGCCCTCGCAGGTGCGAAGAAACCGCTGATTATCTCCGGAACCAACGCCGGTAGCGCTGAAATCATTCAGGCCGCCGCGAACGTTGCCAAAGCCCTGAAAGGCCGCGGTGCAGACGTCGGCGTGACCATGATTGCCCGTGCGGTAAACAGCATCGGTCTGGGCATGATTGGCGGCGGCTCGCTGGAAGAAGCGTTGAGCGAACTGGAATCCGGTGCCGCTGACGCCGTGGTGGTGCTGGAAAACGATTTGCATCGCCATGCGTCTGCCGCTCGCGTTGACGCCGCGCTCTCCAAAGCGCCGCTGGTGATGGTCATTGACCATCAGCGCACCGCGATCATGGACAAAGCGCACCTGGTGCTCTCTGCGGCAAGCTTCGCAGAAAGCGACGGTACCGTTATCAACAACGAAGGCCGCGCCCAGCGTTTCTTCCAGGTTTATGACCCGGCGTACTACGACAGCAACACCGTGATGCTGGAAAGCTGGCGCTGGCTGCACTCCCTGCACAGCACCGTGCAGAGCCGTGAAGTGGACTGGACGCAGCTCGACCACGTTATCGACGCGGTGGTGGAGAAACTGCCTCAGCTGGCAGGCATTAAAGATGCCGCACCTGAAGCAAGCTTCCGCATCCGCGGCCAGAAGCTGGCGCGTGAACCGCACCGCTACAGCGGCCGTACCGCGATGCGTGCCAATATCAGCGTGCACGAACCGCGCCAGCCGCAGGATAAAGACACCATGTTCGCCTTCTCCATGGAAGGGAACAACCAGCCGTCTGCGCCGCGTTCGCAAATCCCGTTCGCATGGGCTCCGGGCTGGAACTCCCCGCAGGCGTGGAACAAGTTCCAGGCTGAAGTGGGCGGCTCCCTGCGCCACGGCGATCCGGGCGTGCGTCTGATTGAAGCTTCCGAAACCGGTCTGGACTTCTTCACCACCGTACCGGCGAGCTTCCAGGCGCAGGACGGTAGCTGGCGTATTGCCCCGTACTACCACCTGTTCGGTAGCGACGAGCTGTCCCAGCGTTCACCGGTCTTCCAGACCCGTATGCCGCAGCCGTACATCAAGCTCAACCCGGCGGATGCCGCGAAGCTTGGCGTTAACGCGGGCGCGAACATCGCCTTTAGCTATGACGGCCAGACCATCAGCCTGCCGCTGATTATTTCTGAAAATCTGACAGCAGGGCAGGTCGGTCTGCCGATGGGTATGCCTGGCATCGCGCCGGTTCTGGCGGGTGCGCGTCTTGATAATCTGCAGGAGGCAAAAGCATGAGTTGGTTAACGCCGGATCTTATCGACATCCTGCTGAGCATTCTGAAAGCGATTGTGATCCTGCTGGTGGTGGTCACCTGCGGCGCGTTCATGAGCTTTGGTGAACGTCGTCTTCTCGGTCTGTTCCAGAACCGTTACGGACCGAACCGCGTGGGCTGGGGTGGTTCACTCCAGCTGGTCGCGGACATGATCAAGATGTTCTTTAAAGAGGACTGGATCCCTCGCTTCTCGGATCGCGTGATCTTTACTCTGGCACCGATGATCGCCTTCACCTCGCTGCTGCTGGCGTTTGCTATCGTTCCGGTCAGCCCGACCTGGGTGGTCGCTGACCTGAACATCGGCATTCTGTTCTTCCTGATGATGGCTGGTCTCGCGGTTTACGCGGTCCTGTTCGCAGGCTGGTCCAGTAACAACAAATACTCGCTGCTGGGCGCGATGCGTGCTTCCGCGCAGACGCTGAGCTACGAAGTGTTCCTGGGGCTCTCCCTGATGGGCGTGGTGGCGCAGGCCGGTTCATTCAACATGACCGACATCGTCAACAATCAGGCCGACATCTGGAACGTTATCCCGCAGTTCTTTGGGTTTATTACCTTTGCTATCGCGGGCGTGGCCGTGTGTCACCGTCACCCGTTTGACCAGCCGGAAGCCGAACAGGAACTGGCCGACGGTTACCACATTGAATATTCCGGCATGAAGTTCGGTCTGTTCTTTGTGGGCGAGTACATCGGTATCGTCACCATTTCCGCGTTGATGGTAACGCTGTTCTTTGGTGGCTGGCATGGCCCGTTCTTACCGCCGTTCATCTGGTTCGCGCTGAAAACCGCGTTCTTCATGATGATGTTCATTTTGATTCGCGCAGCGTTACCGCGTCCACGTTATGACCAGGTAATGTCCTTCGGCTGGAAAGTGTGCCTGCCGCTGACGCTCGTCAACTTGTTGGTAACGGCAGCTGTCATTCTCTGGCAGCAGCCATAAGGGGCTATAGACCATGACCTTAAAAGAATTACTGGTAGGTTTCGGTACCCAGGTACGCAGTATCTGGATGATCGGCCTGCACGCGTTTGCTAAACGCGAAACCCGGATGTACCCGGAAGAGCCGGTATATCTGCCGCCGCGCTACCGTGGCCGTATCGTGCTGACGCGCGACCCGGACGGTTCCGAGCGCTGCGTTGCCTGTAACCTGTGTGCGGTAGCGTGTCCGGTCGGCTGTATCTCTCTGCAGAAAGCCGAGACGGTAGACGGCCGCTGGTACCCTGAGTTCTTCCGCATTAACTTCTCACGCTGCATCTTCTGCGGTCTGTGTGAAGAAGCGTGCCCAACCACGGCGATTCAGCTGACTCCAGACTTCGAGCTGGGTGAGTACAAGCGTCAGGACCTGGTGTACGAGAAAGAGGATCTGCTGATTTCCGGTCCGGGCAAATACCCGGAATATAACTTCTACCGGATGGCGGGTATGGCAATCGACGGCAAAGATAAGGGCGAAGCAGAGAACGAAGCTAAGCCTATCGACGTCAAGAGCCTGTTACCGTAAGGAGAGGGCAATGGAATTCGCTTTTTATATCTGTGGCCTTATCGCCATCCTGGCTACGCTGCGAGTGATTACGCACACCAATCCGGTGCATGCGCTGCTGTACTTAATCATTTCGCTGCTGGCTATTTCCGGGGTGTTCTTCGCGCTGGGCGCGCACTTCGCCGGTGCGCTGGAGATCATCGTTTACGCCGGGGCCATCATGGTGCTGTTCGTGTTCGTAGTGATGATGCTGAACCTGGGCGGCTCTGAAATTGAGCAGGAACGTCAGTGGTTAAAACCGCAGGTGTGGATTGGCCCGGCAATTTTGTCGGCCATCATGCTGGTGGTGATCGTTTACGCCATTCTGGGCGTCAACGATCAGGGCATCGACGGCACGCCAATTGGTGCGAAAGAGGTGGGTATCACGCTCTTTGGCCCATACGTTCTGGCGGTGGAACTGGCCTCTATGCTGCTGCTGGCAGGCCTGGTTGTGGCTTTCCACGTTGGCCGCGAAGAGCGTGCTGGCGAGGTGCTGAGCAACCGCACTGACGACCGCGCGAAAAGAAAAACGGAGGAGCGCGCATGATCCCCTTAACACATGGACTGATCCTCGCTGCGATTTTATTCGTTCTGGGTCTGACCGGTCTGGTTATCCGCCGCAATCTGCTGTTTATGCTGATCGGCCTGGAAATCATGATTAACGCCTCCGCGCTGGCCTTCGTGGTCGCCGGAAGCTACTGGGGCCAGACCGATGGTCAGGTGATGTACATTCTCGCCATCAGCCTCGCGGCTGCTGAAGCGAGTATTGGCCTGGCGCTGTTGCTGCAGCTCCATCGTCGCCGCCAGAATCTGAACATCGATTCAGTAAGTGAGTTGCGTGGATGAATATGCTTGCCTTAACCATTATTTTTCCGCTGATTGGCTTCGTGCTGCTGGCGTTTTCTCGCGGCCGCTGGTCTGAGAATCTGTCCGCGACCGTTGGCATGGGCTCTGTCGGCCTGGCCGCGCTGGTCACAGCGTATGCGGGTATCGACTTCTTTAACAACGGACGCCAGCCTTTCAGCGTGCCGCTGTGGACCTGGATGTCGGTCGGTGATTTCAACATCGGTTTCAACCTGGTGCTGGACGGTCTCTCGCTGACCATGCTCTCCGTGGTCACCGGCGTCGGCTTCCTGATCCACATGTTTGCCTCCTGGTACATGCGCGGTGAAGAGGGTTACTCCCGCTTCTTCGCCTACACCAACCTGTTTATTGCCAGCATGGTGGTTCTGGTGCTGGCCGATAACCTGCTGCTGATGTATCTGGGCTGGGAAGGCGTGGGCCTGTGCTCTTACCTGCTGATCGGTTTCTACTATACCGATCCGAAGAATGGCGCAGCGGCCATGAAAGCGTTCGTCGTGACCCGCGTGGGTGACGTCTTCCTCGCGTTCGCGCTGTTCATTCTCTACAACGAACTGGGCACGCTGAACTTCCGCGAGATGGTGGAACTGGCGCCAGCACACTTCGAGGCAGGCAATAACATGCTGTGGTGGGCAACGCTGATGCTGCTGGGTGGTGCCGTGGGTAAATCCGCACAGCTGCCGCTGCAGACATGGCTGGCCGACGCGATGGCGGGTCCAACCCCTGTCTCCGCGCTGATCCACGCCGCGACCATGGTCACCGCCGGTGTTTACCTGATTGCGCGTACCCATGGCCTGTTCCTGATGACCCCGGAAATTCTGCATCTGGTGGGTATCGTCGGTGCGGTCACGCTGGTGCTGGCAGGCTTTGCCGCGCTGGTTCAGACCGACATCAAGCGCGTTCTCGCGTACTCCACCATGAGCCAGATTGGCTACATGTTCCTGGCGCTGGGAGTTCAGGCGTGGGACGCGGCCATTTTCCACCTGATGACGCACGCGTTCTTCAAAGCGCTGCTGTTCCTCTCATCCGGTTCGGTGATTCTGGCCTGCCATCACGAGCAGAATATCTTCAAGATGGGCGGACTGCGTAAGTCCATCCCGCTGGTCTACGTCTGCTTCCTGGTGGGCGGCGCGGCGCTGGCGGCACTGCCGCTGATTACCGCGGGCTTCTTCAGTAAGGACGAAATCCTTGCGGGTGCCATGGCGAATGGTCATATCAATCTGATGGTTGCGGGTCTGGTCGGTGCGTTCATGACCTCCCTGTATACCTTCCGTATGATTTTCATCGTATTCCACGGTAAAGAACAAATTCACGCTCACGCAGGGAAGGGGATTACCCACCACCTGCCGCTGATTGTGCTGCTGGTACTGTCCACCTTCGTTGGCGCGATGATTGTGCCTCCGCTGCAGGGCGTACTGCCGGCGACAACCGAGCTTGAGCACGGCCGCGTCCTGACGCTTGAAATCACCTCCGGCGTGGTCGCTATCGCGGGCATCCTGATTGCGGCATGGCTGTGGCTGGGCAAACGTACGCTGGTCACTGCCGTGGCCAACAGTGCGCCGGGCCGCCTGCTGGGCACCTGGTGGTACAACGCGTGGGGCTTCGACTGGCTGTACGACATGATCTTCGTTAAGCCGTTCCTGGGCGTTGCGTGGCTGCTGAAGCGCGACCCGCTGAACAGCCTGATGAACATCCCGGCGATCCTCTCCCGCTTTGCAGGTAAAGGCCTGCTGTACAGCGAGAACGGTTACCTGCGCTGGTATGTGGCGTCCATGAGCATCGGTGCGGTTGTGGTGCTGGCGCTGCTGATGGTATTGCGTTGATCGTTAAGTGAATTTTATTCGAATTCGTTGAAAATCAGGCCCCTGCTGGGGGCCTTAAAAAGGAATGTAAATCGCCATGTTACTACCCTGGCTAATATTAATTCCCTTCATCGGCGGCTTCCTGTGCTGGCAGACCGAACGCTTTGGCGTGAAGATGCCGCGCTGGATCGCGCTGATCACCATGGGATTGACGCTCGCGCTTGGCCTGCAACTGTGGTTGCAGGGCGGTTACTCACTGACCCAGTCTGCGGGCATTCCGCAGTGGCAGTCTGAGTTCATCCTGCCGTGGATCCCGCGTTTCGGCATTACGATCCACCTGGCGATTGACGGTCTGTCGCTGCTGATGGTGGTGCTGACCGGTCTGCTCGGCGTTCTGGCGGTACTCTGCTCCTGGCGAGAAATCGAAAAATACCAGGGCTTCTTCCACCTGAACCTGATGTGGATCCTGGGCGGCGTGATCGGCGTGTTCCTTGCCATCGACATGTTCCTGTTCTTCTTCTTCTGGGAGATGATGCTGGTGCCGATGTACTTCCTGATCGCGCTGTGGGGCCACAAGGCGTCCGACGGTAAAACGCGTATCACGGCGGCAACCAAGTTCTTCATCTATACCCAGGCGAGCGGTCTGGTAATGCTGATTGCCATTCTGGCGCTGGTGTTCGTTCATCACAGCGCAACCGGCACCTGGACCTTCAACTATGAAGACCTGCTGAAGACCCCGATGTCACACGGCGTTGAATACCTGCTGATGCTGGGCTTCTTTATTGCCTTCGCGGTGAAAATGCCGGTGGTTCCTCTGCACGGCTGGCTGCCAGACGCGCACTCCCAGGCACCAACGGCGGGTTCCGTTGACCTGGCGGGCATCCTGCTGAAAACGGCGGCCTACGGTCTGCTGCGTTTCGCACTGCCGCTGTTCCCGAATGCCTCCGCGGAGTTCGCACCGATTGCCATGTGGCTGGGTGTGATCGGTATCTTCTACGGTGCCTGGATGGCCTTCACGCAATACGACATCAAGCGTCTGATTGCTTATACCTCCGTTTCCCACATGGGCTTCGTGCTGATTGCTATCTACACCGGCAGCCAGCTGGCGTACCAGGGCGCGGTGATCCAGATGATTGCGCACGGTCTGTCCGCAGCCGGTCTCTTCATCCTGTGCGGTCAGCTGTACGAACGTCTGCACACCCGCGACATGCGTATGATGGGCGGTCTGTGGAGCAAAATTAAGTGGTTGCCAGCGCTCTCCATGTTCTTCGCGGTGGCGACTCTGGGGATGCCGGGCACCGGTAACTTCGTCGGCGAATTTATGATTCTGTTCGGCAGCTTCAAAGTGGTACCGGTGATTACCGTGATCTCCACCTTTGGTCTGGTGTTCGCTTCCGTGTACTCGCTGGCGATGCTGCACCGCGCTTACTTCGGTAAAGCGAAGAGCGAAATTGCTGCACAAGAACTGCCGGGGATGTCGCTGCGTGAGCTGTTCATCATCCTGCTGCTGGTCGTACTGCTGGTGCTGCTGGGCTTCTTCCCGCAGCCGATTCTGGATACCTCGCACAGCGCGATGGGCAATATCCAGCAGTGGTTTGTTAATTCTGCTTCTACTACAAGGCCGTAATTCGCCATGACAATAACTCCACAACAACTGATCGCGCTGCTACCGCTGCTGATCGTCGGATTGACGGTGGTGGTTGTGATGCTCTCCATTGCGTGGCGACGCAATCACTTCCTGAATGCCACGCTGTCGGTCATCGGCCTGAATGCCGCGTTAGTCTCACTCTGGTTTGTTGGCCAGGGCGGGGCGATGGACGTCACGCCGCTGATGCGCGTTGACGGTTACGCCATGCTCTACACCGGGCTGGTGCTGCTGGCGAGCCTGGCAACCTGTACCTTTGCTTACCCGTGGCTTGAAGGCTACAACGACAACAAAGAAGAGTTTTACCTGCTGGTACTGATTGCCGCGCTGGGCGGCATTCTGCTGGCGAATGCCAACCATCTGGCCGCGCTGTTCCTCGGTATTGAGCTGATCTCTCTGCCGCTGTTCGGCCTGATTGGTTACGCCTTCCGTCAGAAGCGCTCTCTGGAAGCGAGCATCAAGTACACCATTCTGTCTGCTGCCGCGTCGTCCTTCCTGCTGTTTGGTATTGCGCTGCTGTACGCTCAGTCCGGTAACCTCTCCTTCATGGCGCTCGGCAAGAGCCTCGGCGACGGCATGCTCCATGAGCCGCTGCTGCTGGCGGGTCTGGGCATGATGATCGTTGGCCTCGGCTTCAAGCTCTCTCTGGTTCCGTTCCACCTGTGGACGCCGGACGTATACCAGGGTGCGCCTGCTCCGGTGTCGACCTTCCTGGCGACGGCGAGCAAAATCGCTATCTTCGGTGTGGTCATGCGTCTGTTCCTGTACGCGCCGGTGGGTGATAGTGAAGCCGTTCGCGTGGTGCTGGGCATCATCGCGTTCGTCTCCATCATCTTCGGTAACCTGATGGCGCTGAGCCAGACCAACATCAAGCGTCTGCTTGGCTACTCGTCCATCTCTCATCTGGGCTACCTGCTGGTGGCGCTGATTGCGCTGCAGAGCGGTGAGATGTCGATGGAAGCCGTGGGCGTGTATCTGGCCGGTTACCTGTTCAGCAGCCTCGGCGCCTTCGGCGTGGTGAGCCTGATGTCCAGCCCGTACCGTGGTCCGGATGCCGATTCACTGTTCTCCTACCGTGGTCTGTTCTGGCACCGTCCAATTCTGTCCGCCGTAATGACCGTGATGATGCTCTCTCTGGCGGGTATCCCGATGACGCTGGGCTTTATCGGTAAGTTCTACGTGCTGGCCGTCGGTGTGCAGGCGCACCTGTGGTGGCTGACTGCCGGTGTCGTTATCGGCTCCGCGATTGGTCTGTACTACTACCTGCGTGTGGCCGTGAGCCTGTACCTGAGCGCGCCTCAGCAGCTCAACCGCGATGCTCCAGGCAACTGGCAGTACAGCGCCGGTGGTATCGTAGTGCTTATCTCCGCGCTGCTGGTGCTGATCTTCGGTATCTATCCGCAGCCGCTGATTGATATCGTGCAGCGAGCGATGCCATTAATGTAAAAACAAAAAACCCGCCTCGGCGGGTTTTTTATGGTTTGCGCCCTCTCCCTGTGGGAGAGGGATGGGGTGAGGGCAGCAGCCCGCACAGGACCTAAGCCAGCTGCTTCCTGCTTATAAGCGGCCCGCCAATCTTCTTCATCGAACGATCCAGCACTTCCTCAATCACCGACGACAGCTCGTTCAGCTCAAACTTCGCCACGTACCCGTCCGCCTTCACCTTGCGAATATGATCTTCGTTGGCGTTGCCGGAAAGGGAGGAGTGGATCACTACCGGAATATCCTTCAGAACCGGGTCGGTTTTGATTTTGCGCGTCAGCGTAAATCCGTCCATCTCCGGCATTTCGAGGTCGGTCAGCACCAGCGCGATCTTATCGGTGATCGGCACGCCCTCAGCCTGCGCCTGTGCGGCCAGCACGCCAATTTTTTCCCACGCGTCTTTGCCGGTGATGTGCAGCTGCGCTGGGATCTCCATCGCCTGCAGACCTTTCTCCAGCATCGAACGCGCCACTTTGGAATCTTCCGCCACAATCGCGACTGCGCCCGGCTTGATGTTGAACTTGGTAGTTTTCAGATTGGTGGCGTGCAGATCGTGGTTGGCCGGGGTGATGTCATAGAGGATCTGCTCAACGTCCAGCACCATCGCCAGATCGTTGGTATCCGTTTTCTCATCCAGGCAGGCAATGCTGGTGATATAGCGGCCGCTGACGGCGGTCTCCGCGGCGTGCACCTGCTTCCAGTCCAGACGCATGATGTTTTCAACCGACTCCACGGCAAAGGCCTGTACGCTGCGGGCATATTCGGTGATAAGCAGGATGTTCAGCCCGGTGGTAGGCTTACAGCCCGCCACGGCGGCCAGATCGATCACCGGGATCACCTGATCGCGAATATTCACCATCCCCATCAGCGGTGATTTCATCCCGGCGGGTTTTGTGAATTCCGGCATCGGCACAATTTCACGCAGCTTAAAGACGTTAATGCCAAACAGCTCGGATTTATTTTCGTTCAGAGAGGTGCCAAGACGGAACAGCAACAGTTCAAAACGGTTCGACAGGGTGAGATTCGCCCTGTCATCAATATCTTTCTGGAAATTATCCATTCTACCCTCGAGAGAAATGCTGACCTTTTAATCGTTATCGGCATTCTGAGAGAAAAATGAAGGGCTAAACGCTGACCTTAGCGAAATCTTCGGCCAGCTCGCACGCCGGGAACACCGCCAGGCACTCTGCCAGCAGGCTTGCACACCCCCGCGCGTCGTAGCGGGAACTGACGTGAGTGACGATCAGCCTCCCGACGCCTGCGTCGCGGGCAAGCTGCGCCGCCTGACGCGTTGAGCTATGGCCGCGGCCGTTGGCTTTCTCTTCCATCGCCGTTTCCAGCGTGGCTTCGTGCACCATCACGTCAACGTCCCGGGCAAGCTGAAGGGCGGCAGGGCACGGGGCCGTGTCGCCAAAGATAGCCAGCTTCTTGCCCGGCTCGGGCGCGGCGAGATAATCCTGACCGTTGATGACGCGACCGTCCTCCAGCGTGACGGTCTCGCCGTGCTTCAGGCGCTGGAACAGCGGTCCGGGTTTTACGCCAGCGGCCATCAGCGCGGCGGCGTCCAGCGCGCCGGGTTTGTCATGCGCTTCAATGCGATAGCCATAGCACTCAACGGGATGATTCAGCGACTGAGCGCTCACCTTATAATCACCGTCATCGAAAACCAGGCCTTCGCTAATCTCAACGATCTCCAGCGGATAATCCGTCCATGATCCGCTCAGGCGCAGCGTGGTTTCAACAAATTCACGCACACCCGCAGGCCCGTAAATCGTCAGCGGATTGGCGTTGCCGGCCATGGAGCGGCTGCACAGCAGGCCCGGCAGGCCAAACAGATGGTCGCCGTGCAGGTGAGTTATAAAAATTTTATCCAGCTTGCCGGGGTGATACGCGGTGTGCAGCAGCTGATGCTGCGTCCCTTCACCGCAGTCAAACAGCCACAGCCCGCCGCGGGTGGGGTGCTTAAGATCCAGCAGAATTGCCGTCACGTTTCGTGAGCGGGTTGGCACGCCAGCGGACGTACCCAGAAAAATCAGTTCCATAACGCAATCAGCCCTTTGCCGAACGGGGAGGGGTTTAGTATAACGTGATGAACCCCAGGAAGGAGAAAGAGATGATCCAGTGGCAAGATTTACATCATAGTGAGCTCACCGTTCATTCGCTCTACGCGGTGCTTAAACTGCGCTGCGAAGTGTTTGTGGTTGAACAGACGTGCCCGTATCAGGACATCGACGGCGATGACCTCGTTGGCGAAAACCGCCATATCCTCGGCTGGAAGGATAACGAGCTGGTGGCGTATGCGAGGATTCTGAAAAGCGAGGACGATGTCGAGCCCGTGGTGATAGGCCGGGTCATTATCAGCGGTAACGCTCGGGGTGAGAAACTGGGCTATCAGCTGATGGAAAAAACGCTGGAGTCATGCCAGAAACAGTGGCCGGACAAGGCGTTATACCTGGGCGCGCAGGCGCACCTGCAATCCTTCTATGGTCATTTCGGTTTTATGCCGGTCACCGACATCTACGACGAAGACGGTATTCCGCACATCGGCATGGCGCGGGAAGCGAAACAGGCGTAATGGCGCGTCGTTGTCTATAGTTAGCGGACTGGTGTACTAACATGGAGAAAAATATGTCATTTCAATCCTGGGATACCCGTATCGACGACGACCTGACCTTACTGAGCGAAACGCTGGAAGAGGTGTTACGTTCCTCGGGCGACCCTGCCGATCAGAAATATATCGAGCTGAAAGCCCGTGCCGAGCAGGCGCTCCACGACGTTAAAAACCGCGTCAGCCATGCGTCTGATACTTACTACTACCGCGCCAAAAAAGCGGTTTATCGTGCCGATGATTACGTCCATGAAAAACCGTGGCAGGGCATTGGGGTGGGTGCAGCCGTAGGGCTGGTGCTGGGTCTGCTGCTGGCCCGTCGTTAAGCCGATTAACCACTCCCTATACGTGGGTACTGATATTTCTTATGGTACCCCGTATAATATGAGGTTTTAACAGGGAGAGGTTCGCGTGAATTCGATTTTCCTCGCGCTGGAACAATTGCGTAGCCATCTTTCGCAAGCGTTACCTGCCACATCCGGCCTGCGTCATTTCGACGTCTCTTTCCCGTTAAACGATGCCTTCGATCCCCTTGCCTGGCTGGGCGAGCAGCAGTGCTATCCCCAGTTTTACTGGCAACAGCGTAACGGCGATGAAGAGCTGGCCGCGCTGGGAGCGGTGGTCCAATTCTCCTCTCTGGCGTTAGCCTCGCAGTTTTTAAGTGCGCAACACGCCCCTGAAGATACCCGTATCTGCGGCCTGAACGCGTTTAACCCGGAGCAGGGCAGCCTCTTTTTACCGCGTCTGCTGTGGCGACGTACCGCTGGCAACGCCACGTTGCGTCTGCAGCTGTGGAGCGACAGCTCGCTTGAGGACGATGCCGACACCGCGCGGGCGTTCTTACAGCAACTGCTTCCCGCCAGACCGATCCGTCCGCTCTCCGTGCAGGTTGAGCGCGAAACCCATCACCCGGAAAAACCGCAATGGCTTAGCCTTATCGGCAAAGCGACAGAGACGATTGCACGCGGTGATTTCGAAAAGGTCGTTCTCGCCCGAGCCACCGACCTGCAGTGTAAACAGCGCATTAACCCCGTCGCGCTGATGGCCGCCAGCCGCGCCCTGAATTTAAACTGCTATCATTTCTGCATGATATTCAACGCCAGCAACGCGTTTCTCGGCTCCACGCCCGAGCGTCTCTGGCGGCGGCGCGGCAAGCTGCTGCGCACCGAAGCGCTGGCGGGCACCGTCGCCAGCCATACTGACGATAAACAGGCGCAGCGTCTGGGCGAGTGGCTGCTGAATGACGATAAAAACCAGCGCGAAAATATGCTGGTGGTCGAAGATATCTGCCAGCGTCTTCAACACCATACGCAGACGCTGGAGGTGTTGCCGGCTCAGGTCGTCCGCCTGCGCAAAGTGCAGCACTTACGCCGCTGTATCTGGACCGAGCTCAAGCAGGCCGACGATGAGCTGTGCCTGCACGTGCTACAGCCGACGGCGGCGGTTGCCGGGCTTCCGCGACAGCCAGCGCGCGAGTTTATTCAGCACGTTGAACCCTTTAACCGCGAGTGGTACGCCGGTTCGGCCGGGTATTTATCCCCCGAACAAAGCGAATTCTGCGTGGCGCTGCGCTCGGCGCGCGTACAGGAAGACGCTCTGCGGCTTTACGCCGGAGCGGGCATTGTCAGCGGCTCTGACCCGGAGCAGGAATGGCAGGAGATCGAAAATAAAGCCGCCGGATTGCGCTCTCTGCTCCTAAGGGATTAATACTGATTCGCGCAATCCCGATTCATATCAAAATTCCAATTTTTTCTATTATTTATACTGTGTCGCATTCTTGATACCGGACAATCTCATGTCAGTAAGTTCTTTTAACCGACGCTGGGCGGCGGTGATCCTTGAAGCCCTGACGCGCCATGGCGTCAGGCACGTGTGTATTGCACCGGGTTCTCGCTCAACGCCGCTGACGCTGGCGGCGGCTGAAAACCGGGCGTTTGTTCACCACACCCACTTTGACGAGCGAGGTCTGGGACATCTCGCGCTCGGGCTGGCGAAGGTCAGCAAAGAACCCGTGGCGGTGATTGTCACTTCCGGTACCGCCGTGGCGAACCTCTATCCGGCCCTGATTGAAGCCGGGTTAACCGGTGAAAAACTGATCCTGCTGACGGCCGACCGTCCGCCTGAGCTAATCGACTGCGGCGCCAATCAGGCCATTCGCCAGCCCGGACTTTTTTCTACGCACCCTTCGCAGACGGTTTCGTTACCGCGTCCCACCCAGGATATTCCTGCAAGCTGGCTGGTCTCCACCGTCGATCACGCCATGGCGACATTGCGCAGCGGGGCGCTGCATATCAACTGCCCGTTTGCCGAGCCGCTGTACGGCGAGCTGGACGATACCGGCCTTGACTGGCAGCGGTCGCTCGGCGAATGGTGGCAGAGCGAAAAGCCGTGGCTGCGCGAGCAGACGCATCTTGAGAGCGCGAAACAGCGCGACTGGTTCTTCTGGCGGCAGAAGCGAGGCGTGGTCATCGCCGGGCGCATGAGCGCCGCCGAAGGCAGGCTGGTCGCCGAATGGGCGCAAACCCTCGGCTGGCCGCTGATTGGCGACGTGCTTTCCCAGACCGGCCAGCCGCTGCCATGCGCCGATCTCTGGCTGGGTAACGCGAAAGCGGTTACTGAGCTTTCGCAGGCGCAGATTGTGGTCCAGATCGGCGCAAGCCTGACCGGAAAACGTCTGCTGCAGTGGCAGGCGACCTGCACGCCGGAAGAGTACTGGGTGGTGGACGCGCTGGAAGGGCGGCTTGACCCGGCGCACCATCGCGGCCGTCGTCTGGTGAGCAAAATTGATAGCTGGCTGGAACTGCACCCGGCGGAAAAACGTCAGCCCTGGGCGGTGGCGATCCCTGAGCTGTCGCGTCAGGCGTGGGAAATCACCAAAGCGCGCTGTGAGACATTCAGCGAGGCCGGGCTGGCGCACCGTATTCGCCAATACCTGCCGGAACAGGGGCAGCTGTTTGTCGGCAACAGCCTGGTCGTGCGGCTGATCGATGCCTTTTCGCAGCTGCCGGCGGGCT
The DNA here is from genome assembly GCF_014895895.1 of Enterobacter cloacae complex sp. P14RS. NCBI lineage: Bacteria > Pseudomonadati > Pseudomonadota > Gammaproteobacteria > Enterobacterales > Enterobacteriaceae > Enterobacter > Enterobacter cloacae complex sp. P14RS. The sequence continues at coordinate 339,648 of NZ_JADBQM010000006.1, forward strand.
ACCCGGTGTACAGCAACCGCGGTGCCAGCGGCATCGACGGGCTGATCTCGACGGCGGCGGGGGTGCAGCGCGCCAGCGCGAAATCGACGCTGGCGATCGTGGGCGATCTCTCCGCGCTCTACGATCTCAACGCGCTGGCGCTACTGCGTCAGGCGTCCGCGCCGTTTGTGCTGATTGTGGTCAACAACAACGGCGGGCAGATTTTCTCCCTGTTGCCAACGCCCCAGAGCGAGCGCGAGCGCTTCTACCTGATGCCGCAGAACGTGCAGTTTGAACACGCCGCGGCGATGTTCAGCCTGAAATACCATCGCCCGGAAAGCTGGGAACAGCTGGAAGCGGCGTTAAGCACCGCCTGGAAGCAGCCGGGCGCGACGCTGATTGAGCTGGTGGTGAACGAGGCCGACGGCGCGCAGACCCTGCAAAGCCTGCTGGCGCAGGTGAGCCAGCTGTGATCCTCTCGGGTGTGCAGCAGGCCGGAACACCGGGCTATCCCTGGCTGGTCTTTTTGCACGGTTTTTCCGGCGACTGCCGCGAGTGGCAGTCTGTCGGGAAGCCACTCGGCGAGTATTCCCGGCTCTATCTTGACCTGCCGGGCCACGGTGCGTCCGGGGATATTGCCGTGACGGGGTTCGACGAGATGAGCACGTTACTTACCCGAACTCTGCTTAGTTACAACATACTGAACTACTGGCTGGTGGGGTACTCCCTCGGCGGCCGCATTGCGATGTTTCATGCCTGCCAGCAGCCAAAGGGGCTGCTGGGGGTGATTGTTGAGGGTGGACATCCGGGCCTGCAGGATGAGGATGAGCGTCACGCGCGGTGGACATCCGACCGCCGCTGGGCGACGCGTTTTCGCACCGAACCGCTGGAAAAGGTCTTTACCGACTGGTATCAACAGCCGGTATTTGCTTCCCTCACTGACCACCAGCGCAAGGCGCTTATTGCCCTGCGCAGCCAGAACAACGGCGCGACGCTGGCGAAGATGCTCGAAGCAACGTCGCTGGCCGTGCAGCCCGATTTGCGTGCCGCGATTAGCGTATGCAATTTCCCTTTTGACTATCTCTACGGTGAACGTGACCAGAAGTTCGCGGCCCTGGCCGCTGAACTGGACGCCGTTCGCCATGCGATTCCAAACGCCGGACACAACGCTCACCGGGAAAATCCCTACGCGGTTGCCGCGAGTCTGGCTCAGATACTGCGTCTTCGAATAAAGGACACTCTATGATCTATCCTGATGAACACATGCTTTATGCGCCGGTTGAATGGCAGGACTGCTCCGAAGGCTACACCGACATTCGTTACCACAAATCCGCCGACGGCATTGCCAAAATCACCATCAACCGTCCGCAGGTGCGTAACGCCTTCCGTCCGCTGACCGTCAAAGAGATGATTCAGGCCCTGGCGGATGCGCGCTACGACGACAGTATCGGCGTGATCGTGCTGACCGGTGAAGGCGAGAAGGCCTTCTGCTCCGGTGGCGATCAGAAGGTGCGCGGCGACTACGGCGGATACCAGGACGATGCGGGTACGCACCACCTGAACGTCCTCGATTTCCAGCGCCAGATCCGCACCTGCCCGAAACCGGTGGTGGCGATGGTGGCGGGCTATTCCATCGGCGGCGGCCACGTGCTGCACATGATGTGCGACCTGACCATCGCTGCTGAAAACGCCATCTTCGGCCAGACCGGCCCGAAAGTGGGCTCCTTCGACGGCGGCTGGGGTGCCTCTTACATGGCGCGCATCGTCGGGCAGAAAAAAGCCCGCGAAATCTGGTTCCTGTGCCGCCAGTACAACGCACAGGAAGCGCTGGATATGGGCCTGGTGAATACCGTGGTGCCGCTTGCCGATCTCGAAAAAGAGACCGTGCGCTGGTGCCGAGAGATGCTGCAAAACAGCCCGATGGCGCTGCGTTGCCTGAAAGCGGCACTTAATGCCGACTGTGACGGTCAGGCGGGTCTGCAGGAGCTGGCGGGCAACGCCACCATGCTGTTCTACATGACCGAAGAGGGTCAGGAAGGGCGCAACGCGTTTAACGAAAAACGCCAGCCAGACTTCAGCAAATACAAACGGAACCCGTAATGCGTCGCGCGCAGGTTTACCGCTGGCAGATACCGATGGACGCGGGCGTGGTGCTGCGTGAACGGCGTTTAAAAACCCGTGACGGCTTCTTCGTGCATTTGCAGCAGGGCGAGCGGGAAGGCTGGGGCGAGATTTCGCCTCTGCCGGGCTTTAGCCTGGAGTCGCTGGATGAGGCGCAGTCTGCATTGCTGACGTGGGTAAAGGCGTGGCGTGAGGGCGCAAACCCGGCATTACCGGACACGCGTTCCGCCGCCTTTGGCATCAGCTGCGCGCTGGCGGAGCTGGACGGTAGCCTGCCGGAAGAGGCTAACTATCGCGCGGCACCGCTCTGCACGGGCGACCCGGACGAGCTGTTCGCGCTGCTCGCCGCCATGCCGGGCGAGAAAGTAGCGAAAATCAAAGTCGGTCTCTACGAAGCGGTGCGTGACGGCATGGTCGCCAATCTGCTGCTGGAAGCAATCCCCGATCTGCACCTGCGTCTGGATGCCAACCGCGCGTGGACGCCGCTTAAGGCACAGCAGTTCGCCAGGTACGTCAACCCGGCGTACCGCAGCCGCATTGCCTTCCTCGAAGAACCGTGCAAAACCCGCGATGACTCGCGCGCCTTTGCCCGCGAAACGGGGATCGCCATCGCCTGGGATGAAAGCCTGCGCGAGGACGATTTTGAATTTGTCGCCGAGCCCGGCGTCAGCGCGGTGGTGATTAAGCCGACGCTAACCGGCAGCCTGACGAAGGTGCGCGAGCAGATCTCGGCGGCGCACGCGCTGGGGCTGACGGCGGTGATCAGCTCGTCGATAGAGTCCAGCCTGGGGCTGACCCAGCTGGCGCGCATTGCCGCCTGGTTAACGCCGGACACGGTTCCCGGCCTCGACACGCTGAACCTGATGCAGGCTCAGCTTCTCCGCGAGTGGCCTGCCAGCACGCTGCCGTGCCTCGACGCAGAGGCGCTGGAGCCGTTGCTATGAGTTTTACCGACTGGCCCTGGCGTCACTGGCGCGCGCTTTTTGCCGGTAAACCGGCCCTGAGACTGAATGATGAAGCGCTTACCTGGCAGCAGTTGTGCGCGCGCGTCGACCGCCTTGCGGCAGGGTTTCACCAGCAGGGCGTGGCGGAGGGCGACGGCGTACTGCTGCTGGCCTATAACCACCCGCAAACGCTGCTGGCATGGCTGGCGCTGCTTCAGTGCGGGGCACGTATTCTTCCCGTTAATCCGCAGCTGCCGCGCCCGCTGCTCGACGTGCTGATCCCGCAGATGACGCTGCGCTTTGCGCTGGTGCTGGACGGCAGCTACGACGGCCTTCACGGCCTGAGCATGTGCGAGCCAGCGGATGCGTACTGCGCTGCGTGGCAGCCGTCGCGGCTGGCCACCATGACGCTCACCTCCGGCTCCACCGGGCTGCCGAAGGCGGCGGTGCATACCTGTGCCGCCCATCTTGCCAGCGCCCTCGGCGTGCTGTCGCTGATGCCCTACGGGGATAATGACGACTGGCTGCTTTCGCTGCCGCTGTTTCACGTTTCCGGCCAGGGGATTTTATGGCGCTGGCTGCAGGCCGGTGCGCGCTTAACCGTGCGCGAGAAGCAGCCGCTGGAGCAGGCGCTACGCGGCTGCACCCACGCCTCGCTGGTGCCGACCCAGCTCTGGCGTCTCCTGAATAGCGAAAGCCACATCGCACTGAAAGCGGTGCTGCTCGGCGGGGCGGCCATTCCCGTGACGCTGACGCAAAAGGCCCGGGAACAGGGCGTTCGAACGTACTGCGGCTACGGCCTCACCGAGTTTGCCTCTACCGTCTGCGCAAAAGAGGCTGACGGCGATCCGGACGTGGGCCGTGCGCTGCCGGGCAGAGAGGTGCAGGTCGTTAACGGTGAAGTCTGGATCAAAGCGCAGAGCATGGCTTCCGGCTACTGGCGGGACGGCGCCCTGATACCGCTGACCAACGCGCAGGGCTGGTTTGCCACTCGCGATCGCGGGGAATGGCATGGCGACCGTCTGACGATTTTAGGCCGCATGGACAATCTCTTTTTCAGCGGTGGAGAGGGGATCCAGCCGGAATCGCTGGAGCGCGTTATCGCCGCGCATCCGCAGATTAACCAGGTGTTTATCGTCCCGCTGGATGACGCCGAGTTTGGACAGCGTCCGGTGGCGGTGGTGGAGTGCGAGCCGGGAACGGATATCACCCGTTTCCCGACCTGGGTACAGGGCAGGCTGGCGCGCTTTGAGCAGCCCGTTCACTGGCTGGTGCTGCCGTCTGAGCTAAAAAATGGCGGGATTAAGATCTCCCGCCAGGCGTTAAAGCAGTGGGTCAATGCCCAGCTGTCCGTATAGTTAGCCGATATCCGGCTCCGGTTTGCGCTGGCGACGACGCAGCAGGCGCAACACCGGCGGCACCACAATCACCATGACCGCGAGCGCTAACAGAACCTTCGCGACGCTGCTGTCCCACAGTATCGACACATTACCGTTGCTGATGGACAGGGCGCGGCGCAGGTTCTGCTCCAGCATCTCACCCAGCACAAAGCCCAAAATCAGCGGAGACATTGGGAAGTGCATTTTTCGCAGGATGTAGCCGAACACGCCGAGGACCACCATCAGCACCAGGTCAAACGTGGTGCTGTGCACCGCGTAAACCCCCACCGCAGAGACGGCGGCAATGGCGGGCACCAGGAACCACAGCGGAATCGTCAGCATGCGGGTGAACAGCCCAATCAGCGGGATATTCATCACCAGTAGCATGACGTTGGCGATCAGCAGCGCGGCAATCAGCCCCCAGACAATATCAGGCTGCTCGGTAAACATCGCCGGGCCGGGCGTAATGTTATAGAGCGTCAGCGCGCCCATCATCACCGCCGTGGTGCCGGATCCCGGCACGCCCAGGGTCAGCATCGGGATAAACGAGCCGCAGGCCGAGGCGTTATTGGCCGCCTCAGGCGCGGCGACGCCGCGAATATCGCCTTTACCAAAGCTGTCGCTATTGCCGCTGAGCTTCTTCTCGGTCATGTAGGTGATGGCGCTGGCGATAGTAGCCCCGGCGCCCGGCAGGATGCCGACGAAGAAGCCAATCACCGACGAGCGCAGCGTGGCGCCGATGCACTGCGCGCCCTCTTTAGCGCTAAAGAGCATCCGACCGGTTTTGCGCACCAGCGTCTGCCCGCTGCTGGTATGCTCCAGCATCAGTAAGATCTCAGAGACAGAGAACAGGCCGATCACGACGACAATGAACTGCACGCCATCGGACAGGTGAACGCTGTCGAAGGTAAAGCGATAGACCCCGGTGTTGGCATCCACGCCGACGGTGGCTAACCCTAAGCCAATCAGCGCGGATAAAAACGACTTCAGCGGATTTTGCGCCATCATGCTGCCGAGGCAGGCAATGGCGAACACCATCAGGGCAAAATATTCTGCCGGACCAAACGCCAGCGACCACTGGGCCAGCGCAGGAGCGAACAGAATGATGCCGCCAATGGCAATCAGTGAGCCAAAGAATGAACTGACCGCAGAGATGGAGAGCGCCACGCCGCCGCGTCCCTGCCGCGCCATTGGGTAGCCGTCCAGCGCGGTCATGATCGCCGCCGCATCCCCCGGCACGTTAAGCAGGATCGACGAAATGCGTCCGCCATATTCACAGCCGATGTAGACCGTTGCCAGCAGGATCAGCGCCGATTCCGCAGGCAGATGCAGGGCAAACGCCAGCGGGAGTAAAATCGCCACGCCGTTGATCGGCCCAAGGCCCGGCAGCAAGCCGACAATCGTGCCCACGAAACAGCCGATCAGGGCGATCACCAGGTTTTCCGGGGTCATCGCCACGGCGAACCCCTGCGAGAGGTAAATCCAGGTATCCATAGCGTGCTCCGTTAATTAAGCCAGGCGCCGAGCGGTAACGTCACGTCCAGCAGGCGGTCAAAGGCGTACCACAGTAAAATCCCCATCACCACGCCTGAGATCCCCGCCGCGGGGAGGGTGGCGTTAAACAGCATGCCGATGACCATCGTCAGAATGGCGGTCGCCACCGGGAAGCCGAGCCACTCAAAGCCCCAGGCATACATCAGCAGGACAATCACCATCACCAGCAGACGCTGCAGAATGCGACGCGGCGGCCACTCGACGGTATCCGGGTGGCGAAGCAGCAGCGCCACCGAGCAGAGCAGCATCAGGCCGACGATGCCCATTGGGAAGGGGCGGGGTCCCACGGGTTCATAGCTGTATTCGCTGTGGATCTGCCAGGCGACAAACATCCCGCCAACGCAAAGCAGCAGCCATATCCCGGCAAAAATACGATCGCTCATAGCGCCTCCGGTTATTTCGCCAGGCCAAAGGCTTTCGCCTGTTCGCGGTAGTCATTCACCTGTTTTTTGACGTACTCATCCAGTGGCTTACCGGTCAGGTTAAACTCAAACAGTCCGCGCAGATCGCGCTGTTTCTTAAATTCTTCCGTCTGCTGGAGTTTGTTGAACGCGTCGACCCACCACTGGTACTCGGCGTCGGTCACTTTTGGCCCGACGAAGAAGCCGCGGATTATCGGCCAGACCAGGTTATAACCCTGCTCTTTGGCGGTCGGGACGTTCGCCAGCTGGCCCGGCAGACGGTTTTCCGAGAAGACCGCCAGCACGCGAATTTTATCCCCGCTCAGGTACGGCACCATCTCGCTGAGATCGCCGGAAACGGCCTGAACGTGGTTGCCCATCAGCGCCGTGACCGGTTCGCCGCCGCCCTCAAAGGCCACGTAGCGCATCTTGTGCGGGTCAACCTTCGCCTGCTGGGCGAGAAGGGCCGCTTTCATCCAGTCCTGGCTGCCGATAGACGCCCCTGCGCCAATCACCACGCTGTTCGGATCTTTTTCCATAGCGGTCAGCAGATCTTTCAGGGATTTCCACGGGGAATCGGCACGCACGGCAATCATTCCGTAGTCGGTGCCGACGGTCGCCAGCCAGCGCACGTCATCCACACCGTAGCGGCCAAACTTGCCCTGCGACAGGTTCAGCAGCGAGCCGCCGGAGAAGGCCACCACCGTTCCCGCTTCCGCCGGACGTTGCGCGACAATCGCGTTATAGGCCACCGCGCCCACGCCGCCTGGCATGTAGGTGACGCGCATCGGTTTCTCAATGGCCTTCGTCTCCAGCAGGCTGACCTGAATAAGCTTGCAGGTGAGATCGAAACCGCCGCCCGGTTTGGCCGGGGCGATACATTCGGTACGGGACGGAGCGTCCTGGGCCTGAACGACAGAGGTACTCAACAGCAATACGCTTGCAGCAAGGGTAGAAAGTAATTGTTTTTTCATCGTTTATCCTCACGCCGGGGGTACGGGTCTTTTTTTCTGATTATGTGAACCACCTTGTAGCGGTTCCGTTGCGTGATTGTTAAAACAATAACCTTTCATTTCCCTTTCAACGGGACACCAACTTTACAGGATGTGACATGCGTCTCTTACTCGCAGAAGATAATCGTGAGCTGGCTCACTGGCTGGAGAAAGCGCTGGTGCAGGAAGGCTTTGCCGTGGACTGCGTCTCCGACGGACGTGCCGCCGACCATCTGCTGCAGGGTGAAAACTACGCGGTCGCTATTCTGGACATCGGCATGCCCGGTTTTGACGGCCTGGAAGTGGTCCACCGCCTCAGAAAACGGGGGCAAACGCTGCCGGTGCTGTTTCTTACCGCCCGCAGCAATGTGGCGGATCGGGTGAAGGGACTGAACGCCGGGGCAGATGACTATCTGCCAAAACCGTTTGAGCTGGAGGAGCTTGACGCGCGTCTGCGCGCCCTGTTGCGCCGAAGCGAGGGTCGAACGCAGGAGCGCCAGCGCCTTGGGGAGCTGGAGTATGACGACGAGGGCTTTTTCCTGCTGCGCGATGAACCGCTTTCCCTGACGCCGCGGGAGCTCTCCCTGCTGAAAGTGCTGATGCACCGCCGGACCCGTCCGGTTTCACGACAGCAGCTTTTCGACCAGGTGTTCAGCCTGAACGACGACGTCAGCCCTGAAAACATCGATCTCTATATTCACCGGCTGCGTAAGAAGCTGACCGGCAGCGGCGTGCGGATCACCACCCTTCGGGGGCTTGGGTACGTGCTGGAGTGCGGCGATGAGGTGGGTTAAGCCGCAGTCGCTCTATCTGCAGCTGTTGCTTTTCCTGGGTCTGCCGCTGCTGCTGCTGTGGGGATTGTCGGCCTTTAACAGCTACGTTAGCGCACTGCAGGCGGCCACGCAGGCCTACGATCGCACGCTGTTATCCTCTGCCCGCACCATCTCCGAGCGGCTGGAGGTGCGCAACGGCAGGCTGGCGGTGGACGTGCCCTGGGTGGTGCTCGACAGCTTTGAGCTCAACATGAACGACCGGCTCTACTATAAGGTGGTCGACCCCGACGGACGGGTGATCTCCGGCTATGACGATCTGCCGAAGATGCCGCCTGCGACGTCGCGCACAACGCTCTATCCGGCGCTGGCCTGGTTTTACCACACCGAATATCGCGGCCAGGCGATTCGGGTGGCGCGCCTGCTGCAGCCCGTAAATGAAGATAATGTTTTTGGCATGGCGGAGATTTACGTCGCCGAGACGCTCCAGTCCCGCCGCTATCTCGCCAGCCAGTTGCTCTTTTCATCCTGGGTTTCACAGGGGCTTCTGGTGCTGCTGACGCTGGTGCTGACCGCATGGCTGCTGCGCCGCGTGCTGCGCCCAATGCGCCAGCTTTCGTCACTGATGGTGCGGCGCGAGCCGGGCCTGCTCGCACCGCTGCCGGAGCTGCTGCCCTGGTCGGAGACCCGGCTGCTGATAGTCGCCTTTAACCGCTATATCGACCGGCTGCGCGGCGTGCTTTCGCGTCAGGAACGCTTTAACGCGGATGCGTCGCACCAGCTCAAAACGCCGCTGGCGGTGCTTAAAACCCAGGTCACCGTCGCCCTCGCGCGTCAGGATCCCGCCCTGTGGCAGGAGAGCCTGCGGGCAATGAATGCCACCCTGGACGACACTATCGTGCTCACCGAGCGGCTGCTGCAGCTTTCAGCGGTGAAGGGAAAAGAGCAGGGGGATCGTCATTTCACGCCTGTGGATCTGGTTCAAGTGGTGCAGAACTGCTGTTTTTCCCGGCTGGCGCAGGCGCGGAGCAAGGCGATCGATTTAGGATATGACGGTGTACAGCAGCCGGTCACGATCGAAGGCGATGACGTTCTGCTGGGCGAGTTGTGCGCCAACCTGCTGGAGAACGCGATTAAATATACGCCTGCAGGCGGGACCGTGACCGTATTCCTGCGCGTGGATGGCGGCGCCGTTGAGCTGAGCGTTGAGGACAGCGGCCCCGGCATTGAAGAGGATCAGATCTACCAGGCGATGCAGCCTTTCCACCGTCTGGACAACGTCGGGAACGCCGCCGGTTCCGGGATTGGGCTGGCGCTGGCGGGGGATATCGCCCGGCTGCACCGCAGCCATTTGCAGCTGACCCGCAGCGAAACGCTGGGTGGCCTTTGCGTCAAAATGCGCTTTCTGCTGCTTACGTAAAAAAGCCGGGGGTTTCAAATCGTTACAATCTTCCTGTCCGCCGCACGCAGAGTGCTTGATCCCCCGCAGACTCAGGTTAAAATCTCGCGGTTTTGGGGACTTCTCTATAATTATGCAGGATCGCGATAATGAAAAAAGTGGCATTACTGGGCCTCGGCCTGATGGTTGTATCTGCGGCGGCTAACGCCATTAGCATTAATGGTTCGGCGGGTCAGGACTATACCCACCTCGGTTTTGGCATGGGTACTGACACCTCCGGTCTGGCAATGACCGGCGGCTGGACGCACAACGATGACGACGGCGACGCGGCAAGCCTCGGCCTCGGTCTGAATATTCCTCTTGGCCCATTCCTGGCCACCGTTGGCGGTAAAGGTATCTACACCAACCCGAATGACGGTGATGAAGGGTACGCAGCGGCAGTGGGCGGCGGCCTGCAGTGGAAAATTGGCGACAGCTTCGGCCTGTTTGGCGAGTACTACTACTCTCCGGATTCCCTCTCCAGCGGCATCGACAGCTATGAAGAAGCCAACGCCGGCGCGCGCTGGACCATCATGCGTCCGATTACCATCGAAGCGGGCTACCGTTATCTGAACCTGGCCGGTAAAGACGGCAACCGCGATAACGCGCTGGCTGACGGCCCGTACGTGGGCGTGAGCGCAGGCTTCTAATCGTTCCGGCGCGGCGTTCCGTCGCGCCAGTTTCTCTCATCTCCACCCCGCGTTTGCGCTATAGTGTTTTGACCAAATAAGCGGGAGAACACAATGATTAACGTGGAGATGTTATCCACCGGCGACGAAGTGCTGCACGGACAGATTATTGATACCAATGCTGCCTGGCTTGCCGATCTTTTCTTTGAGCAAGGATTACCGTTAACGCGCCGCAATACGGTAGGAGACAACCTTGAGTCCCTGGTCAGCATTTTGCGCGAGCGTAGCGAACAGTGCGACGTGCTGATTGTGAACGGCGGGCTCGGCCCCACCAGTGACGATCTTAGCGCGCTGGCTGCCGCGACCGCAAAAGGCGAAGGGCTGGTGCTGCACGAGGCGTGGCTTTCGCAGATGGAACGCTTCTTCTCCGAACGTGGACGCGTTATGGCTCCCAGCAACCGCAAGCAGGCTGAAATTCCCGCCAGCGCCGAGCTGGTTGATAACCCGGTCGGTACCGCATGCGGGTTTGCCATGCAGCTGAACCGCTGCCTGATGTTCTTCACGCCGGGCGTGCCTTCCGAATTTAAGGTAATGGTCGAGCAGCAGATCCTGCCGCGCCTTCGCCAGCGTTTTACTCTGCCTGAACCTCCGCTGTGCCTGCGCCTGACCACCTTTGGCCGCTCGGAAAGCGATCTGGCCCAGAGCCTTGACCACCTTCCGCTGCCGCCGGGCGTCTCCATGGGTTATCGCTCCTCTATGCCGATCATTGAACTCAAATTAACAGGACCGGCCACGCAGAAAGAGGCGATGCTGGCCCTGTGGCCTGAGGTGCAGCGCGTGGCGGGCGAAAGCCTGATTTTTGAAGGGACGGAAGGGTTGCCTGAGCAGATTGCAAAACATCTGCAGACTCGCCAGCTCAGCGTGACCTTAAGCGAGCAGTTCACCGGTGGCCTGCTGGCGCTGCAATTGTCGCGCGTCAACGCGCCGCTGCTCGCCAGCGAAGTGGTGCCGTTTCAGCAGGAGACCCTGGCGCAAACCGCCCGCTGGGCTTCCGAAAGAAGGGTGAAGCATTTTGCCGGTCTGGCGCTGTTTGTCGGCGGGCTGGATGAGGATTACCTCAACTTCGCGCTGGCGACGCCGGATGGCACCTGGGCGCTGCGGGTAAAAATGAGCATCACCCGCCACAGCCTGGCGGTGCGTCAGGAGGTGTGCGCCATGATGGCGCTGAATATGCTGCGCCGCTGGCTCAACGGCAAAGAGGTCGCCAGCGAGCACGGCTGGATTAACGTTGTCGAGTCGCTGTTCGTTGAGTAATGCCTGTGCCGGGGCCTTTCGCCCCGGCAACGTTCAGCCCAGCGCTTTCGCCAGCAGGGTAATCGGATGTTCGCAGCGCTTGCTGGTGGACATCTCAATCTGCCATTTACAGGTTTCGCAGTCCGTCACCACGATATCCGCGCCGCTCTCTTCAATCTGGCGGAACAGCGGGGCGCCAATTGCCTGCGAGGTTTCGTAGTTTTCACGCTTAAAGCCGTAGGTGCCTGCGATGCCGCAGCAGCGCGAATCCAGCACCGTCAGCTCCAGCCCCGGAATTAACCGCAGCAGCTCCAGCGTATAAAGCGACCAGCCCATTTTCTCCATATGACACGGGGTGTGATAGACCACCTTCAGCGGCAATGTTCCCAGCGGCAACGTCTGCCCGCTGTCCAGCTTGCGCCAGAGGAAGCGCGTCGCCAGCTCGATGTGCTCGCGCAGTCCGGCGTTATCCACGTCCAGCAGGTGCGGGTACTCATCGCGCAGGGTGAAGGTGCAGGTGGACGACGTCGCCAGCACCGGCATGCCTTTATCGACAATCGCTTCGCGCAGGGAGGTGACGTTGCTTTTGGCCTGCCTGCGCGCTTTATCGGTAAACCCGTTGGCAATCAGCGGCACGCCGCAGCACTTCTCTTTGCTAAGCAGCTGTACGCCGGTTCCCATGGCGTTGAGCACCTTCAGCAGGTCTTTTCCCAGCTGCGGGTGGTTGTAGTTCACATAGCAGCCGTGGAAAAAGGCTACCCGATCGTCGTACTGCGCCTGCTGCTCCGCGACGGTTTTATACCAGCGACGGAAGGTGCCGTGAGAATATTTTGGCAGGCTGCGGTGATGGTCTATTTTAAGCGTGGCATCCAGCAGCTGACGCACCGGCTTGAGTGAGGTTGCGGCATTCACCAGCGGGGCAAACGGCGTGGAGACGCTGCCCATCAGATCGGTATGGCTCAGGATCGCATCGCGCAGTGTCGGCTTTTGCGTGCTGTAACGCGCCCGGGCGCGCTGGATGATGTCGCCGATTTTCACGTCCGACGGGCAGGCGACCTCGCAGCGCTTGCAGTTGATGCAGTATTTCAGCGCCTCGTCGTACAGCCTGCCGTCCTTCAGGCGCAGGCGCTCGCCGTCCGGCCCGGCCTGCTTTGGCCCAGGGTAGCGCGGGTTTACGCCGCTGACCGGGCAGACGGTGGTACAGACCGTGCATTTAATGCAGCTTTCGAAACGGGTGTCGTTCATTGTTCAGCCTCCACGCGCTGGATAATCTGCTCGGCTACATACAGCGCCGTGACGGCGCAAACCCCGCCGCCGCATCCCTGGGGGATCGGATCGTATCCGCCCAGCAGCGAGCCGATGGCAAAAAGATTACCGACGGGCATACCGGAAAGCTGCGGATGTAGCCGGTTATCGACAATTACGCCAAACTGCTGCCAGGGCTGCGGCGTGAAGAAATCACACTGATACCAGTCCGCGCGGGAAGCGGTTTGCCGCACATCCAGCCCCATAATCGCTTCCCGGATGCCCTCCCGGCAGCTCAGCAGCCCGTTGCTGAAGAAGCTCCCGCTCGCCAGCACCGTATAGCGGGCGCGAAGCGGAATATCCTCGTGGTTGCGCGTCCAGATTTCGCTCACCGCGCCGTCAGTCAGGGTGATTTTTTTCACCTCGTCACCCGCCATCCACACGCCGCCCTGCGCAACAAACTGGCGCTGAAGCTGGGTATGCAGACGAATGCCGGGTACGGAAGGGGGAAGCATCGGCAGTAAACCGAGCGTGCAGGGCAGACGATCCGAGAGCCAGCGCCAGAGCCGGTTGTCGTTTAAACCAAAGCAGGCGGGCATTAACAGGGCATCGCAGGTTTCACCGAGCGGCCTGAGCGCGTCATACAGCAGCGGCCATTTGTCCTCGTTATCCAGAAAACGGGCGATATTCACCGCGCGAAACTCGCTCGGGTTATCGCGCAGGATATCCAGCTCGGGCAGCTCTATTTCTGCCGTGTCGGCGTTGATGCCCTGGCGACAGAGCGAGGCCGCCGCGAGATGGGGTTGAAAATCCAGAAAGCCGCTAATACCCACCACCCGCACTCGTCCCGCGCTGACGGGGGCCACGGGGACTTCCTCCGGGCTGAGCCACGCGGAGCGCAGGGTGCCGAGCGGCGTGATGCGCTGGTGATTTTGCCTGGCGCTTCCCTTCAGACGCGCGCCGCAGCCCGCCAGCAGCGCTTCGGCTTCCAGCGCAAAGCGGTCAATATGCTGCGCGCCAACCAGGTGATAGGGGTGCTCCGGCGGCAGCCTGTCGCGGTACGCTTCGTCCACCAGATCCAGCGATCCCGACGAGAAGTGCAGGGCGCTCTGGCCGCGGGTGATAATGGCGCAGCGCAGCCCCTGCTTCGTGAGTTTGATGCCGCAGAGCAAGCCTGCCAGCCCGCCGCCGACGATTACGGTATCAAATTTCATCGTGTTGCTCCTTCTCCAGGCCGCAAAGCCCCTGATAGACCCAGCGGGTAAATTCGCTTTCGCGCAGAGCATCGCCCCAGGCGACAGGCTGAATGCCTTTCCAGCGCTCGTTCAGAAACGCGCTGAGCTGATCGAGCGACTGGGTGGCGGTGGTGGTATGAAAACGCTGCAGCAGCCCGGCGGCACGGCAGGCGCACAGCTCGCCCTGACAGGTCCCCATTCCGACGCGGGTGCGGCGGCGGAGATCCAACAGGCTGTTGACCGTCAGGTTCTCTACCGCGTACTGCACTTCGCCTGCGGTAACGGCTTCGCACTCGCACACCAGGCTGCGGCTCAGTCGTCCTTCACCGAGCCACTGCGGCGTTCTGTCGCCGTGGCGGTAGATGGCCGAACCGCGCAGTGGCGCGGGCAGGGAGATGATTTTTTGCAGCGTTTTTTCGGTAGACTGGCGCGATCCCGGCAACGGCTGTTCTGCGGTAACGCACGGTTCGGTATTTCCGAGCTTGCGGCACACGGCATCGGTCGCCCACTCGGCCATCAGCCGGTAGGTCATCAGCTTGCCGCCGGTAATGGTGATAAACCCGTCCATGCCGTCGCGCCCGGCGTGATCGAGCAGCACGATGCCCCGGCTGACGTTACGTCCGCTCGGATCGTTATCGCTGGCGACAAGGGGACGCACGCCCGCGTAGGCGCGCAGGACACGCGTCTGCGCCATCACCGGCGCCAGCTTTTCCCCTTCGCGCAGCAGAATATCCACTTCTTCGGCGGTGACCCGGTTGACGTCAATGTCGCTGTAGTCAACGTGCGTTGACGTCGTACCGATGAGCGAAATGGTGTCGCCCGGCACAAGAATGTCGGCGTCAGACGGTTTGCGGCAGCGGTTGATGACGTGGTTATTGATGCGGTGGTCAAGGATCAGCAGCGAACCTTTGGCCGGGAACATGCGGATGGATAAATCGGCGTATTCCGCGATGCGCTGGCCCCAGATCCCCGCCGCGTTGACCACCACGGCGGCGTGCAGCTCGCTGTGCTCGTTATACTGCGTATCAAACACCCGCACGCCGCAGATGCGATGACCCTCGCGGATAAGCCCGGTCACTTCATGTCCGGTCAGAATGCGCGCGCCATGCTCGCGGGCGTCCAGCATGTTGGCGGCGGTCAGGCGGAACGGATCGACGGTGCCGTCAGGTACCTTCACCGCGCCGATCAGCGTCGGGTTCACCGACGGCTCCAGCCGCCGGGCCAGCGCCGGATCCATGGCCTCCGCCTGAATGCCCGCTGCAGTACAGGCGGTTATAAAGGTTGACTGAAAGGCGAGGTCATCTTCGGGAAGGGTAATAAAGAGGCCGTCGGTCGGCTCTATGCAGTGTCGGGCGATACGCTTGAGGATCTGGTTTTCAGCGATACATTCGCGCGCGGATTCACCGTCGGTGACCGCATACCGCGCGCCGCTGTGCAGCAGGCCGTGGTTACGTCCCGTCGCGCCGGTGGCTATATCGTGGCGCTCCAGAAGCGTGACGCTTAAGCCGCGAAGGGCGCAGTCGCGTGCGATGCCAGCGCCGGTTGCGCCACCGCCAATGATAATCACATCGCTGTAGCGTGGATCGTGAATTGTCATTGCCTTTCCTCTATGTTCGTTTTTTAGCATTTAGCCACATAGATCGTGTGGTTTGTTTGATTTCGAACATAAACGCGCGAAATTCGAAACTGAAACGTGATTTCATGCGCTTTTTTGCGCATTCTGTCATATTTCTGTAACAATCTGTGCGTTGATTCACAGTAACAAACCGCATGTTTTTTTAACATCCCCGCCTCTGTAACCGGGCGCGAGATGCCTGGTCATTTTTTGAAAGGCCACGGAGGCTGTTATGCTCAGTATCTTCAAACCTGCGCCGCATCGGGCGCGACTGCCAGAGGCAGAGATCGATCCTCTCTACCGCCGTCTGCGTTGGCAAATCTTCCTCGGGATCTTCTTCGGGTATGCGGCGTACTATCTTGTACGTAAAAACTTTGCGCTCGCCATGCCGTATCTGGTGGAGCAGGGCTTCTCTCGCGGCGACCTGGGCTTCGCGCTGTCGGGGATCTCCATCGCCTACGGTTTTTCTAAATTCATCATGGGTTCTGTGTCGGACCGTTCGAATCCGCGCGTGTTCCTGCCCGCCGGTCTGATCCTCGCGGCAGCGGTCATGCTGTTCATGGGCTTTGTGCCGTGGGCGACGTCCAGCATTGCCATCATGTTCGTGCTGCTGTTCCTCTGCGGCTGGTTCCAGGGGATGGGGTGGCCGCCGTGCGGACGTACCATGGTGCACTGGTGGTCGCAGAAGGAGCGTGGCGGCATTGTGTCGGTGTGGAACTGCGCGCATAACGTCGGGGGCGGGCTTCCACCTCTGCTGTTCCTGCTGGGGATGGCCTGGTTCAACGACTGGCACGCGGCGCTCTACATGCCTGCCTTTGGTGCTATTCTGGTGGCGATTATTGCCTTCGCCCTGATGCGCGACACACCGCAGTCCTGCGGGCTGCCGCCAATCGAAGAGTACAAAAACGACTATCCGGATGACTACAGCGAGAAGCACGAAGAAGAGCTGACCGCGAAACAGATCTTCATGAAGTACGTGCTGCCGAACAAGCTGCTGTGGTACATCGCGGTGGCGAACGTGTTCGTATACCTGCTGCGCTACGGCATCCTCGACTGGTCCCCGACCTACCTGAAAGAGGTGAAGCACTTCGCGCTGGATAAATCCTCCTGGGCGTACTTCCTGTATGAATATGCCGGGATCCCGGGCACGCTGATTTGCGGCTGGATGTCGGACAAAGTGTTTAAAGGCAACCGCGGCGCAACGGGCGTGTTCTTTATGACCCTGGTGACCATCGCGACTGTCGTTTACTGGCTTAACCCGCCGGGTAACCCATCAGTAGACATGGCCTGTATGATCGTTATCGGCTTCCTGATTTACGGCCCGGTGATGCTGATCGGTCTGCACGCGCTGGAGCTGGCGCCGAAAAAAGCGGCGGGCACGGCGGCAGGCTTTACCGGTCTGTTTGGCTACCTCGGCGGTTCCGTCGCGGCGAGCGCTATCGTGGGCTACACCGTTGACTTCTTCGGCTGGGACGGCGGCTTTATGGTGATGATCGGCGGCAGCGTGCTGGCGGTTCTGCTGCTGGTTGTTGTGATGATCGGCGAGAAACGTCACCACGCGGAAGTGCTGGCGCGTCGTCAATAAGGAGCATTGCGATGAAATTAACCCCATTAACCACCGGCCTGCTGCTGGCAGGCCTGATGACAGGCTCTGCCCTGGCGGCGGATAAAATCGTTATCGCCCACCGCGGTGCCAGCGGCTATCTGCCGGAGCATACGCTGCCGGCGAAAGCGATGGCCTATGCCCAGGGGGCGGATTACCTGGAGCAGGATCTGGTGATGACGAAGGACGACCAGCTGGTCGTCCTGCATGACCACTATCTTGACCGCGTCACGGACGTGGCGGAGCGTTTCCCGGACCGCGCGCGCAAAGACGGTCGTTACTACGCCATCGACTTTACCCTGGATGAAATTCGCTCTCTGAAGTTTACCGAAGGCTTTGAGATTGAAAACGGCAAGAAGGTGCAGGTCTACCCGGGACGCTTCCCGATGGGCAAATCTGACTTCCGGATCCATACCTTCCAGGAAGAGATTGAGTTTGTTCAGGGGCTGAACCACTCGACCGGTAAAAACATCGGTATCTACCCGGAAATCAAAGCGCCGTGGTTCCACCATCAGGAAGGGAAGGACATTGCCGCGAAGACGCTGGAGGTGCTGAAACAGTACGGCTACACCAGCAAGAAGGACAAAGTTTACCTGCAGTGTTTTGACGCAGCCGAGCTGAAGCGCATCAAAACCGAGCTGGAGCCGAAGATGGGGATGGATCTCAATCTGGTGCAGCTGATTGCCTACACCGACTGGAACGAAACCCAGGAGAAACAGCCGGACGGGAAGTGGGTGAACTACAGCTACGACTGGATGTTCAAGCCGGGCGCGATGAAGCAGATTGCGCAGTACGCTGACGGCATCGGGCCGGATTATCACATGCTGGTGGCGGAAGGCTCAACGCCTGGCCACGTGAAGCTGACGGCGATGGTGAAAGAGGCGCACGCCAGCAAGATGCAGGTGCATCCGTACACGGTGCGTGCCGACCAGCTGCCGCCATATGCCACCGATGTGAATCAGCTTTACGAGGTGTTGTATAAGCAGGCGGACGTGGACGGGCTGTTTACGGATTTCCCGGATAAAGCGGTGACGTTCTTAAAATAGAAAAAGGGCCGTAAGGCCCTTTTTTACATCTCGATCTCAATATCGCCTTTTGCCCGGCAGCAGCAGGGCAAAATTTCCCCTTCACTGATAAAGGCCAGCGGTTCGGTCAGCCAGTCCACCTGGCCTGCGACCAGACGGCAGCGGCAGGAGCCGCAATAGCCTTCACGACACTGGTACTCTACCTCCACCTGATGCGCTTCAAGCGCCACCAGAAGGGAAGGGTGCTCATCCTGGCACAGCACTTCGGTGCCAGAAAGGCTCAGCGTTACGCGCGTCATCAGAGCTGGAAGTCGCTCAGGTCGTCGGTGTTGACTTCAGAATCAATCTGACCGACCAGATAAGAGCTCACTTCCACTTCCTGCGGCGCAACCTGCACGTTATCGGATACCAGCCAGGTGTTGATCCACGGAATCGGGTTAGAGCGCGTCTGGAACGGCAGGTCCAGACCAACCGCCTGCATGCGGATGTTGGTGATGTACTCCACGTACTGGCACAGAATATCTTTGTTCAGGCCAATCATGGAGCCGTCGCGGAACAGGTAGTCTGCCCACTCTTTCTCCTGCTGAGCCGCCAGCACGAACAGGTCGTAGCACTCCTGCTTGCACTCTTCGGCGATTTCCGCCATCTCCGGGTCGTCCGTACCGCTGCGCAGCAGGTTCAGCATGTGCTGGGTGCCGGTCAGGTGCAGGGCTTCGTCACGAGCGATCAGACGGATGATTTTGGCGTTGCCTTCCATCAGCTTGCGCTCGGCAAAGGCGAAGGAGCAGGCGAAGCTCACGTAGAAGCGGATCGCTTCCAGGGCGTTAACGCTCATCAGGCAGAGGTACAGCTGCTTTTTCAGCGCGCGCAGGTTCACGGTAACGGTTTTGCCGTTCACGCTGTGGGTGCCTTCGCCCAGCAGATGCCAGTAGCTGGTCATCTCGATCAGCTCGTCGTAGTAGTGCGCAATGCCTTCCGCGCGCTTCTGGATCTGCTCGTTAGTGACGATATCGTCAAACACCACCGCCGGATCGTTCACGATGTTGCGGATGATGTGGGTGTAAGAGCGGGAGTGGATCGTCTCGGAGAACGCCCAGGTTTCCACCCAGGTTTCCAGCTCAGGAATCGAGATCAGCGGCAACAGCGCCACGTTCGGGCTACGGCCCTGAATGGAGTCCAGCAGCGTCTGGTACTTCAGATTGCTGATGAAAATATGCTTTTCGTGATCCGGCAGCGACTGGTAATCAATACGGTCGCGGGAAACGTCAACTTCTTCCGGACGCCAGAAGAAGGAGAGTTGCTTTTCAATCAGCTTTTCGAAGATGTCATATTTTTGCTGATCGTAGCGTGCCACGTTGACCGGCTGGCCGAAGAACATTGGCTCTTTGAGCTGGTCGTTTTTCGTCTGTGAAAAGGTGGTATATGCCATGAGTGTGTCCTGTCTTACGAAATAAAGGCGGGGATATCCCCGCCCTTCATTAGATCTTACATGCGCCGCTTTCGCAGCCATCGTCCTGAATTGACGGTACCAGGTCGTCCTGCGCGTCTTCTGCACCGTCACGGGTGTTGTGATAGTACAGCGTTTTCACGCCAAATTTGTAGGCGGTCAGCAGGTCTTTCAACAGCTGCTGCATTGGTACCTTGCCGGACGGGAAGCGCGTCGGGTCGTAGTTAGTATTGGCAGAGATCGACTGGTCGATAAACTTCTGCATGATACCCACCAGCTGCAGGTAGCCGTCGTTGTTTGGCATCTCCCACAGCAGCTCGTAGTTGTTGCCCAGCGTTTCGTAATCCGGCACCACCTGACGCAGCACGCCGTCTTTTGACGCTTTAATGCTGACGTGGCCGCGCGGTGGCTCAATACCGTTGGTGGCGTTGGAGATCTGCGAAGAGGTCTCGGACGGCATCAGGGCAGAGAGCGTGGAGTTACGCAGGCCGTGCGTTTTGATGGACTCGCGCAGGCCTTCCCAGTCCAGGTGCAGCGGCTCGCTGACGATCGCATCCAGGTCTTTCTTATAGGTGTCGATCGGCAGAATGCCTTTTGCATAGGTGGTTTCGTTGAACCACGGGCACGCGCCTTGCTCTTTCGCCAGCTCGTTAGAGGCTTTCATCAGGTAGTACTGAATCGCTTCGAACGTCTGGTGCGTCAGGTTGTTAGCGCTGCCGTCGGAGTAACGCTTGCCGTTTTTCGCCAGCCAGTAGGCGAAGTTGATCACGCCGATACCCAGGGTACGACGGCCCATTGCGCCGCGTTTAGCGGCCGGGATTGGGTAATCCTGGTAGTCCAGCAGGGCATCCAGCGCACGTACCGCCAGCACGGCCAGCTCTTCCAGCTCGTCCAGGCTCTTAATCGCACCCAGGTTGAACGCGGAGAGCGTACACAGGGCGATTTCGCCGTTTTCGTCGTTCACGTCTTCCAGCGGTTTGGTTGGCAGGGCGATCTCCAGGCACAGGTTAGACTGGCGCACTGGCGCAACCGCCGGATCAAACGGGCTGTGGGTGTTGCAGTGGTCAACGTTCTGGATGTAGATACGGCCGGTAGAGGCGCGCTCCTGCATCATCAGGGAGAACAGGTCTACCGCCTTCAGGCGCTGTTTACGGATGCTGTCGTCTTTTTCATATTTGGTGTACAGACGCTCGAACTCGTCCTGATCGGCGAAGAACGCGTCGTACAGGCCCGGGACGTCGGACGGGCTGAACAGGGTGATGTCTTCCCCTTTCAGCAGACGGGTGTACATCAGCTTGTTGATCTGCACGCCGTAGTCCATGTGACGCACGCGGTTGCCTTCCACGCCGCGGTTGTTTTTCAGTACCAGCAGGCTTTCCACTTCCAGGTGCCACATTGGGTAGAACAGGGTCGCTGCGCCGCCGCGCACGCCGCCCTGAGAGCAGGATTTTACCGCCGTCTGGAAGTGCTTGTAGAACGGGATACAGCCGGTGTGGAACGCTTCACCGCCGCGAATCGGGCTACCCAGCGCGCGGATGCGACCGGCGTTGATGCCGATACCGGCACGCTGGGAGACGTATTTCACGATGGCGCTGGAGGTGGCGTTGATGGAATCCAGGCTGTCACCACACTCGATCAGTACGCAGGAGCTGAACTGACGGGTAGGGGTGCGCACGCCAGACATGATCGGCGTTGGCAGAGAAATTTTGAACGTCGATACCGCATCGTAGAAACGCTTCACGTAGTCCAGACGGGTGTCGCGCGGGTAGTTTGAGAACAGGCAGGCAGCCACCAGAATATAGAGGAACTGGGCGCTTTCGTAGATCTCACCGGTCACACGGTTCTGAACCAGGTATTTGCCTTCGAGCTGCTTCACCGCCGCGTAGGAGAAGTTCATGTCGCGCCAGTGATCGATAAACCCGTTCATCTGCTCGAACTCTTCTTCCGTATAGTCTTCCAGCAGATGCGTGTCGTATTTGCCCAGCTCAACCATTTTCACCACGTGATCGTAAAGCTTTGGCGGCTCGAACTGGCCGTAGGCTTTCTTACGCAGGTGGAAAATCGCCAGACGCGCAGCGAGGTACTGATAATCCGGTGCGTCGCGGGAGATCAGATCCGCCGCTGCTTTGATAATGGTTTCGTGGATATCAGACGTTTTGATGCCGTCGTAGAACTGAATGTGGGAACGCAGTTCAACCTGGGAGATAGATACGTTGTTCAGCCCTTCTGCTGCCCAGTCGAGAACTCGATGGATTTTGTCCAGATTGATACGCTCGGTAGTACCGTCGCGCTTTGTCACCAGCAGACTCTGATTCATGTGGGTTTTACCTGTCCGTGAAATAAAAAATATCCCCCGCTTATCCACAGATCCGTCTTGTGACTAACTCTGTGGATAAATACTACATATAGGGGGTTTGCGATAAGAAAAACGCTATATGGTGAGTATTCTAGTATCGAATCTTTTCAGCACAAGGGTTGATTTTGAGGTTAAATTGAGGTTGTGAAAGGGTAAAAAAGCGTAAGTCCTCGTACCGTAAGGCCTGGAAGAGATGTCAATAATTAAGAAAAAAAATTCAAAATTTGATCGAGTGCTGATTTCTTCAACGGGCGGTCAGAATTGCGCAACATGATGTCGCGCAATCTTTATAAGAATAACGAATGACGTTAGTCGTTTTTGGCGGTTGTGTGCAACATATAGTTAACATCCACGCCCGGTGCGAGTTTGAATTTATCCGTTAGCGGGTTGTAGTGCAGGCCCGTGATGTGCTGCTCCTTAAGCCACGTCTGGTCAACCCAGCCCAGCAGTTCGGCAGGCTTGATAAACTTCTTCACGTCGTGCGTCCCTTTCGGCACCATGCGCAGCACATATTCTGCGCCGACCACGGCCATCAGCCAGGCTTTTCCGTTGCGGTTGATTGTCGAGAAGAAGACCTGGCCGCCCGGCTTCACCAGTTTTGCACAGGCGTTTACCACGGACTGCGGATCCGGAACGTGCTCCAGCATCTCCATGCAGGTCACCACATCGTACTGGTGAGCATGTTTTGCCGCGTGCTCTTCCACGGTTTCCTGCACATATTCCACCTGTATACCGGACTCCAGCGCATGAAGACGGGCAACCTGTAGAGGCTCGAAGCCCATGTCCAGGCCGGTGACGGTGGCCCCTTCGCGCGCCATGCTTTCCGCCAGGATGCCGCCGCCGCAGCCGACGTCGAGCACTTTCTTACCGAACAGACCGCCGGAACGCTCCGCGATATAGCCCAGACGCAGCGGGTTAATGCGATGCAGCGGTTTGAACTCACCTTCGAGATCCCACCAGCGGGACGCCACCGCTTCAAATTTGGCAATCTCTTCGTGGTCAACGTTGTGTGCCACCGGGGATTTTTCGGCATTCATGGGCGCTTTTACTCCTTATTTAGCAAGACAAATGAGTATATCAGGCAATCCCTGTGAATAAAGCGTATAGGTTTACCTGTATCACCGCGGCTGTGTTATAATTTGCGACCTTTGAATCCGGGATACAGTAGAGGGATAGCGGTTAGATGAGCGACCTTGCGAGAGAAATTACACCGGTTAACATCGAGGAAGAGCTGAAAAGCTCCTATCTGGACTATGCGATGTCGGTCATTGTTGGCCGTGCGCTGCCGGACGTCCGCGATGGCCTGAAGCCGGTACACCGTCGCGTACTATACGCCATGAACGTATTGGGCAATGACTGGAATAAAGCCTACAAAAAATCTGCCCGTGTCGTTGGTGACGTAATCGGTAAATACCATCCCCATGGTGATTCCGCGGTGTACTACACCATTGTCCGTATGGCGCAGCCGTTCTCGCTGCGTTACATGCTGGTAGATGGTCAGGGTAACTTTGGTTCTATCGACGGCGACTCCGCCGCGGCAATGCGTTATACGGAAATCCGTCTGGCGAAGATTGCCCATGAGCTGATGGCCGACCTGGAAAAAGAGACGGTTGATTTCGTTGATAACTACGACGGCACGGAAAAAATTCCTGACGTTATGCCAACGAAGATCCCTAACCTGCTGGTGAACGGCTCGTCCGGTATCGCCGTGGGTATGGCGACCAACATTCCGCCGCACAACATCACAGAAGTGATCAACGGCTGCCTGGCCTATATCGACGATGAAGACATCAGCATTGAAGGGCTGATGGAACACATCCCGGGCCCGGACTTCCCGACGGCGGCGATCATCAACGGTCGTCGCGGCATTGAAGAAGCGTACCGCACCGGTCGTGGCAAGATTTACATCCGTGCTCGCGCCGAAGTGGAAGCGGACGCCAAAACCGGCCGTGAAACTATCATTGTTCACGAGATCCCGTATCAGGTGAACAAAGCGCGTCTGATTGAAAAAATCGCCGAGCTGGTAAAAGAGAAACGCGTTGAAGGCATCAGCGCGCTGCGTGACGAGTCTGACAAAGACGGTATGCGCATCGTGATTGAAATCAAGCGCGACGCGGTGGGTGAGGTTGTGCTGAACAACCTGTACTCCCAGACTCAGCTTCAGGTCTCCTTCGGTATCAACATGGTTGCGCTGCACCATGGTCAGCCGAAGATCATGAACCTGAAAGAGATCCTGAGCGCGTTCGTGCGTCACCGCCGCGAAGTGGTGACCCGTCGTACCATCTTCGAACTGCGCAAAGCGCGCGATCGCGCTCATATCCTTGAAGCACTGGCGGTTGCGCTGGCGAACATCGACCCGATCATCGAGCTGATCCGCCGTGCGCCGACGCCGGCAGAAGCGAAAGCGTCGCTGGTTGCGCGTCCGTGGGATCTGGGCAACGTGGCGGCGATGCTGGAACGTGCGGGCGACGACGCCGCGCGTCCTGAGTGGCTCGAGCCTGAATTCGGCGTGCGTGACGGTCAGTACTACCTGACTGAACAGCAGGCCCAGGCGATTCTGGATCTGCGCCTGCAGAAGCTGACCGGCCTTGAGCATGAAAAACTGCTCGACGAGTACAAAGAGCTGCTGGAGCAAATTGCTGAGCTGCTGCACATCCTGGGTAGCGCCGAGCGCCTGATGGAAGTGATCCGCGAAGAGCTTGAGCTGGTTCGCGATCAGTTCGGCGACGAGCGTCGTACCGAAATCACCGCCAACAGCTCTGATATCAACATTGAAGATCTGATCAACCGCGAAGACGTGGTAGTGACCCTGTCTCACCAGGGCTACGTGAAGTATCAGCCTCTGACCGACTACGAAGCACAGCGTCGTGGCGGTAAAGGTAAATCTGCAGCACGTATTAAAGAAGAAGACTTCATTGACCGTCTGCTGGTGGCTAACACCCACGACACGATCCTCTGCTTCTCCAGCCGTGGCCGTCTGTACTGGATGAAGGTCTATCAGCTGCCGGAAGCGAGCCGTGGCGCGCGCGGTCGTCCAATCGTCAACCTGCTGCCGCTGGAAGCGAACGAACGTATCACCGCCATCCTGCCGGTACGCGAGTACGAAGAGGGCGTGAACGTCTTTATGGCGACCGCCAGCGGTACCGTGAAGAAAACCGCGCTGACCGAGTTCAGCCGTCCGCGTTCTGCCGGTATTATTGCGGTAAACCTGAACGAAGGCGACGAGCTGATCGGTGTGGATCTGACCTCTGGTTCTGATGAAGTGATGCTGTTCTCTGCGGCTGGTAAAGTGGTGCGCTTCAAAGAGAACGCCGTGCGCGCAATGGGTCGTACGGCGACCGGCGTGCGCGGTATTAAGCTGGCGGGTGAAGACTCCGTTGTTTCCCTGATCGTTCCACGTGGCGAAGGCGCAATCCTGACCGTCACCCAGAACGGCTACGGTAAACGTACGGCGGAAAGCGAATACCCGACCAAGTCACGCGGCACGCAGGGCGTTATCTCCATCAAGGTCACCGAGCGCAACGGGTCCGTTGTGGGCGCGGTGCAGGTGGACGATGCCGACCAGATCATGATGATCACCGATGCCGGTACGCTGGTGCGTACGCGCGTATCCGAGATCAGCGTGGTGGGCCGTAACACCCAGGGCGTTATCCTCATCCGTACGGCGGAAGATGAAAACGTGGTGGGTCTGCAGCGCGTTGCTGAGCCGGTGGACGACGAAGAGCTCGATTCCATCGACGGCAGCGTCGCGGAAGGTGATGATGAAATCGCACCGGAAGCAGAGAGCGACGACGACGCAGCGGATGACGCTGACGAGTAATCTCTTCTGACGCATAAAGGGCCGGATTCCGGCCCTTTTCTTTTGCAGATGCAGATACGTGAACGTTGCGACAAGCCGCGTTTACCGCTACCTTAACCACATTCTTTTGACCCCGACGGCGGAGCCTCGCCCCTTTGAAATACCTCGTCTCCTTTCGTACCACGCTGAAAGTTTCTCGCTATCTGTTCCGGGCGCTGGCGCTCCTGCTTTGGCTGCTGGTGGCCTTGCTGTCGGTGTTTTACATCGTCAATGCGCTGAACCAGAAAGAAGCGGAGATCCGCCAGGAGTTTAATTTAAGCTCCGATCAGGCCCAGCGCTACATTCAGCGAACGTCTGACGTGATGAAGGAGCTGAAGTATATTGCCGAAAATCGGCTGACGGCAGAAAACGGTATCCTTGCCCTGCGTGGGCGCAATGACAAAACCGAAGTGCCGGACTTCCAGCCGCTGTTCCCGGACTCCGATTGCTCCACCATGAGCAGCACCTGGCGCGGATCGCTGGAATCCCTCGCCTGGTTTATGCGCTACTGGCGCGACAACTTCTCCGCCGCCTACGACCTTAACCGCGTATTCCTGATTGGCAGTGAAAACCTCTGCATGGCTGACTTTGGCCTGCGCGATGTGCCCGTCGAGCGTGATGATGCGCTGAAAAGCCTGCACGAGCGTATTGTGAAATATCGCAATGCGCCGCAGGACGAGCGCGGGAACAACATTTTCTGGATTAGCCAGGGGCCGCGCATGGGCGTGGGCTATTTCTATGCGCTGACGCCGGTCTACCTGGGCAATCGCCTGCAGGCGCTGTTGGGGATTGAGCAGACCATCCGCATGGAAAACTTCTTCACGCCGGGCAGCCTGCCGATGGGCGTGACCATTCTGGATGAAAACGGGCATCAGCTGATCTCACTCGCCGGGCCGGATAAAAGTTTGAACGTCGATCCGCACTGGATGCAGGAACGCTCATGGTTTGGCTACACCTCCGGTTTCCGCGAGCTGGTGCTGAAAAAAAGCCTGCCGCCATCGTCGCTGAGCATTGTTTACTCGCTGCCGGTGGATATGGTCCTTGAGCGGATACGCATTCTTATTATGAATGCGATCCTGCTGAACCTGCTGGTGGGCGGGGCGCTGTTTACGCTGGCGCGCATGTATGAGCGGAGAATCTTTATTCCCGCCGAAAGTGACGCCCAGCGTCTGGAGGAGCACGAGCAGTTCAACCGCAAGATTGTCGCCTCGGCTCCGGTGGGGATCTGCATTCTTCGTACCCAGGACGGGACCAACATCCTGAGTAACGAGCTGGCGCACAACTACCTGAACATGCTGACGCACGAGGACCGGCAAAGGCTGACGCAAATCATCTGCGGCCAGCAGGTGAACTTTGTCGACGTGCTCACCAGCACCCACACTAACCTGCAGATCAGCTTTGTTCATTCCCGCTATCGCAATGAAAACGTAGCGATTTGCGTGCTGGTGGATGTCTCCGCGCGCGTGAAGATGGAAGAGTCGCTGCAGGAGATGGCGCAGGCCGCGGAGCAGGCCAGCCAGTCGAAATCCATGTTCCTGGCTACCGTCAGTCACGAGCTACGTACGCCGCTGTACGGGATTATCGGTAACCTTGATCTGCTGCAGACGAAGGAATTGCCGAAAGGCGTCGACCGGCTGGTAACGGCGATGAACAACTCCTCCAGCCTGCTGCTGAAGATCATCAGCGATATTCTCGACTTCTCTAAAATTGAGTCTGAGCAGCTGAAAATTGAGCCGCGCGAGTTTTCGCCGCGTGAGGTCATGAACCACATCAGCGCCAACTATCTGCCGCTGGTGGTGCGTAAACAGCTGGGGCTCTACTGCTTCATTGAACCGGACGTGCCGCTGACGCTGCACGGCGACCCGATGCGCCTGCAGCAGGTCATCTCTAACCTGCTCAGCAATGCCATCAAATTCACCGATATCGGCTGCATTGTGCTACACGTCTGCCGGGCGGGAGATTATCTCAGCATCCGCGTGCGCGACACGGGGGTGGGCATACCGGCCAAGGAGGTGGTGCGTCTGTTCGACCCGTTCTTCCAGGTCGGCACCGGCGTGCAGCGTAACTTCCAGGGCACCGGTCTGGGGCTGGCGATTTGCGAGAAGCTCGTCAGCATGATGGACGGCGACATTTCCGTGGATACCGAGCCCGGCATGGGCAGCCAGTTCACGATCCGCATTCCGCTCTATTCCGCGCAGTATCCGGCAAAAGCCACGGTTGACGGGCTGAACGATAAGCGCTGCTGGCTGGCGGTCAATAATGCCTCTCTGAATGACTATCTGACGGCGCTGCTCGCCCATAGCGGCGTGAGGGTCTGCCGCTATGAAGGCCAGACGCCGGACGTGGACGATGTGCTCATCGCCGACGAGATGCCGGAACAGCCGTGGCAGGGGAGAGGAACGGTGCTCTTCTGCCGTCGCCACATTGGCATACCGGTTGAACGTGCGCCGGGGGAATGGGTGCACAGCGTCGCAACGCCGCATGAGCTGTTGAGCCTGCTGGCCCGTATCTATAAAGTCGAGCTGGAAGAGAACGACGGTGCAGTCGCGCTGCCGTCACCGGAAGGTCTGGCGTCAGTGAATGACGATATGATGATTCTGGTGGTGGATGACCATCCGATTAACCGCCGCCTGCTGGCTGACCAGCTTGGATCGCTGGGCTATCAGTGCAAAACCGCCAATGACGGCGTGGATGCGCTGAATGTGCTGAGTAAAAATCATATTGATATCGTGCTGAGCGACGTCAACATGCCTAACATGGACGGCTACCGGCTGACGCAGCGCATCCGACAGCTTGGCCTGACGCTGCCGGTCGTGGGCGTGACGGCGAACGCGCTGGCGGAAGAGAAACAGCGCTGTCTGGAGTCGGGCATGGACAGCTGCCTGTCGAAACCGGTGACGCTGGACGTGCTCAAACAAACGCTGTCTGTTTATGCGGATCGCGTGAGAAAAACCAGAATATAAAAAAGGCCCGTAAGGGCCTTTTTTATTTGCCCGGCGGCGCTGCGCTTGCGCGGGCCTACGGGTTCTGAAGGCCGGGTAAGCGTGAGCGCCATCCGGCATTTACAGTGGGGGATCAATCCTTATCCGATGCGCTCAGCGTAACGGAGGAGAGATAGTTCAGCAGGGCAATATCGTTGTCCACGCCCAGCTTCATCATTGCTGATTTTTTCTGGCTGCTGATGGTTTTAATGCTGCGGTTCAGCTTCTTGGCAATCTCGGTCACCAGGAAACCTTCGGCGAACAGGCGCAGAACTTCGCTCTCTTTCGGCGACAGGCGTTTGTCACCGTAGCCACCCGCGCTGATTTTTTCCAGCAGACGAGAGACGCTCTCAGGCGTGAACTTCTTGCCTTTCTGCAGCGCAGCCAGCGCTTTTGGCAGATCGGTCGGGGCGCCTTGCTTCAGCACAATCCCTTCGATATCCAGATCCAGCACGGCGCTCAGGATCGCCGGGTTGTTGTTCATGGTCAGAACAATAATCGAGATGTCCGGGAAGTGACGTTTAATATATTTGATGAGCGTGATCCCATCACCGTATTTGTCTCCAGGCATAGAGAGATCGGTAATGAGCACGTGCGCATCAAGCTTTGGGAGGTTATTGATCAGTGCTGTAGAGTCTTCAAATTCACCGACTACATTCACCCACTCGATCTGTTCAAGTGATTTGCGAATACCGAACAGTACAATCGGATGGTCATCGGCAATAATTACGTTCATATTGTTCATGTATAAGGCTACCTTGCTACAGCAAGCTTTTGACGTAGGCGTCAATGTCGCTGATGTATTTTTCAATGCCAGAGGCATCTTTCTCACGAATTAGATGTTCCAGCGTTTCACATAACTGCTTGCCGGGAACCAGATTAAGCATGGCAAACACCCCTTTAAGCCGGTGTGCTGTCTGTGCCAGCGCTGCAAAATCATTCGCAGCGGACTCAGTATACAACCGCTTCACATCATCTGGTACTGTATCAACAAAGAGGGAATAGTATCCGCTGGCGTGAAGCTCGGCATTTTCATTACCGCCTAACGGGAATTCCGTTATCTCTTCCTGCGCCAGCTGCTCTTCTATTAGTTGTAGTACAGCTTCCTGCATCGCATTGCTTATATTAAAGTTGACGCGCAGCTGGCCAGGGCCGATTTTCCGCACGCCTGACTCATCATCGCTTAAAAGCAAGCCCGAGGCAGTAAGATTAGACGGATTATCAGTTAAAAACAGATCAAATTCTTGACTTGCCAGCCTTTCATCCGGCGTGATGCAGGCCGCGCCCCAGTTTTCGAGCTGACGAACCACAATATTGCGGATCTCGTTTGAGGTTACATCCACCATCACCACGACGTCATCCAGCAGGCGTTCTTCATCTTCTTCCTGTGGATTGGCGGCCATTTTCACGTGCAGAGAGTAACGGGTGCCGAGCGATTCACGGGCCTTGATATTCAGATGGCCGCCGAGCTTACGCGCCAGCTGATCGCACAGCCAGAAGGTCAGGGCGTTAGCCTTGCCGTAATGATCGCTTTGCGTGTCGTTCAGGAACGGGAAGTGCAGATTATCAATTTCACTCGCCGTCACGCCTTCCCCGGTGTCCAGAATGCGGAACGTCAGGCGATCTTCCGCCGACTCGTCGGTGCTCACATCAAGGGTGATCTTGCCGATCTGCGTGGTGGTCACGGCGTACTGAATAATCATCAGCAGAATACGACGCAGCGCCTCGCGGTCGCCGTGACGTTCGTCATTTGCCGGAAGATTGTTATTGATCAGCAGCTGCAGCCCTTTGCGCTTAATCACCGGCAGGACTTCCGGAACAACTTCATCGATCAGATCCTGAATAGAGAAGAGAGAAGGGGTACCTTTCCAGAAATCATTTTCCAGCATGTTTGCCAGCTGGATCTCATCTACCATGCGGACCAGCGAGTCGGCCTGGCAGGCGAGCTGGTGGCTTTCAGACGTGTTTAACGCTGCCGCCTGGGTCGCCAGCGTTTTTAACGGCTGCTTGAAGGCATCGCCAATATTCTGCATGAATGCCGCGCGCCCCTGCTGGTTCTTCTCATACAGCCTTTGCGCCTGCTTGAGCTTTTTATTCACCAGCACTTCGCGATCCTGATCGCGAATGATGAAGATTTGCGTACGCGGCGCCACCTGGCTGCGGAACTGACGGATCTCGTAAAGTTCATTGTTGATGGTGGCCTGAATAACCCCCTGGTGCTGATCCGCCATAGTGGTGATGTTCTGCAGGTTAAGATGCGGCAGCAGATGGTCAGCAATTTTATTGCTCATCACCGTGCGATTCGCTTCCTGATCGTGAACTAACACCCCTAGCGGCAGCACGGAGACAATCTCTTCATTGAGCGCGCGCAATACGCGTAGCTCGTTGGTGTTGCCCGCGGAGACCGCAGACGCGTCGCTCTGGCGTCCCGGCTGGAAGCGGAAGGTGCTGTAGCCGAACAGAGCCAGCGCCAGCAGACCAATATTCAGCAGCAGCGGCAGCAGAATATTTTGCAGGGTATCAAGCAGCAGCGTGCCGAACGGTACCTGCCACACCAGACGCATGCCGGTTGAGTTCAGCGACGAGGCAATTTCAATTTTCGAGCCGTTAAAGGAGATGGTGACGCTCTCTGCGGCCTCTTTATCGGACGCCGCACGCATGTTCTGGGTGCTGCTGTCCGGCTCCAGACGGAAGCTGTCGAGCGGCATATCCGGCGGGATCAAATCATTAATGGGTAAATCGAAGGCCACGACCGTCGCCAGATGACCCGGCTGGTTAAAGGTGGTACGCAGGGTAAAATAGTGACCATTCTGCCAGGCCAATCGGCGCAGCGATGAGAAGCTCTCACGTTCATCAAGGGCGTTGGCCTGCTGCAGCATTTCTGCCCGGCGGGAGTCGACAATGCTGCCGACCGTCGTCTCTTTAAATCCGGAAGAGAGATCTTTCAACGGCAGCGTCGAGATCAGGATCATGCTGTTGTCCTGACCGTTCAGATAGTACATCGACCACGGCACCGTTTCGGCGCCCCAGAGCGTATCCAGGTAGGTCGAAATACGCTGCGTCATCTCAAGGGTCGCGCTGTCGTGAGAGCCAAAGATAAGCGCTTCAGTCTTACGCTGCGGTTTTTCGAGATAGTAGACATCCTGTTTCAGCCGCGTCTCCTGAAGCCCATCTCCGGATGAGCTGGCAGGCGCTGCCGCAATGTTGTCGTAAATCTGCCAGGTGGCGTAGCGCCAGGTATCAATGCGCTTGTGTACGGCGTGGGTAATATCCACCACCTGATAGCTCTTATCCTTCAGCCAAGCGTTAACCGCGCTCTGCACCATCACGCCCATTGTGACTAACAGCACCACGATCAAAAGAAGAAAGAAACGGGTGATGCTCCCGGGCAGAAGGGAGAATTTGCTTTGGGCGGTAGTTTCAGTCTGACTCATTGATATCTTTAACCCGTGATGGTCGTGCTCTGTGGCGATAGGGCAGTATAAAGGGTAATAACTGAATTTCCAGCGCCACTGTCCTTGAACAAGCGACTTTTTCGATGGCCCGTACGAGAGAGGAAGTACGTCTTAAATGTGTACAAGAGCATAATGCATGTACAAATAAAAAATGCATTTCGTCAGAAAATAGCACGAATTAACAAGAAATTAAGTTTTGAGCGAATTTTCCCGTTATGCACAGGGGCGAGCGTGAATTTAGTTAATAGTCGTTACAATTACGCGGCGGTAGCACAAAAAAAGAAAAGTTACGTAAAGAAGGGTAAAAAAAAACCGAATGCGACGCATCCGGTTGAATTAGGGATAAACAGACATTCAAAGCTGAATGACGGTAATAAATAAAGTTAATGATGATAGCGAGAGTTATTTTAGAGACTGGAGTCGATCTTGTTTTGTCATTCAGTGCGGTAACGTTTTTTATTTTAACTCTTTGATATGTATTGGGTCATTTTTCGTTTTGATTATAAGTGCTAAATTTCTAAGCTTTTTGTGCTTTGTAAAAGTTCCTTTTCATTTACATTCTGAAACATGTTGATGGATAAATGAAACATCTTCAAAGTTTTCGTATCATATTCGCATTGGATTATTCTGTAATTTTGCGGAGAATGAATTTGCCGACTGGTTAATGAGGGTTAACCAGTAAGCAGTGGCAATTATAAGGCATATAACAGAGGGTTAATAAAATGAAAGTTAAAGTACTGTCCCTCCTGGTACCAGCACTGCTGGTAGCAGGCGCAGCAAATGCGGCCGAAATTTATAACAAAGATGGCAACAAATTAGATCTGTACGGCAAAGTTGATGGTCTGCACTATTTCTCTGACGACAAGAGTGCTGACGGCGACCAGACCTACATGCGTCTTGGCTTCAAAGGCGAAACTCAAGTTAACGATCAGCTGACCGGTTACGGCCAGTGGGAATACCAGATCCAGGGCAACACGACTGAAAGCGACAACCAGTCCTGGACGCGTGTGGCGTTTGCTGGTCTGAAATTCGCTGAAGCGGGCTCTTTCGATTACGGTCGTAACTACGGCGTGATCTACGACGTAACTTCTTGGACTGACGTTCTGCCAGAATTTGGCGGCGATACCTACGGCTCAGACAACTTCCTGCAGTCTCGTGCTAACGGCGTGGCGACCTATCGTAACCAGGACTTCTTTGGTCTGGTGGATGGCCTGAACTTTGCGCTGCAGTATCAGGGTAAAAACGGTAGCGTAAGCGGCGAAAACGTCGGTGGACGCAGCCTGCTGAAACAGAACGGCGACGGCTACGGTGCATCCGTAACTTATAACCTGGGCGAAGGCTTCAGCGTGGGTGGTGCGATGTCCTCCTCCAAACGTACCGCTGACCAGAACGCACCGGGCGTTTACGGTAACGGCGATCACGCAGAAGTCTATTCTGGCGGCCTGAAATATGATGCCAACAACATCTACCTGGCTGCGCAGTACTCTCAGACCTACAACGCAACCCGCTTCGGTACCTCTAACGGCAGCAGCCCGACTACCGCTTACGGTTTTGCTAACAAAGCGCAGAACTTCGAAGTGGTTGCTCAGTACCAGTTCGACTTCGGCCTGCGTCCATCCGTGGCTTACCTGCAGTCCAAAGGTAAAGACATCGAAGGTTACGGCGATCAGGATCTGCTGAAATATGTTGATGTGGGTGCGACTTACTACTTCAACAAAAACATGTCCACCTACGTGGATTACAAAATCAACCTGGTTGATGAAAATGAGTTCACCCGTCAGGCCGGTATCGGCACTGATGATATCGTCGCGCTGGGTCTGGTTTACCAGTTCTAATCGCGTCATCGTGTGACTAAGGGGCCTGAAGGCCCCTTTTTTGTGCTTTTTTTTGGCCTCACAATGCAACCGTTTTGGTGTACTCTTGCCGCCCTGGCATGAGGATAATAATGAATGGACATGACTTTTTTACGCGCCAGCTTTCTGGCTATGCTTTTTTTCCTGACCGCGTGTGACGATTCCGCGCCCGTGGCGAAAACCGATGCACCCGCCGCGACGGTGCTCGAAGGCAAAACGATGGGCACCTTCTGGCGCGTCAGCGCGATGGGCCTGGATAAAACGCGCGCTGATGAACTTCGCGGTAAAATCCAGTCTCAGCTGGACGCCGACGACCAGCTGCTCTCAACCTATAAAAATGACTCGGCGCTGATGCGCTTCAATCTTTCCACCAGTACCTCCCTGTGGCCGGTGAGCGAAGCGATGGCCGATATCGTCACCGAATCAATGCGCGTGGGATATAAAACCAACGGCGCGATGGATGTCACCGTCGGGCCTCTGGTCAATCTCTGGGGGTTTGGCCCGAACAAACAGCCGGATACCACACCCGATCAGGCGGCCATTGATGATGCCCGCGCCCGGACAGGGCTAAAGCATCTGACGGTGATCAACCAGTACGGCCAGCAGTATCTGCAGAAAGATATCCCCGACCTGTTTGTCGATCTGTCGACGGTAGGTGAAGGTTACGCGGCGGATCACCTTGCCGCGCTGATGACGCAGGAAGGGATATCGCGCTACCTGGTCTCCGTGGGCGGCGCGTTAGTCAGCCGGGGCATGAACGCCAGCGGTAAACCGTGGCGCGTGGCGATTCAAAAACCGACCGATCGGCAAAACGCCGTACAGGCCATTGTGGATATTAACGGGCACGGTATCAGCACTTCCGGGAGCTACCGTAACTATTACGAGCTCGACGGGAAGCGTATTTCGCACGTGATCGATCCGCTGACCGGACGTCCCATCACGCATAACCTGGTCTCGGTGACCGTGATTGCCCCCACTGCGCTGGAAGCCGACGCCTGGGATACCGGATTAATGGTTCTCGGCCCGGAAAAAGCCAAAGAGGTGGTTCGTCAGGAAGGGCTGGCGGTTTATATGATCACTAAAGAGGGCGACGGGTTCAAAACCTGGAGCTCGCCGCAGTTCAACAGCTTCCTGGTGAGCGACAAAAATTAAAAAGCAAGGTTGCGGGTTTTTTATCACTGGCACTCGGGCACGCTAAAGGTATGCTTGTAAGAGGAGCTGATGATGAAAAATCCAACCTATATGAATGATGAGGATCGCTGGCAGGCCGTTCTGGCTCGCGATCCGCGCGCTGACGATCGGTTTGTCTTTGCCGTGAAGACGACGGGGATTTTCTGCCGCCCGTCATGCCGCGCCCGTCACGCGCTGCGTAAAAACGTCTGCTTTTATCCCGATGTCCAGCATGCCGTTCAGGCAGGGTTTCGCCCGTGCAAGCGCTGCATGCCGGACAAACGCGATCCGAATCAGCAAAAGCTGGCGAAAGTGGAGCGCGCCTGTCGCCTTCTGGAGCAGGATCCCGCGCTGACGCTTGAAGGCCTGGCGCAGCAGGTCGCCATGAGTCCTTTCCATTTCCACCGGCTGTTTAAGTCCCTCACCGGGATGACGCCAAAAGCCTGGCAGCAGGCGGCGCGGGGGCAGCGTCTGCGCGCGGCGCTTGCGCAGGGAAACAAAATTACCGATGCCGTGCTGGCGGCAGGTTTTCCCGACAGCAGCAGCTATTACCGCAAAGCCAACGATGCGCTGGGCATGACGGCGAAGCAGTACCGCAAAGGCGAGGTGGCGGTGCGTTACGCCATCGGCGACTGTTCGCTGGGACGCTGCCTGGTTGCGGAAAGCGAGCGGGGAATTTGCGCGATACTGCTGGGCGACAACGATACCAAACTGGCAGAAGAATTTGCGACGCTGTTTCCAAACGCGGAGCATGCCCCGCAGGAAGATGCCTTTGCCCAGCGTATCAGCCAGGTCATTGCCAGTATTGATAACCACGCGGTGCCGCTGGCGCTGCCGCTGGATATACGCGGCACCGCGTTCCAGCAGCGGGTCTGGCAGGCCCTTCGTGACATCCCCTGCGGGGAAACGGCCAGCTATCAGCAGGTGGCGAAGGCGATTGGCCAGCCCAACGCGGTGCGTGCCGTCGCGGGTGCCTGTGCGGCAAACAGGCTGGCGATTGTGATCCCTTGTCACCGCGTGGTCCGCAACGACGGCGCGCTGTCGGGCTATCGCTGGGGGGCGGCGCGAAAAGCGCTATTACTGAAACGTGAGGCGAAACGCCGGGAGGGATAATGCTCGATCTTTTTGCGGATGCTGAACCGTGGCAGGAGCCGCTTGCGCCCGGGGCAGCGATCCTGCGCCGCTTTGCACTCTCCCGTGCGGCGGCATTGCTTGCCGGTATTGAAGAGGTCACGGCGGTTTCACCGTTTCGCCATATGGTGACGCCGGGCGGCTACACCATGTCGGTGGCCATGGCCAACTGCGGCGAACTGGGGTGGGCGACGAACGAACGGGGGTATGTGTATGCCCCGAACGATCCCACGACCGGCCGTCCGTGGCCTCCCATGCCTGCGGTGTTTCAGGCGCTTTGTCACGAGGCTGCCGTTGCAGCAGATTACCCTGACTTCCGGCCGGATGCCTGCCTGATTAACCGCTACGCCATCGGTGCGAAGCTCTCGCTGCATCAGGACAAAGATGAGCCCGATCTGCGCGCGCCCATCGTCTCGGTATCGTTGGGTCTGCCCGCCGTCTTCCAGTTTGGCGGATTGCGCCGCAACGATCCGCTCAGGCGCATTATGCTGGAGCACGGCGACGTGGTGGTGTGGGGCAGGGAGTCACGGCTGTACTATCACGGCATTCAGCCCCTGAAGCCCGGGGTTCATCCCCTTACTGGCGAATACCGATTTAACCTTACATTCCGTCAGGCGGGATTGAACAAACAAAAATAAGAATTATTCTTGATGTCCGCGCCGGGCAGTTTACACTGCTGGCTGATTTTTATTGTCCGGATTGCCTGCATGCAACTACTTCTTCTTGTCTGGCGTCAGTACCGCTGGCCCTTCATTGCCGTAATGGCCTTAAGCCTTGCCAGCGCGGCGCTGGGTATTGGCCTGATCGCGTTTATAAACGTGCGGCTGATCGAAATGGTCGATACCTCACTCTCGGTTCTGCCGGAGTTTCTCGGCCTGCTGCTGCTGTTGATGGCGGTTACGCTCGGCTCTCAGCTGGCGCTGACCGCGCTTGGTCACCATTTCGTTTTCCGCCTGCGCAGCGAGTTCATCAAGCGGATCCTCGACACGCAGGTTGAGCGCGTGGAGCAGCTCGGCAGCGCCTCCCTGCTGGCGGGGCTGACCAGCGACGTGCGCGCGATTACCATCGCGTTTGTCCGCCTGCCGGAGCTGGTGCAGGGGATCATCCTGACCTTTGGCTCGGCGGCCTATCTCGCCTGGCTTTCGACCAAAATGCTGGCGGTGACCGCGGTATGGATTGCCATCACCATCTGGGGCGGTTTCGTGCTGGTGTCGCGCGTCTATAAACACATGGCGGTCCTGCGCGAAACGGAAGATAAGCTCTATAACGATTACCAGACGGTACTGGAAGGGCGCAAAGAGCTGACCCTCAACCGCGAGCGTGCCGAGCATATCTTCAATAACCTCTATATCCCGGACGCGCGCGAATACCGGCACCACATTATTCGCGCCGATACCTTCCACCTGAGCGCGGTGAACTGGTCCAACATTATGATGCTGGGCGCCATTGGCCTGGTATTCTGGATGGCGAACAGCCTGGGCTGGGCGGACACCAACGTGGCGGCGACCTACTCGCTGACCCTGCTGTTCCTGCGTACGCCGCTGCTCTCGGCCGTCGGCGCATTGCCCACCTTGCTGAGCGCGCAGGTGGCGTTTAACAAGCTTAAGAAGTTCGATCTGGCGCCATTTAAGGCTGAATTCCCGCGCCCGCAGGCCTTCCCGAACTGGCAGACCCTCGAGCTGCGCGACGTGACGTTCCGCTATCAGGACAACGCCTTCTCCGTGGGACCGGTCAACCTGACGATTCACCGCGGCGAACTGCTGTTCCTCATCGGCGGCAACGGTAGCGGAAAATCCACGCTGGCGATGTTGCTCACCGGACTTTACCAGCCGCAGTCGGGCGAGATCCTGCTGGACGGTAAGGCGCTGAGCGCGGAGAAACCCGAGGATTACCGCAAGCTTTTCTCAGCGGTATTCACCGATGTCTGGCTGTTTGACCAGCTGCTGGGGCCGGAAGGGCAGCAGGCCAATCCGGCGCTGGTTGAGAAATGGCTTGCGCAGCTGCAGATGTCGCACAAGCTGGAGCTCCAGGACGGCAAAATCCTGAACCTCAAGCTCTCTAAGGGGCAGAAGAAGCGCGTGGCGCTGCTGCTGGCGCTGGCGGAAGAGCGTGACATCATCCTGCTGGATGAATGGGCGGCGGATCAGGATCCGCACTTCCGTCGCGAGTTTTATCAGGTGCTGCTGCCGCTGATGCAGGAGATGGGCAAGACCATTTTCGCCATCAGCCACGACGATCATTACTTCATTCACGCCGACCGTCTGCTGGAGATGCGCGACGGCAGGCTGAGCGAGCTGACCGGCGACGAGCGCGATGCGGCGTCGCGTGACGCGGTGGCGCGCACGGCCTGATGCCCTTACCCTAACCCTCTCCCCGTGGGAGAGGGGATAATCGTGGCCGTAATGCCGCTTTTTTCTCCATCCCGCCTCGCTGTTTATTCTTATTTACATATCCTCGCGCTATGCTTAGTCTCAACTCATTTAATGGATTTATGATTGATGTCGGTATTAAAGAAAAACAGCGCCAGGCAGCGTGACCAGGAACGTGCGCGACTCATCTGGCTTCTCACGACCGATAAAGCGGTCACGTCTACGCTATTAGGCAAACTGACCCTGGCTGAGCAATATGATGTCGGCACCTTAGCCGACGATATTGCTGAGGTAGGTGCGCTGGTTGCTCATTTACCGCCGCCGGATCTGGCGGATACCCTGGAAGCGCTTCCTTCGGAAGAGCGTCACGCCCTCTGGCGCCTGGTACAGGATCACGAGCGCGGCCAGGTTCTGCTTGAAGCCTCGGAAAACGTCTGGGATGACCTGATCGACGAGATGAGCGATCGGGATATCCTCGACGCCCTGCAAACCCTGGATATCGACGAGCAGATTTACCTTGTACAGCATCTGCCGCGTAACCTGACCGGGCGCCTGCTGGCCTCTCTGCCTGCCGATGAACGTGCGCGCGTGCGTCAGGTGTTGCACTACGAGAAAAACAGCGTCGGCGCGATCATGGAGTTCGGCGTTATCACGGTACGTCCGGACGTCACGCTCGGTACCGTGCAGCGCTACCTGCGCCGCCTGGGCAAAATGCCGGACAACACCGATAAGCTGTTTGTCACCTCGCGGGATAAAACCCTGCTCGGCGAGCTGGAGCTGAAAACCATCCTGCTCAACAGCGCTCAGCAGCGGGTGAGCGAGGTGATGGAAAACGAGCCGATGGTCTTCTCCCCGGAAGACGATGCGGAAAAAGCGGCGCGTACCTTTGAACGTGATGACCTTGTGAGTGCGGCGGTCGTAGACTCCGTTGGCAAGCTGATGGGCCGTCTGACCATCGATGAAATCGTTGACGTGGTTTATGAAGAGACCGATAACGACCTGCGCGCGCTAGGCGGGATCAGCGCCGAAGATGACGTCCACGCCTCCGTCGGTAAGGCGGTGAAAACCCGCTGGGCCTGGCTGGCTATTAACCTGTGTACCGCCTTCATCGCCTCCCGTGTGATTGACGGCTTTGAACACACCATTTCGCAGCTGGTGGCGCTGGCCTCGCTGATGCCGATTGTGGCCGGAATTGGCGGCAACACCGGAAACCAGACCATCACCATGATCGTCCGCGCGCTGGCGCTGGAAAATATTCAGCCCGGTAACTTCGCCTTTCTGATCTTCAGGGAAATGGGCGTGGCGCTGATTAACGGCCTGGTATGGGGCGGCATTATGGGCGGCATCACATGGTGGCTGTATGACGATATGGCCTTAGGCGGCGTGATGATGCTGGCGATGGTGCTGAATTTGCTGGTGGCATCGATGATGGGCGTCATTATCCCGCTGACGATGACCAAACTGGGGCGCGACCCCGCGGTGGGGTCGAGCGTGATGATCACCGCCATCACCGATACCGGCGGTTTCTTTATTTTTCTTGGGCTGGCAACGATTTTTCTGCTTTAACCCGACGCTTAATGCGGGCGGGGATCAGTGCCATGACGATAATCCCGCCCAGCACGCCAACCGCCAGATTGCCGGTTGATACCGTGGCGGCAACGGTCACCAGCATTACTACCGTTTCTGCAACCGGGGCATTTTTTATCGTGGCGGGCTGAAGGCTGTGCCAGCTGAAAGTTTTGACGGCAACAATCGCCATAATCCCCGCCAGCACCGCCATCGGGATTTTGGCCATCACTTCACTGAGTGCCGTCACCAGGAGCAGCAGCACGATGCCCGCCGCAATGGTTGAAATGCGGCTTCGTCCTTTCCCCATCTCCACGTTAACGATGGTTTGTCCGATCATCGCGCAGCCCGCAATGCCACCGTAGAGCCCGGCCATGATATTCCCCACGCCCAGCCCGATGCTCTCGCGACGCTTGCTGGAAGGCGTAACCGTCAGTTCATCCACGAGTTTTGCCGTCAGCAGGGACTCCAGCAGACCGACGAAGGCAATACTCAACGCGCAAGGCCAGATAATGTTCAGCGTCTGTAAATTAAGCGGCACCAGCAGCTCGGTAAATCCAGGCAGACCGCCAGTCATTGAGCCTTCATCACCGACAGTCGGCAGGATCTGACCGGTGGTGACGGTGAAAAGGGTTAACAGCACAATCGCAATCAGCGGGGAAGGGACGCTTTTAATATAGCGCGGCACCCACAGCACAATCAGCAGCGTCAGCACGAACAGGCCCACAATCAGCGGGCTTCGGCTCCAGAAATGCGGCACCTGAGCGAAGAAAATCAAAATGCCAAGGGCGTTAACAAATCCGGTCATCACCGACTGGGGAATAAAGCGCATCAGCCTTGCCATGCCCAGCACGCCAAACAGAATCTGGATCACGCCAGCCATCAGCACGGCCGGAAGAATGTACTGTACCCCGTGCTGATGCACCATCGGGCCAATCACCAGCGCTACGGAACCGGCCGCAGCCGTGACCATCGCCGGACGACCGCCCAGCACGGAGAGAGCAAGACACAGCACCACGGAGGCGATCAGGCTGACCTTCGGGTCAACGCCCGCCACCACGGAAAATGAGATCACTTCGGGGATCAGCGCCAGAGCGGTAATCACGCCCGCCAGCGTTTCACGCGCCAGTTGTTTAGGGGAGTGCAGCACGCTGGCTACACTGTCTTCAGGGGATACGGCAGAATGAGGTAAGGACATAACAGTTCGCTGGTTAGGGCAGGCTTCCGTGCGCGCGATCACAAAGTGCAGCATAGTAGCCATAAATTCCTCCTTATACCAGTTGCGCGCCGCAATCCCCTACAAACAATCCATCATTAAATTTCACAATTACAATAATTTCGTAACCTTTAAACAATATTTAAAAGTTGTTACCGTGCCCACGCAGCTTTTTTCACCTGCAATTTCCACGCATCAAGCACTTTTACACTAAGGCATAAATTATGAAAAAAATGACTGCCATGCTCTTTTCTCTGGCTGTCGGGCTCAACGCCGTCTCAATGGCAGCGAAAGCAGACGCACCAAAAGAGCAGGAAACGGACGTCCTTTTAATTGGTGGCGGCATCATGAGCGCCACGCTGGGAACCTATCTGCAAGAACTGCAGCCGGACTGGTCCATGACCATGGTCGAGCGCCTCGATGGCGTGGCGCAGGAGAGTTCGAACGGCTGGAATAACGCTGGTACGGGCCATTCGGCACTCATGGAACTGAACTATACGCCGCAGAAAAAGGACGGTTCCATTAGTATCGAGAAGGCGGTAGAGATCAACGAAGCGTTCCAGATCTCGCGTCAGTTCTGGTCCCACCAGGTCAACAGCGGCGTGATGCACGACCCGCACTCCTTCATCAATACCGTGCCGCACATGAGCTTTGTGTGGGGCGAGCAAAACGTGAATTTCCTGCGCGCGCGCTACGCTGCGCTGCAGCAGAGCACCCTGTTCCGCGGGATGAAATACTCCGAAGACCACGCGCAGATTAAAGAGTGGGCGCCGCTGGTCATGGAAGGCCGTGACCCGAACCAGAAAGTGGCGGCAACCCGTACCGAAATTGGCACCGACGTGAACTACGGCGAAATTACCCGTCAGCTGGTGGCGTCCCTGAAGAAGAAAGATAACTTCAATTTGCAGCTCAGCACCGAAGTGCGCGGCTTTAAGCGCAATGCGGACAACAGCTGGAGCGTGACGGTTGCCGATCTGAAAAACAATGAAGCCGAGCACGTCATTAAGGCGAAATTTGTCTTCATCGGTGCGGGCGGCGCGGCGCTGAAGCTGCTGCAGGAATCCGGTATTCCTGAAGCTGACGACTACGCGGGCTTCCCGGTCGGCGGCCAGTTCCTGGTGTCCGAGAACCCGGAAGTGGTGAACCGTCACCTGGCAAAAGTGTACGGTCAGGCTTCCGTCGGTGCGCCACCGATGTCCGTCCCGCATATCGATACCCGTATGCTTGATGGTAAACGCGTGGTGCTGTTTGGACCGTTCGCGACCTTCTCAACCAAGTTCCTGAAAAACGGCTCCCTCTGGGATCTGCTGAGCGCGACTACCACCTCTAACGTCAAACCGATGATGGACGTGGGCCTGGATAATTTCGACCTGGTGAAATACCTGATTAGCCAGGTGATGCTTTCTGATGAAGAACGCTTCGAGGCGCTGAAAGAGTACTATCCGCAGGCGAAGAAAGAAGACTGGCGTCTGTGGCAGGCGGGTCAGCGCGTGCAGATCATCAAGCGCGATCCGAAAGAGGGTGGCGTACTGCGTCTGGGGACCGAAGTGGTGAGCGATAAGGATGGCACGATTGCCGCGCTGCTGGGTGCGTCACCGGGTGCATCTACCGCTGCGCCAATCATGCTGCACCTGATGGAAAAAGTGTTTAAAGACAAAGTTGCCAGCCCGGAATGGCAGGCGAAGCTGAAAACCATTATTCCATCCTACGGTACGAAGCTGAACGGTAACGTGGATGCGACGGAACAAGAGCTGGAGTACACCAGCCGCGTGCTGCAGCTGCAGTACGTGAAGCCGCAGGCTGCGGATGCTGCGCCGAAGGCGGAGCTGAAGCCTCAGCCAGAAAACAAGCCGGTTGCGGATATCGCGCTGTAAGGTAAAAGCAAAACGGTAACATCTGTTACCGTTTTTAGTTTAGTTGGTCGGGTAAGGCGAAGCCGCCACCCGACTTGTTTTTAACGTACTACTGCTTGTCCGACCGTCTCTTCTGCCTTCCACACGCGATATTTTACTTCCACGTTTTCAGGCGTATATACCACGATCGGCAACTTGCTGTTGTAGCGCAGCAGGCTGTTGTCGCCCAGATAGGCCGTCACAAATTTCTTCTCTTTCTTGCCGTCCGGGCAGGCCATCATGGTAGAGACCGGAGAGGTCACTTTATCAAAAACGTAATAGTCATAACCCCAGCCTTCCAGGGTTTTGCTTTCCAGCTGGCCGCCCAGACGATGCTGATTGCAGTCCACTTCCAGCGTCTTGCCAATTAACAGTTCGACTTTGTAATTCGCTTCGTCCTGCTGAACCGGCAGTTGAATCACCTGACGCTTCATGCCTTTTTCCGCTTGCGGATAGGGTGCAACTTTTTCCAGCGGCTGCGCTTTTTGGGCGTCGCTGGCGAAAGCGCTGGTGCTGACGCACGCGGCGGCGAGAAGCGCGATGGCAAATTTAGGTGCGTTTTTCATTGTCATTCCTTTATGTCAAAACGGTCCTGAACAGACTAACATAACGAGTATGAATGATTGGTGTGATTTACTTACATTTTCATTATATGCAGCGTAATAAACTTAATATTAACCGTTTTGGCAGGTGTTTGTACTGGTGTGGAGTGTGACGGGCGTTCGTGTTATTTTAGTCCATCGATAATGTTATTCATCTGTGAAAGGGAAGAGAGATGGTTCGTGCAAAACTGAAAACACCTGAAGGCCGCAAGTTCCTCCTGGCGCTACTCGTCGTGTTTATGATTGCCGCCGCGTGCGTCGGGCGGGCCACCATTGTTGGCGTCATTGAACAGTACAACATTCCTCTCTCCGCCTGGACTACCAGCATGTATGTGCTGCAGTCGGCGATGATCTTCGTTTACAGCCTTGTCTTCACCGTTCTGCTGGCCATTCCGCTGGGCATTTTCTTCCTGGGCGGACGTGAAAAACACTGAGCATTCACCTGCTATAAGAAGCCAGCCTGCGGGCTGGCTTTTTTATATGTGATGATATTTATTCGCATTTCCAGGGTATTCTGTGTCGAACAAGGTCGTTCGACATAAAGCAGGAGATGTTCAATGTTATCCCGGTTTGCAACGCTCAGCCGGATCCCGAAAGGCGTCTGGGTTGTGGGTGGGGTCAGTATGCTGATGGATATCTCCTCGGAGATCATTCACAGCCTGCTGCCGCTGTTTATGGTCACGACGCTGGGAGCCAGCGTGATTTTCATTGGCTTGATTGAAGGCCTGGCTGAAGCCACCGCGCTGTTTATCAAAGTTTTTTCCGGTGCCATCAGTGACTACCTGGG
The DNA here is from genome assembly GCF_014895895.1 of Enterobacter cloacae complex sp. P14RS. NCBI lineage: Bacteria > Pseudomonadati > Pseudomonadota > Gammaproteobacteria > Enterobacterales > Enterobacteriaceae > Enterobacter > Enterobacter cloacae complex sp. P14RS. Next base: position 384,534 of record NZ_JADBQM010000006.1, read on the forward strand.
TAAACGTAAAGGACTGGCGGTGCTGGGCTACGGTCTTGGCGCGCTGAGTAAGCCGCTGTTCGCTATCGCCTCTTCGTCGGGCATGATTCTGGGGGCACGCTTAATCGACCGGGTAGGGAAGGGGATCCGGGGCGCGCCGCGCGATGCGCTGGTCGCTGACCTTACGCCGCCGGAACTTCGCGGCGCGGCCTTTGGGCTGCGTCAGTCGATGGATACCGTTGGCGCATTTCTCGGGCCGCTGCTGGCCGTAGGCTTAATGCTGCTGTGGAACGATGATTTCCGCACGATTTTCTGGATCGCGGTGATCCCCGGCGTGCTCGCCGTGGCGCTGCTTTTCTTCGGCCTGCATGAGCCGAAAACGCCCGTCGAACATAAACGCACGAACCCCATCAAAAAAGAGAACCTCAGGCGCCTCGGGAAAGGCTGCTGGTGGGTTATTGGCCTGGGCGCCATCTTCACGCTCGCACGTTTCAGTGAAGCCTTTCTTGTCCTGCGCGCACAGCAGTCGGGGGTGCCGCTGGCGCTGATCCCGCTGGTGATGGTGGCCATGAATTTGCTCTATTTCCTTTCAGCCTATCCGTTTGGCAAGTTATCGGACGGGATGAGCCACACCCGACTACTGCAGTGGGGCCTGGTGATGCTGATTGGGGCAGATATTGTGCTGGCGCTAAGCACCCACTGGGCTGGAATGCTTCTGGGCGTTGCGCTTTGGGGGGTGCATATGGGGATGACGCAGGGGCTGCTGGCGGCAATGATCGCAAAAACAGCACCTGCGGATCTGCGCGGTACCGCCTACGGCATTTTTAGTCTGGTTAGCGGCGTGGGATTGTTAGTCGCCAGCCTGGGCGCCGGGGCCATCTGGGAAACGTTTGGCGCGGAATATACGTTTTATGCCGGAGCCGTGATTTGCCTGGTTACGCTGGTGTACCTGCGCAAAACACCGGACGAGGCAAAATAAAAAACCAGCCGTAAAAGGCTGGTTTTCAATGTGTTTTTGGTCGGCACGAGAGGATTTGAACCTCCGACCCCCGACACCCCATGACGGTGCGCTACCAGGCTGCGCTACGTGCCGACGCATAGAAAGAATACTACTCGATTCCGTTTCGAATGCAAGGGAATCCGTCGCTAACTGGTTTATTATTAATCAGTTAGCGATGAAGCGCTTCTCATCCGTCAGAACCTGTAACAGCAGGCTCAGCTGTGGTTTCTGGTCCTTCAGCCGTTCACCCTGCAGATTATAGGTCTGATAGTTCCCGTTGCTGTTCAGCACCAGCGTCAGCTTCGGCGTGGTCACCACCAGCGTGTTGCCGTCAGCTGCAGTCACCCAGTTATGGCGGCGCGTGGCGCTGAAGAGATCCTGCCCCTGCGAATACTCGTTTGCTGGCGTACTGACGTGCAGCAGGCGCTGCATCAGGGTCGTCATGACGTCTTTATGTTCTGTGAGCATATTGATGCGCTGCGCCGGCGTTCCCGGCCAGTGGATCACCAGCGGAACATGCAGGTTTGGACGTGACCAGCTCATGCTCTTCGTCTCGTCGCCTAACGGTACGCCATGCCCCGCGGTCACGATCACGACCGTGTTATCAAGCTTGCCTGATTCACGTAGCGCGTCAAGCACGCGGCCAATCTGTGCGTCAACATCGCTGGCCGCGCGGCCATAGCGGCGCGCAAAGCCAGCCTGGTTGCTGTCGTTAAGCGTTGTGCCGTTAAAGGCCACCCACGAGAACCAGCGGTTATCTTCCTGCGCGTAGCGCTGCAGCCAGTTTATCCACTGGTTTGCGGTCTGGGCATCAGACTGGCTCTGCGCGGCAGGCAGTGAGAAATCAGAGAGCAGCGCCTGGCGGTACAGTGGACTGTTGAAGCCGTCCGATGAGAACAACCCTAACTGATAGCCCTGCTGATTAAGCCCGGTGATCAGCGCCGCAGGAATGCGCGCAGACAGCACGCCGTCCATGTATCCGGCAGAAATGCCATAGAACAGGCCAAAGATACCTGCATCGGTTGAGTTACCTGAACTCATATGTTGGGTAAACGATACGTTCTGACTCGCGAAATCGGCCAGCGCAGGCATCTGCTTCTCGTAACGAGAATAGTTGAGGCCATCGACGGTAATCAGCAGGACGTTTTGCCCGCGACCCATATCGCGATAGCGCAGATCGCTCAGTGGATACTGCACGCTAACCGCTTCCGGATTACCCTGTTCGACCAGACGGCGCTGGTACTCCTGGGCATCAAGCAGGCCGTGTTTCTCAAGGAAACGACGGGCCGTCATCGGATAAGAGAGCGGCAGGTTAGCGCGCTGCATGGTAATAGGGCGATAGAAGTTCGCATCCGCCCAGATATACATGAGATGCGAACTGATAAATGAGACGAAAAAGAGCGCGGCGACGGGCTTCGCGTAATGGCGGCGTCGGGTCAGGCTGCGGAGCTTTTGCCAGCTCCAGGTGGCAAACAGCATCTCAATCAACAGGATCACCGGAACGCTGATGAACATCAGCTGCCAGTCGCGGGCCGTTTCGTTCTGGTCGGGGTTGATCACCAGTTCCCAGACGATAGGGTTGAGATGCAGGTGGAAGCGGGTGAACACTTCACTGTCGATAAGCAGCAGCGTCATCCCCACCGTCGCAAGGATTGCGGACAAGAACCGCATCAAACGCTGCGACATGACGATAAACGTCAGAGGAAACAGGATCAGCAGATAGGTGGCGAATACCAAAAAGCTAAAGTGACCAACAACGCTTATCCAGGAGTAGATACGCCCGGTTAGCGTTGTGGGCCAGTCTGCGACAAACAGATAACGACAGCCAATTACCGTCGCTAGCAGAATGTTGAACAGGGCAAACCAGTGTCCCCAGCTGACCATCTGGGAGACTTTTTCACGGTAGCGCTGACGATTCGTCACCATAAACTGTTGTTCGTTTCCCTTAATGGGCCTGGTCGTTGCTGACGGATGACTGTAACGCCTGGGCGAAAGATTTGGCGATCGCCTGACGCTGAGCCGGAGCAACGCTGGTGTTGATAAGGTTGGTGACCATATTTCCCAAAACCATTAGGGAGAGATCGGTCGGCGTTTTATGTTTTTCCAGTACGTTGACCAGCTCACTGAGCAGTTGTTCAACGTGTTCATCACTGTAGCGGGAATGTTGTGGCATAAATCAAAATCAGTTTGTTGATGAAAGGGCAACATATTACCGTAGCAACAGCTTTTTTTCCCCTTTTTTATCTGTTGTTGCACACATGTCCTGGTGGTGGTTGAATACCGCCCGGTCTAAAAGGAGAGTTTATCATGAGTCTGGAAATCAACCAGATTGCCTTGCACCAGCTTATCAAGCGTGATGAGCAAACCCTTGAAGTGGTGCTACGCGATTCGTTACTGGAACCCACGGCAACCGTTGTGGAAATGATGGCAGAGCTGCATCGCGTCTACAGCGCTAAAAATAAAGCCTATGGTCTGTTCAGTGAAGAGAGTGAGCTGGCCGATAGCCTGCGCCTGCAGCGTCAGGGCGAGGAGGATTTCCTGGCGTTTAGCCGCGCGGCAACCGGGCGTCTGCGCGACGAGCTGGCGAAATATCCGTTCGCCGACGGCGGTATTGTCCTGTTCTGCCACTATCGTTACCTGGCGGTCGAGTACCTGCTGGTTACCGTGCTGAATAACTTAAGCAGCATGCGTGTGAACGAGCAACTGGACATCAGCTCAACGCACTATCTGGATATCAACCATGCGGATATTGTGGCGCGTATTGATTTGACCGAGTGGGAAACTAACCCGGAGTCGACTCGCTACCTCACCTTCCTGAAGGGGCGGGTGGGCCGCAAAGTGGCGGATTTCTTTATGGACTTCCTCGGTGCCAGCGAAGGCCTGAACGCCAAAGCGCAGAACAAAGGGCTGCTGCAGGCCGTTGATGACTTCACGGCGGAAGCGCAGCTCGATAAATCTGAACGCCAGACCGTGCGTCAGCAGGTTTACAGCTACTGCAACGAACAGCTGCAGGCGGGGGAAGAGATTGAACTGGAGTCCCTGTCAAAAGAGCTGGCGGGCGTCAGCGAAGTGAGCTTCCAGGAATTCACCGCGGAGAAGGGCTATGAGCTTGAGGAGAGCTTCCCGGCGGATCGCAGCACGCTGCGTCAGTTAACCAAATTTGCCGGCAGCGGCGGTGGGTTAACCATCAACTTTGACGCCATGCTGTTGGGGGAACGCATCTTCTGGGATCCGGCCACCGATACCCTGACCATCAAAGGTACGCCGCCGAACCTGCGCGATCAGCTTCAGCGCCGCACGTCTGGCGGTAAATAGCAGCCATAAAAAAACCCCGCCGAAGCGGGGTTTTCTCGACAGGTTTGCGATTACGCGCGAACGAAGTCGATGTGAGTCAGTTTTGGCTTGAACGCGTGACGCTGAACAGCCTGAACCTTCACTTTTTCTTCTTTACCGCCAACAACGATGGTCAGAACTTCGCTGTAGAACTCAGCTTTGGTCTGCATGTTCCACACTTTGTCGTGATCCAGTTCGATAGCAACTGGAGCAGCTTCGCCACCGTAAACGATAGCCGGGAACTTGTTAGCGTTACGCAGGCGGCGGCTCGCACCCTTACCCTGCACGTTACGTACTTCTGCTTCGATAGTGAACATTGATTTCTCTCTGTATTTAAAACCCTACTACAGGCGACCCAGCAGCAGGTGAGTGTTCTGCCCCACGGATGTGAAGCGGGCGGCATTTTATACTCAAATGCCCCGCACATCAATGAAAAGTCCCGTTAACCGCGCAATTCATTTGCCCGACGGAAGCGACCTTCATAGTCAAAGACCTTCTCGCGAACCTGCCAGAACTGGCCTTTCTTACGGGCGACCACGAAGTCGGGGTGGCGCAGCAGCGCCTGCTGATGCACGATATCCGCCACGGTTATCCAGCGCAGCGGCACGCCAGGCGTGCGGGTATGCGGCCGGATAAACAGCTGCTCAAATGCCGTACGCTGGGCAGGCGTCTGAACCCTGAACCGTTCGCTGACGTCAGCGCCATCCTCATCGTAATAGGTGATTTTCAGCCATTCGCCTTTTTCATCCGCGCCGGGCTGCAGCGCCATGCCGGAGCAGCGCAGCACCAGCGCATCTTTCAGCTTCAGCGCCGCTTTCAGCATGTCGTCCGGGTCCACCAGCACCGTGTCGCACTCGCGGCAACGGCGGGCGGCGATGTCATTTTCGGCGTTGCACTGCGGGCAGTTTTTGAAGCGGAAGCGGAAATCGCACTGCTCGCGATGTCCCTCATCATCCTCAAACCAGCCCTGACAGCGGCGGCCAAAGTGTTCAATCAGCGTGCCGTCGGCGGTGGTTTTTCCCCAGAAGGTGTTGGCAAAGCCGCAGGCCGGGCAAAACACCTGTACCGGCACGTTGTCGCTTTTGCCTTTTGGCGCGCCCACTTCCGGGGAGTAAAGATCGTGCGGGTTGCCGGCGTAATCCAGTATCAGGCAGTCGGTTTTGCCCGGCGCCAGGCGCAGGCCACGGCCGACAATCTGCTGATACAGGCTGACGGATTCCGTCGGGCGCAGAATCGCAATCAGATCGACGTGCGGGGCGTCAAACCCGGTGGTTAATACGGAGACATTCACCAGGTAGCGGAACTGCTGGGCTTTGAAAGCCTCAATCAGCCTGTCGCGCTCCGGGCCGGGCGTTTCGCCTGTGATCAGCGCTGCGTCGTCAGCGGGTAGCAGTCCCGTGATTTCGCGCGCGTGTTCGACGGTGGCAGCAAAAATCATCACCCCTTTACGCGTTTGCGCGAACTCTTCAATCTGGCTGATGATATGCGGCGTGATCCGCTTCTGTTTTTTCAGCTCATGGTTAAGATCCGCCTCGCTGAATAGCCCGTTGCTCTGCGCCTGTAAGCGGCTGAAATCGTACTGCACGACCGGCATATCCAGCCGCTCGGGCGGCGTCAGGTAGCCGTGCTTAATCATGTAGCGCAGCGGAAGTTCATAGATACAGTCGCTGAACAGCGCTTTCTCGTCGCCGCGCACCATGCCGTGATAATGAAAGCGGTAGATCCAGCCTTTGCCCAGACGAAACGGGGTTGCCGTCAGGCCGAGCAGGCGTAAGTGAGGGTTCACCTCTTTAAGGTGAGTGAGGATTTGCTGATACTGGCTGTCGTCGTCATCGCTGATGCGGTGACATTCGTCGACAATCAGCAGCGAAAACTCGCTGCGGAACAGATCCAGGTTGCGGGCCACCGACTGTACGCTGCCGAAAACCACTTTGCCGTGGCTCTCTTTGCGCTTCAGCCCGGCGGCGAAAATGTCGGCTTCCAGCCCCAGCGCACAATATTTGGCATGGTTTTGCGCCACCAGCTCTTTGACGTGGGCCAATACCAGCACGCGACCGCGCGCCAGGCGCGCCAGTTCGGCAATCACCAGGCTCTTACCTGCACCGGTCGGGAGGACAATGGCCGCCGGTTCCCGGTGTTTACGGAACCAGGCGAGCGTCGCGTCAACGGCTTCCTGCTGATAGGGACGAAGTGTAAAAGTCATGGGGTCTCGGTTTCGTTAATCCGCATATAGTATGCCACGAAACTTTTTCCCTTGAGTGGCGCAACCAGACCATTATACTGAACCGTTCCTGACTGCTTCTTTTTTCGGACGCACGGTCCGACATCCAGCACCATTAAGGCTAAAAAGATTTCATGCGACTTGATAAGTTTATCGCTCAGCAACTCGGCGTAAGCCGCGCTATTGCCGGGCGCGAAATTCGCGCCAACCGCGTTACCGTGGATGGCGACATTGTGCGAGACAGCGCGTTCAAACTGCAGCCTGACCATCAGGTTGAGTACGACGGCAATCCGCTGACCCAGCAGCACGGTCCCCGCTATTTCATGCTCAATAAGCCGGAAGGCTATGTCTGCTCAACGGACGATCCGGATCACCCGACGGTGCTCTATTTCCTCGACGAGCCGGTGGCGCACAAGCTGCATGCCGCAGGCCGCCTCGACATCGACACCACCGGTCTGGTGCTGATGACCGACGACGGTCAGTGGTCGCATCGCATCACTTCCCCGCGCCACCACTGTGAGAAAACCTATCTGGTCACGCTGGAGTCACCGGTTGCGGATGACACGGCAGAGCAATTCGCGAAAGGCGTTCAGCTGCATAATGAAAAGGATCTGACCAAACCCGCCGTGCTTGAGGTCATCACCCCGACGGAGGTCCGTTTGACCATCAGCGAAGGACGCTACCATCAGGTGAAACGCATGTTTGCCGCCGTGGGTAACCACGTTGTGGGCCTGCACCGTGAACGCATCGGTGCGATTGCGCTCGATCCCGACCTGGCGCCCGGTGAATATCGTCCGCTGACGGAAGAAGAGATTGCCAGCGTCGGTCTGCCTTCGCACTAATTTCAGGAGAACCCTGTGACCACCAGGCCACACTCGTCGTTCAAAATTGTCTTCATTCTTGGCCTGCTGGCGATGCTGATGCCGCTGTCTATCGACATGTATCTGCCTGCGCTGCCGGTGATTTCCGCCCAGTTTGGCGTACCGGCAGGCAGCGCGCAGATGACGCTCAGCACCTATATTCTCGGTTTCGCGCTCGGACAGCTGCTGTATGGCCCAATGGCCGACAGCCTGGGGCGTAAGCCGGTTATTCTTGGCGGGACGCTGGTCTTTGCGGCCGCAGCGGTCGCCTGTGCGCTGGCGCAGAGTATCGATCAGCTGATTATCATGCGCTTCCTGCACGGGCTGGCCGCCGCTGCCGCGAGCGTGGTGATCAACGCCCTGATGCGTGATATCTACCCGAAAGAAGAGTTCTCCCGCATGATGTCGTTCGTCATGCTGGTGACGACGATTGCGCCGCTGGTGGCACCGATGGCCGGTGGTGCGGTGCTGGTGTGGTTTAGCTGGCACGCGATTTTCTGGATCCTGGCGCTGGCCGCGCTGCTGGCCTCGGCGATGATTTTCTTCTTTATTGATGAAACGCTGCCCGTCGAGCGCCGCCAGAAATTTCATATTCGAACCACGATAGGCAACTTTGCCTCGCTGTTTCGCCACAAGCGGGTGCTGAGCTACATGCTGGCGAGCGGGTTCAGCTTCGCCGGAATGTTCTCCTTCCTGAGCGCCGGGCCGTTTGTCTATATCGAACTGAACCACGTTTCGCCGCAGCATTTTGGCTATTATTTTGCGCTCAATATCGTCTTCCTGTTTGTCCTGACCATCATTAACAGCCGCTTTGTCCGGCGGGTGGGCGCGCTGAACATGTTCCGCGCCGGGCTGTGGATCCAGTTTGTGATGGCGGTCTGGCTGGTGGTGAGCGCGTTTCTGGACGTGGGCTTCTGGGCGCTGGTGATCGGCGTGGCGGCCTTTGTCGGCTGCGTGTCGATGATCTCGTCCAATGCGATGGCGGTGATCCTCGACGAATTCCCGCACATGGCGGGAACCGCATCGTCACTGGCGGGAACCTTCCGCTTCGGGATTGGTGCCATCGTCGGGGCGTTACTCTCTATGGCGACCTTTACTACGGCCTGGCCTATGCTGTGGGCGATGGCTTTTTGCGCAACCAGCTCTGCGCTTTTCTGTCTTTACGCCAGCCGGCCGCGAAAAGCGGCGCACTAACGCGCAGATAAGGCCCGAAAGGGCCTTTTTTGTTGACGCATATCAACCAAACTCGCGTTCGTTTATTCCGTGTTTGTTTATTTTATGTAAAATCTATTTATGTAAAAAGTCACATCATTGTATTCAAAAAGGTTGAGTTAGATCGCAGAAACGGGTACATATAGCGCCGACGCGAGCCTCGATACCGATAAAAAAGCGCTGAATAGTGCAGGTTGGCGATGATGTGTTACTATAAATGTAAATAAATTGTGAAGTAAATTTTGCTTCCGGGGAACGAACGTGAATACATTACAACTCTCCATTGTCCATCGCTTGCCCCAGAGCTATCGCTGGTCGGCGGGTTTTGCAGGTTCGAAAGTTGAACCGATTCCGCAAAGCGTCGCGGGCTGTGAGAATTGCCTGGTGGCGCTCAAGCTGCTGAGCCCGAGCGACGAAAATGCGTGGCGGGTGATGGAGCGTCTCAGCCAGGCCCTGGCGGATATCGAAGTGGACAGCTCCGTACTGGAGTGCGAAGGGGAGCCGTGCCTGTTCGTCAAAAGCCAGGACGAATTCGCCGCGACCTGCCGCCTGAAAAACTTTGGTGTTGCGATTGCTGAACCTTTCTCCGGCCAGTATCCGTTTTAAGCGCTAGTCTGCCGCGAGCAGCTGGCGCGTGTAGCTCTGCGTTGGCGCAGTAAATACGCGCTGGCAATCACCCTGTTCGACCACCTCACCCTGTCGTAGCACAATCACCTGATGGCATAGCGCCCGAACCACCTGTAGATCATGGCTGATAAAGATATAGGCCAGCCGGTGCTTTTCCTGTAGCCCTTTGAGTAGCGCCAGGATCTGCGCCTGTACGGTTCTGTCCAGAGACGAGGTCGGTTCATCCAGAATAATCAGCTCCGGTTTCAGGATCAGCGCGCGGGCGATGGCGATACGCTGGCGCTGTCCGCCGGAAAATTCCGCAGGGTAGCGGTGGCGAGTGTCGGGATCTAAGCCCACTTCCGCCATCACCCGCATGACCTCCTGTTCCCGCTGTTGCGCACTCAGGCCAGGCTGGTGAACGCGCAGGCCCTCTTCGATAATCTGCAACACGCTGAGGCGCGGGTTAAGCGAGGAGTTGGGATCCTGAAATACCACCTGCATGCGGGGCCGCACGGGCAGCATCTGGCGGCGGTTCCAGCGGTGCAGCGGCATATCGTCAAACAGGATCTCGCCCTGAGAGGCAATTAAGCGCAGCAGCGCCAGACCGGTAGTGCTTTTCCCCGAACCGGATTCGCCCACCAGCCCCAGGGATTCACCCGGTCGCAGCGAGAAGCGGATATTTTTCAGCACCGGGTTCTGATCAACGATGCGCCGCAGAACGCCTTTGCGGATCGGGAACGAGACGGATAAATCATCGACGCGCAGCAGCGGTGTGCTGTCTGCCGTGAGAGGCACCGGGTCGCCGGAAGGTTCGCTGTCGAGCAGGCGCTGCGTATAGGGATGCTGCGGCGCGTTCAGCAGCGTGGACGCGGTATTCTGTTCAACGCAGCGCCCGTTTTGCATGACCGCGACGCTGTCGGCCAGCTTTTTCACGATGCTCAGGTTGTGCGTGATAAACAGCAGGCTCATGTCCAGCTCGTCACGCAGCTCCCTCAAGAGCGTCAGAATTTGCGCCTGCACCGTGACGTCCAGCGCCGTCGTCGGCTCATCGGCAATCAACAGTTCGGGGCGCGTGAGCAGGGCCATGGCAATCATTACCCGCTGGCGTTCGCCGCCGGAGAGCTGATGCGGAAAATCATTCAGCCGTTTGGCCGCGTTGCGTATGCCTGTACGTTCCAGACAATCCAGAATTTCGCCCCGCGCGGCCTCTTTGCGCATCCCCCGATGAAGTGACAGCACTTCATAGAGCTGTTTTTCCAGCGTATGCAGTGGGTTGAGCGACACCATCGGCTCCTGGAAGATCATGGCGATCTTATTGCCGCGAATACCGCGCAGGGTATGTTCATCAGCGTGCAGCAGCGAACTGCCGTGGAACAGAATATCCCCTTGCGGATAGCTCACGGGCGGGGAGGGCAGCAGACGCAGGATGGAGAGCGCCGAGACGCTCTTGCCCGAACCGGATTCACCCACCAGCGCCAGCGTTTCACCGCGCTGGATCTGCAGCGACAGGTCGGTGACCACGGTACGGGTCTCGCCCTGCTTCGAGAAGGCAATCGACAGGCGATCAATACTGAGAAGAGGCTGCGTCATCTTATACCGCCTTGTTGGGATCGAAGGCATCGCGCACGGCTTCGCCAATAAAAATCAGCAGCGAAAGCAGCACGGCCACGGAAAGAAAGGCGGTGATGCCCAGCCACGGCGCCTGCAGGTTGTTCTTGCCCTGCAGCAGCAGTTCGCCGAGCGACGGCGACCCCAGCGGCAGGCCGAAGCCCAGAAAGTCCAGCGAGGTGAGGGTGGTGATGGAGCTGCACAGAATAAAGGGCAGGAAGGTGAGGGTCGCCACCACCGCATTGGGAAGCATATGGCGGAAGATGATTGCGCGATCGCTCACGCCTAACGCCTGCGCGGCGCGAATATAGTCGAAATTACGGGTGCGCAGAAACTCTGCCCGCACCACGCCCACCAGAGCCATCCAGCCAAACAGAACTGTGATGCCCAGCAGCCACCAGAAGCCCGGCTGTACCACGCTGGAAAGCAGAATGATCAGAAACAGCGTTGGCATACCGGACCAGACTTCGATGATACGCTGCCCCCACAGGTCAATTTTTCCGCCGTAGTAGCCCTGAACGGCGCCGGCCACTACGCCCATTACGCTGGAGAAGACGGTCAGCATCAGTCCAAAGAGAATAGAAATCCGCGTACCGTAGAGGATGCGCGCCAGCACGTCGCCGCCGTTGGCGTCTGTTCCCAGCCAGTTTTGCGCAGACGGCGGAGAAGGGAAGGGGGTTGTGGTCGCGAAGTTAATGCTGTTGGCGCCAAAGCGCACCGGTGCCCAGAGGGCCCAGCCGTGCTGTTCGATCTGCTGGCGCAGCCACGGATCCTGGTACTCCGCCGGGGTGGCAAACGGGCCGCCGAAGTCGCTTTCACTGTAGTTAGCCAGTACCGGCATGTACCAGCGGTCGTTAAAGTGCACCAGCAACGGTTTGTCGTTGGCGATCAGCTCCGAACACATGCTCAGGACAAACAGGACAGCAAAAATCCACAGCGACCAGTAGCCGCGGCGGTTATGGCGAAAACGGGCCCAGCGGGCCTGGTTAACGGGGCTTAAACGCGGCATCAGCGGCCCTCAAAATCAATTCGGGGATCGACCAGCGTATAGCTGATATCGCTGATGATATTCAGCAGCAGGCCAATCAGGGTGAAAATATAGAGCGTGCCAAACATTACCGGATAATCGCGCGATACGGTGGCTTCGTAGCCCAGCAGGCCGAGACCGTTGAGCGAGAACATCACCTCAATCAGCAGCGAGCCGGTAAAAAACATGCTGATGAACGTGGCTGGAAATCCGGCAATCACCAGCAGCATGGCGTTGCGGAAAACGTGTTTCCACATAATCTGCTTCTCGCTGACCCCTTTGGCGCGGGCGGTCACGACATACTGCTTGCGGATTTCATCGAGAAAGGCGTTTTTGGTTAACATGGTCAGGGCGGCAAACCCGCCGATCACCGTCGCCAGCACCGGCAGCGTGATATGCCAGAGATAGTCGGTGATTTTCTGGTACCACGGCAGCGTGCTGAAATCGGCGGAGACCAGCCCCCGCAGGGGGAAGATGTCGAAATAGCTGCCTCCGGCAAAGAAGACAATCAGCAGAACGGCAAACAGAAACGCCGGAATAGCATAGCCGATGATGATGAAGGTGCTGCTCCAGATATCGAAGCGGCTGCCGTTATGCACCGCTTTTCGGATCCCGAGCGGTATAGAGACCAGATAGATAATCAACGTCCCCCACAGCCCCAGCGTGACCGAAACCGGCAGGCTTTGCTTGATCAACGTTAATACGGACGCACTGCGGAACAGGCTATCGCCAAAATCAAAGCGGATATAATCCCAGAGCATCTTGAAATAGCGCTCGTGTATCGGCTTATCAAAGCCGTAGCGATGGGTGATCTCGGCGATCACTTCAGGATCCAGCCCGCGCCCGCCGCGGTAGTGGCTTTCACTGATATTCCCCACGCCGGTTCGCGCATGGCTGGCGCCCATGCCTTCTCCGCCGCCGCCGGGCATGCCGCCGCTGTTGCCAAACTCAATGGCGGCAATGGCCTGGTCGACCGGCCCGCCCGGGGCAATTTGCACGATAAAAAAGTTAATGGTGATAATGGCCCACAGCGTGGGAATGACCAGCAGAAGACGGCGTATTAAATAGGCACCCATGATAATTCCTTATCGCCGCTCGGCGGGCAGTCTGGCGGCTTTATTCACGTCATACCACCAGGTGTCAAAGCCCAGAGAATAGACAGGGCGCACGGCAGGCACGGAGAACTTGTCCCAGCGCGCAAGGCGGTCTTCGCCCATAAACCACATGGGCAGCATGTAGTAGTTCCAGGTTAACACCCTGTCGAGGGCGCGACCAAGCGGCAAGAGCTTATCTTTATCGCCCTGCGCCGCCACAATTTTTGCAATCAGGGCATCAATCGCCGGGCTTTTTACGCCTGGCGCATTGTACGAGGAGTCGATGTAGCTGGAGGCCCAGGAGATTTGCAGATCCGAGCTGGGCCACGGCTGTGCGGGCCACAGGCGTTGCATCATGTCGTAATCGCGGCTGCGCATGCGGTTGGTGATCTGCGCGTTATCGACCTGGCGAATGTTCATGGTGATCCCCAGCCGCGCAAGGTTGTGCTTAAACGGCAGCACCCACTGATCGTTGCCGCCGGAGGAGAGCAGCAGTTCAAAGCTTAAAGGCTTGCCGGTTTTCGCATTGACGCGTTTCTGGTTCTTCAGCTGCCAGCCTGCCTCATCCAGCAGCTTGCTGGCCTTCAGCAGGTTGTCGCGGTCGTAGCCGTCACCCTTTGAAGCGGGCGGCTGAAACACCGTGGTAAACACCTCCGGCGGCACTTCCGCTTTCAGCGGCGCCAGCAGGAGCAGTTCGTCGGCTTTAGGGTAGTCGCGCGCGGCATATTCGGTGTTCTGGAAATAGCTGTTCGCGCGGCTGTAAGCCCCGTAAAACAGGGCTTTGTTCATCCATTCAAAATCGAAGGCCAGGGAAATGGCTTCCCGAACGCGGCGGTCGGTAAATACCGGGCGCTGAATATTAAACGCCAGCCAGCGCGTGTCCTGGGCGGATTCGTTTTTGTGCTCGTCTTTGACGATGTAGCCTTTCGTGAAGTTTTTGCCGATATAGCGGGTCGCCCAGTTTTTGGCGCTGTTCTCCACGCGTAAATCGAAGGCACCGGCCTTGAACGCTTCAAACGCCACGTTATCGTCGAGGTAGTAGTCATAGCGAAGGGTGTCGAAATTCCAGCGCCCGCGGTTTACCGGCAGGTTAGCCGCCCAGTAATCTTTCACGCGGGAATAGACCACGTACTGCCCCATGCGCCAGTCGGTAATGCGGTAAGGGCCACCGGCCAGCGGCGGCGTGGAGAGCGGGTCGCTTAACTTATGGTTTTTCCAGAACGATTCAGGCATCACCGGCAACGAGAACAGGCTAAGCATATTCTCTTTGTTCGGTTCGCTCAGCTCAATGCGTACGGTGAGGGGCGCAATGGCGCGCACCGTTGCGCCTTTATACACAATGCGGAACTGGGGAACGCCTTCGGTCATAAATTTATGAAACGTAAAAGCGACGTCGCTGGCCTTGACCGGCGTGCCGTCGTGAAAGCGGGCCCGGGGGTTTAGGGTAATTTCGGCCCAGGCGAAGTTATCCGCATAGCGCACGTTATCGGCAATCAGCGGGTAATAGCTGCCGGGTTCATCATCCGACGTGACAAAAAGCGTGTCATAGAGCGATTCCGTTCGCGCCGCGGCCACGCCGCGCAGGGCGAAGCGGTTAAAGTTGTCGAACGTTCCCGTAGCCGAGAGCGTGACCTTTCCACCCTTAGGGGCGGCAGGATTGACGTAATCGAAGTGCGTAAAATTGACCGCGTATTTGGGCTCGCCAATCACGGCGAACGCGATGTTCTCTTTGATGGTTTGCGCCTGGCTGGACAGGCTCACGACTGCCAACCAAAGCAACATAAAGCGCATAAACATCTCGCGGCGGCTCCCTCTTTTACAGACCGGCTCAGTTAAGCTGAATAATAAGTGACGCCACGGGCAATGTGAAATTATTCCCCGTCAGGCGACACCGTATTTTGCCACGTGCGGAACTGCTCCAGCGGCATCGGGCGGCTAATCCAGTAACCCTGCAAGTAATTAACCCCATGCTCGCGCAGCCAGGCCGCCTGTTCCGGTGTTTCCACCCCTTCCGCAACGGTCGACATATTCAGTCGTCTTGCCAGCGTCAGTACGGCATCCAGCACCGGGGAGGTCACGGTTTCTGTGCCAATGGCGTTGACAAAACCACGGTCGATTTTCAGGTAGTCCATGGTGAAATGTTCAAGATAAATCAGCGCGCTGTGGCCGGTGCCGAAATCGTCGATGGCAATTTCAAACCCTTCGTTATGAAGCCATTCGAAGAGGCTGTTAGCTTCCCGATGGTTCAGCATGTCGCGCTCGGTAATTTCCAGTACGATCTGGAAGTAATCAGGCGGCAGCAGGGCTTTGAAGGTGCGCATATCGTCTTTGAAGCTTTCCGCATGCAGATGCCCCGGCGCGATATTAATGCCCACTTTGGCACCCGGCGGCAGCACGGTCTGTAGCACTGGCGCATCGTGAATAATCAGGTCAAAAAGATGCAGCGTGAGCGGAACAATCAGCTTCTGCGCTTCGGCAAAATTGATAAAGGCGTCCGGCGGGATCTCACCCATGGTCGGGTGCTTCCAGCGCATCAGCACTTCAAGCCCGGTCATCCTGAGCGATTTGGCGTCGACAACGGGCTGATAAACCACATAAAACTGGCCGCGCTTGATGGCGCTCAGAATCTCTTTGCCCGGATTGAGACGCGTCGTGAGGATGTAGAAGTTAAGCGACCCTGCCGCAATCCCGCACACCAGCCCGAAGAACAGGGCGTAAAGTATCTCATCGGTCGTCCACTCCTCGGCGTACAGGTTGATGGTCAGAGGAACGTCTTTGAGCGTCGCGGTGCGCGCCGGCGTTTCATGTAAATCCTTCGCTTTGACGAGGGCGCTTGAGGCAGTGGATAACGCATTGTCGCCGATGACGATCGCGATGCCCGCAAACTCGTCCTGGCGCGCGGTGTAAAGCAGGTACGGCGTCAGGTTAAGATTCACCGAGGTGAATACGCCGCCGTCCTTCACAAGCGGATTACGATACCAGATGGCAATCGCGGGCTTATTGGGCAGCATGGGCGTGCCGGGGAGCAGTGCGATATCAACCTGCTTGTTGATGTGCAGCTCGGGTATCAGCTCCTCCATCGGGGCATTCATTGGCCCTGTGGCTGACGAGCAGAACGCCATTTTGTCTCTGACCAGCAGGAAGGCGCGTACGTTGAGGCTGAAGGCCGCGCGCGAGGTCAGCTCCGCGTTAACGTCCTGGCAATTATTGAGCGTCAGCGGCTGGAGCACGTCGATGGAGGCTTTCAGCTCGTCAAAATAGCTCTCCATGTAGATGCGCACATCCATAATCAACGTATCGAATCGGATTTCCCGCTTGTGGTAGCTCCAGAAAAATTGCAATGAACCCAGGAGCAGGGCGGCGATCAGGCCGGTAATGATACTGAGGAACAGTATCTTTCGATGACTGGAGAAGTAGCGGGTGAGCATAAACGTCGTGGTTCCTGAATTGCCGCTGATTGTATTCATTGTAACGGGCAAAAAAAAACACCGCCGAAGCAGTGCTTTTTTTATTGTATCGCCAGCCAAGGGATAACCGACGATACAATTATCATATTAACTGCGGGTCAGTACGCGGCGCGCTTCGTTGTAGCGCTTCTTCCAGTACGGTTCATTCATGCTGGAAATGGTCACACCGCTGCTGGTGGAGGCATGTACAAACTGGTCATTACCAATGTAGATGCCCACATGTCGACCGGTAGAACCTGCACGGAACAGCACTAAATCGCCGGTGCGCAGTTTGGTACGTGAAATCGACTTGCCCATCTCCTGCTGTTCGTAGGTCGAACGCGGAAGATCTAACCCAAATTGCTCGCGGAAGGTACGCTGTACAAAGCCGGAACAATCAATGCCTTTTTTAGTGCTGCCGCCAAGACGGTAACGCACGCCTTTCCAGTCAGCATACTGGTCCATAATGCGGGACTTCACGTCCAGATTACGTACCATATTTTCAAATTCATCCTGAGAGGCTTGCAGTGAAGAGGAATCTTCCATTCCCACAACACGCGTCTCAGGATGCATATTCTTTGCGGTGTTCGATGTACTACATGCAGATAACAGTACCGCGACTGCTATCGCCGGGATCCCCCGTAAGATATATCTCAGAAACGGTTGAGATTTGACCATTTTGTTTATTTTCCCTTGAAGTCCTTAACGACAAATATCGTTATAAAAATGCCAAACGTGACGAGACTAATTATCTGTTCACATTGAGACAATTGTTTCTGGTGACATTTGTGGTGCAGCGCACAAAATTATTCACCATCGAAATAATTATCTCCATGGGGCAAAACGAGTTCGAGATTAACCGATTGCCAGGGCTATTGCGAGTAAAAAGAGCCTTTTTTTTATAAGAAATTGTGATACAGAAAGTAAAAATTTGTCATTGCACAAAATAGCGGCAGATCCGCCGCGTAATCGTGCAATTGATTCATTTTTATCACGAATGTGATGACAAGAATATGACAGCGCAGAAAGATCGCGGGAAGGGCGTTATCAGGGATCGTGATGATCCCCGATAGTTTACGTTAAAAAACGGTAATTATTTGTTCAATTTTTGTTGCTTTCTACGCGGAAGATAGCGATCGAAAAGGGTAATTAGGCGATCGCTCAAAGGCGTCATCAGAACCCACGGCAGACCAATCAGCACCGCGGAAAGGGAACCCACGACAATATCCGTCAGCCAGTGCGCGCCAATCATCACGCGCGGGAAGGCAAATATCACCACAATAAGCAGGGCGATTGCGAACGCCTTCTTACCGAAATAGCGCAGCATGAACCCAGAAAAAATAAGCAGCATCATGCCGTGATCGCCCGGGAAACTGTCCTTCGAGGCATCTTTTGTTGGAATATGCAGCAGTTCACTCACGCGATAAATATTCGGGAAAGAGAGCGAAGGACTAGCACGTTTTACCGGCATAAGATGTTGCGCCAGCTGATTAATGATCACCGCAGCCAGAAGCATCACCAGTCCGATAATCAGGATGCGGCGACGCCCCGTGTCATCCTCTTTAAGCCAGAAAGAGAGCATCAGGCAGCCCATGGCCAGCAGGGAAAAGCCGTCGAAGGCGCGATTATTGGTAATTGCCACCAGCCACAGAAAGGCGTCACTCTTCACCAGCCCCTGGTTGAAGAAATGAAACAGGGATGAATCCAGCGGGAACCAGAAACCGTGATTCACCGGGATATACCAGGAGAAAAAGAGCGCCAGACCGGCGACATTAAGCAGTAGTATCTGGGGAATTCGAGTCGTCATAACGTTCTGCATTGAGTGAAAACTGGGGCAACGTTAGCCGCCCGAACTTAAACGAAGCTTCAACAGGCTGGACTGCAGGGCATTCCAGTCGGCGTTAACCGCACTAATTAACTCTATTCGGCTGTCAGGTGGCGCGACGTTTTGCGTTTCGATAAAGAAATCGTCGCCCTGGCGGTTGATCCGCACCAATCCGTCTGGCGTGCGCATGATCCCTTTCACGCGGTCGACCGGCGCAAGTCTGGCCCACTCCAGGATCCCGATGGTGTCGAAAACGGTGTCGGCATCGAAAATCCATCCGCAGGCCTGATACCCCTGACCGCTGTTAAGGTTACGACGCCAGCGCTGGTGTTCCGGCAGGCTAAGCGCGGCCAGACCCTGCTTTGCAGAATGGTGATGCGCATGCTCTGCGCTGGCCGGGAGTTGCGCCAGGTTCTGGCGGGGAAGATCCAGCAGGGCGCTATCAATATTCCCCTGCGTGGCCTGCACCCGCGTCCGATTGCCGCCGAAATGCTGCCACCACGCGTCCAGCGCGGCCCGGCTTTCCGCCGTAGCGCGATCTTCTTTATTGGCGACAATAACGTCTGCTGCGGCGAGCTGATCGCGAAAGTTCTCATTGGCCACCGTTTTTTCATCCAGAAGCTGACGCGGATCGAGCAGGCACAGCGTGGCGCGAAGATCGATCCACGGCTCGTAAACCGGGGCGGTCAGTAAATCGAGGATCTGCTTCGGGTGGCCCAGACCGGTAGGTTCAATCAGCAGGCGGTCCGGTTTGCCCTGACGCAGCAGCGTATTGAGGCCTACCTGCATCGGTAAGCCGTTTACGCAGCACATGCATCCGCCGGGGATCTCTTTAATCATTGCGCCGCTGGATGACAGCAACGCGCCATCAATGCCCACTTCGCCGAATTCATTGACCAGCACGGCCCATTTCTCGGCGGGGTCTTTATTCGCCAGCAGATGAAGAATAGAGGTGGTTTTACCGCTGCCGAGAAAACCGGTGATGAGGTTGGTTTTGGTCACGTGCGCTCCGCAAGAGAATTGTGATGCTATAACACTATGCTCTTATCCTGGCGAAAAACGGGCGCAATGAGAAGGGGGAGGGCGAACGGAGGCAATGTCCGTTCGCATTAAGCGCAATAATCGCTAAAGATTTAACGTTTCAATAACAGCCTGGCGTGCGCCACGGCGGGTGATGCGCTGGTAGGCCTGGCTAACAGCCTCAGCGAAAACGCTATTTTGCGCGAGATCGTGACCGAAGACCTCGCTCAGCCCCAGCAGCGCATTGACGCGGTCGGCGTCGCTGCTGGCCTCGACAATCGTGCGGATTTTATCGCTGAGGGGATCGCGAACGTCAATCGCGTTGCCGCGTTCGTCGAACCCGCTGACGTAGCGTATCCAGCCAGCGACGCCCAGCGCCAGCAGCGGCCATTCTGTTTTACGCTCAAGGTGGACGCGGATGCC
Source organism: Enterobacter cloacae complex sp. P14RS (assembly GCF_014895895.1). Classification (NCBI taxonomy): domain Bacteria; kingdom Pseudomonadati; phylum Pseudomonadota; class Gammaproteobacteria; order Enterobacterales; family Enterobacteriaceae; genus Enterobacter; species Enterobacter cloacae complex sp. P14RS. Next base: position 404,191 of record NZ_JADBQM010000006.1, read on the forward strand.
ATCCAGCATTCGCTGCGGCAGCTTCTGGCTACCGTCCATCGCGATTTGCCAGGTACGGTGCTGCAGCGCCGGGTTAGCAAAGCGATCAATCAGGCTGTCGGCATAGGCAGTCAGGTCGACATCCTTTATACGCAGCGTAGGCGCCTGTTCATCCAGCATTAGCCGCCGGGCGGCTTCGCGGAAGGTGGCGTCCTCCATGCATTCATTAATATGCGCGTACCCGGCGAGATACCCCAGATACGCCAGGAAAGAGTGGCTGCCGTTAAGCATGCGTAATTTCATCTGCTCCCACGGCAGAACGTCCTGCACCATCTGAACGCCCGCCACTTCCCACTCCGGACGCCCGGCGACAAAATTATCTTCCACTACCCACTGAATAAACGGCTCGCAGCTTATGGCGCACGGATCGTCAACGCCGAGCGCGTCGGCGATCTCCGCAAGCGAGGCCTCCGTCGCGGCGGGAACAATTCTGTCGACCATCGTTCCTGGAAAGCTTACGTGGCCCTCGATCCACTCCGCCAATGCCGGGGAGCGCTTTTGCGCCATGCCAAGCACCGCATTTTTCACTACGTGTCCGTTGTCCGGAATGTTGTCGCAGGAAAGCACGGTAAACGCAGGCAAGCCGCGCTCACGGCGGCGATTAAGGGCTTCGACCAGGATCCCCGGCGCGGAATGCGGCTCAGCGGGATTTTCCAGATCGTGGACGATCCGGGCGTTTTGTAAATCCAGCTTACCGGTCGCGGGATCGATGCAGTAGCCTTTCTCCGTAATGGTGAGCGACACAATCGCCACCTGCGGCTCGCAAAACTTCTCTATTATCGCGGGCAGAGAGTCCAGCTTTGCATTCAGGCATTCATGCACGGCCCCGACAATAATCGGCTGATTTCCTTCAGCACCTTTCTCCAGCACGGTAAACAGGTGATCCTGCGCGCGCAGCTGGCTCATCAGCACGTCGCCGCTGAACAGGCTAATCTCACAAATTCCCCAGTCGCCGCCTTTTTCATTCAGCACCCGGTTTGTTAACAATGCCTGATGCGCGCGGTGAAACGCACCGAAGCCGAAATGGACGATGCGAGAGCGCAGTTGATGACGATCGTAGCGCGGTTGTTGAACCTGGGCTGGAAGGGCGGTTGAGGCAATTGTCTTCATGAAATACACACCTGATTAACCATTAATTAACAATGTCAGTCTAAAGTTATATGACAGCAAATAAAATTGGTAAGCCGTAAATATCCCCGTTCTGTGAGTTTGATCAATCAATGTGTGGCGGCGTGTTGACCCTTTACGGCAAACATGTATGGTAGTCGTCATTGCAGTAACCCATATTGGTATAACAACTTGAGAGGATGAGGCAATGGAACAAACCTGGCGTTGGTACGGGCCGAACGATCCGGTTTCTCTTGATGATGTGCGTCAGGCTGGCGCAACGGGTGTCGTCACGGCGCTGCATCACATTCCTAACGGCCAGGTATGGCCGGTTGAGGAGATTCAACAGCGTCAGGCGCTGCTGGCGGAGAAGGGGTTAACCTGGTCTGTGGTAGAAAGCATTCCGGTTCACGAAGATATCAAAACCCATTCCGGGGAATACCGGACCTGGATTGCAAACTATCAGCAGAGCATTCGCAACCTGGCAGCCTGCGGCATTGATACGGTCTGCTATAACTTCATGCCGATTCTGGACTGGACGCGTACCGACCTGGAATATCAGATGCCGGACGGCTCGAAAGCGCTGCGTTTTGACCAGATTGCCTTTGCGGCGTTTGAGCTGCACATTCTGAAACGCCCGGGCGCCGAAGCAGATTACACCGCTGAAGAGCAGCAGCAGGCCCTTGAATGGTTCAATGCCGCCAGTGAAGCGGACGTTGAGAAGCTGACCCGCAATATCATTGCTGGCCTGCCGGGTGCGGAAGAGGGGTACACGCTGGATCAGTTCCGCGCGCGTCTGGCGGAATACGGCAATATTGATAAGCAGCAGCTGCGTGAAAACATGGCGTATTTCCTGCGCGCTATCGTTCCGGTTGCGGAAGAAGCCGGCGTGCGTCTGGCGGTACACCCGGACGATCCGCCGCGTCCTATCCTCGGCCTGCCGCGTATCGTGTCTACGATTGAAGATATGCAATGGCTGAAAGAGACGGTCGACAGCATCCACAACGGCTTTACCATGTGTACCGGGTCCTACGGCGTGCGCGCTGATAACGACCTGGTACGGATGATAGAAACCTTTGGCGATCGCATTCACTTTACGCATCTGCGTGCGACCTGCCGGGAGGAGAATCCAAAGACCTTCCATGAGGCCGCGCACCTTGGCGGTGATGTGAATATGGTGGCGGTGGTCGACGCTATTCTGGCTGAAGAGGCGCGTCGCAAGCAGGCGGGCGATGTGCGTCCTATTCCGTTCCGTCCGGATCACGGACACCAGATGCTGGACGATCTGCGTAAGAAAACCAACCCGGGCTATTCGGCGATTGGCCGCCTGAAGGGGATGGCGGAAGTGCGAGGGGTCGAGCTGGCGCTGAAGATGACGAAGTATCCGGAGCTTTTGTAACCGGAATTGTCGGGTGGCGAAGCCGCCACCCGACAAATGCCATAATCAGTCAGCACGACCCATATAGCGTTTTTCTTCAATATGGATGCGGATCTTCTCGCCAGCGGAGAGATATTCCGGCACCTGAACAACCAGACCGGTGGTCAGGGTCGCTGGTTTGTTGCGCGCACTTGCTGACGCGCCTTTAATGCCCGGCGCGGTTTCAACGATTTCCAGATCCACGGTCTGCGGTAGTTCAAGCGCCAGCAGCACGCCGTCCCAGGTCAGTACCTGCATGTCTGGCATACCGCCTTCAGGAATGAACAGCAGCTCTTCTTCGATCTGATCTTTGGTGAAGATGTACGGGGTGTAATCTTCTTTATCCATGAACACGTATTCGTTGCCGTCGATGTAGGAGAAATCAACGTAGCGGCGGGTCAGGGTCACGGTATCAACGATATCGTCACCTTTAAAACGTTCTTCCACCTTCAGGCCGGTACGCACATCGGCGAAACGCATTTTGTACAGCGTCGCTGCACCACGGGCGCTTGGTGCCTGAATGTCGATGTCTTTCACAATCAGCAATTTGCCGTTGTAATTCAGTACCATACCTTTCTTAATTTCGTTCGCTCTTGGCATTGCAGTAATCCTGTCTACGGGAGGTAAAAAATATCGCGCCAAATTACTCGCGCGCGGCCTTTCAGGCAAGTGGAATTCGTGGCTTTTGCTATCAATACGCAAAAGGTGTTACTGTGCGCCCGATGCCCGACTGTACGGGTGTTCGCCACCGAGAGAGCATGTATGGATTGTCGTCCAGATTGCGGCGCGTGCTGTACCGCTCCGTCCATTTCAAGCCCCATTCCAGGCATGCCTGAAGGCAAGCCCGCCAATACCCGCTGCGTTCAGCTCTCTGAATCCAACCTGTGTATGATCTTTGAGTCTCCCCTGCGCCCGAAGGTCTGTTCCGGGCTTCAGCCATCAGCTGAAATGTGCGGCAGCACGCGCGCGCAGGCAATTACTTGGCTGCTGGAGCTTGAAGCGCTCACCGCGCCTTAAACGTCTTTGATCCTCGCCAGACAGCCAATCGTCAGCGTACACATCACCAGCGCAATCCAGAATACCGTGTGGTAGTTCCAGATCTCGGCAACGATACCGGCCATCGAGCCCGCGATGATCCAGCCCACGCGGGTGGTATTAGTATAAAGGGTGGTGGCGGCACCTGCCTGCCCCGGCATCAGATCCTGGAAGTAGAGCATGCCAATCCCCGCCAGGATGCCGATATACACGGCGTTCAGCAGTTGTAAAGCAAGAAGCAGGGCGGGCGTATGGACCGTCAGCATGCCAACGTAGAACAGCAGCCCGGCGACGGCGGCGATGCGCATCAAAAAACGTTTCCCGAAACGCTTCGCGTAATAGCCTGCGATCAGCATGGTCGGGATCTCCAGGCCCGCGGCGGTGCCCATCATGATGCCTGCCAGCTTCTCCGGCAGGTGTAGCTCATCAATAATAAACAGCGGCATGTTAATGATATACAGGCTGTTGGTGCCCCACATCAGCGTGCAGATAACAAACAGGAGCAGGGCATCGCGGCGGTTACGACGCGGCGCTTCCAGCACGCCCGTTGCCACTTTGGGCTCTTTGCGCATTGACGGCAGAAAAAACCATACCATTGCGCCGCACGCCACAAACGCGACCGCCGCGCTCAGGTACATCACCGTAAAGCCAAACCCCATCGCCAGCGCGTAGGCCAGCGGCGGGCCAATTACCCATGCCAGCGACACCTGAGCGCGCAATATCGAGCTGAACATCACCGCTTCCCGCCCGGTATGGTCGGCATGTTCGCGGGCAAGGGCAAACAGCTGCGGGTTGGCGGTTGAGCCAAAGCTGCTCAGAAAAACGCCGATGAACAGCAGAATGAAATAGTTACGGTTCCAGGCAAACAGGACGCAGGCCAGCACCCCCAGCAGACAGCAGAAAACGATCAGGCTTTTACGATCGCCTTTGCGGTCGGAACGACCGGCAAGAAACTGGCTGACGAGAATGCCGATGATGGCGCTTCCGGTAAAAAAGAAGCCAACCATCGCCGGACGGGCGTGAACTTCGTTGGTCAGGAACAGGCTCAGCGTCGGGGTTTGCAACGCACCGGCGATGCCCGTGAAGAAGGCAACAATAAGGAACGCCGTTGACGTCAAATCAAAGGGCTTCGGCGCGGTGGCCGCAGGGGTGTTATGCATGTTTTATAATTAGCGAGTAACAGAGAGGGGCGGAGTTTACGCCGTCAGTTAAAAAATAAACAGTGGGTGAAGTCAATTACCCCACGAAAAATCAAAATGGCATTTCAACTTACTCCCCACCTGGCTGAACTTAGCTGAAACTGGTTTGCTGAAGTTCAGCAAAATTTAGCTAAACGCAGAAGAAATGTGCAGTATCTCTAAATTCTGATATCGGAAATACGACATTTCTTGCAAGCCATTGCAGAAAGCGCAAGACTTTTTGAAACGTTTCAGCGCTATCTTGTTTTAACAAACGGAGCAGGCTAGCGCATTTTTTCTCATGTAAGCTGAAACGATTCACTTTCAGCAGGAGAGGAGAACCATGTTCCAGTTATCTGTTCAGGATATTCACCCGGGCGCTCAGGCCGGGGATAAAGAAGAGGCTATTCGTCAGGTTGCCGCTGCCCTTGTGCAGGCGGGTAACGTCGCGGACGGCTACGTAAACGGTATGCTGGCGCGCGAGCAGCAGACCTCCACCTTCCTCGGCAATGGCATTGCCATTCCGCACGGCACAACCGACACCCGCGACCAGGTATTGAAAACCGGCGTTAAGGTCTATCAGTTCCCGCAGGGTGTGCTCTGGGGCGACGGCCAGGTGGCTTATGTTGCTATCGGTATCGCAGCGAGCAGCGACGAACACTTAGGCCTGCTGCGTCAGCTGACGCATGTCCTGAGCGATGACTCCGTGGCGGAACAGCTGAAGTCTGCAACAACCGCTGAAGAGCTGCGGGCGTTGCTGATGGGCGAAAAACAGAGTGAAGCGCTGAAGCTGGATAACGACACGCTGACGCTGGATGTTGTGGCCTCCGACCTGGTCACGCTGCAGGCGCTGAACGCGGGTCGCCTGAAAGAAGCGGGTGCCGCTGATGCCACCTTTGTGACGCGCGTGATTAACGATAAACCGCTGAATCTCGGCCAGGGCATCTGGCTGAACGACAGCGCTGAAGGCAACCTGCGCAGCGCAATTGCAGTGAGCCGCGCCGCCACCGCGTTCGACGTTGAGGGCGAGACAGCAGCCATGCTGGTGACCGTGGCGATGAACGATGAGCAGCCGGTTTCGGTGCTGAAGCGTCTGGGCGATCTGCTGCTGAACAATAAAGCTGAAAAACTGCTGAACGCCGATGCGGCGACCGTGCTGGCGCTGCTGACCAGCGACGACGCGCTAACGGACGACGTGCTGAACGCCGAGTTCGTGGTGCGTAACGAACACGGCCTGCATGCCCGTCCGGGCACCATGCTGGTCAACACCATTAAACAATTTGAAAGCGAGATTACCGTGACCAACCTGGATGGTTCGGGCAAACCGGCCAACGGCCGCAGCCTGATGAAAGTCGTCGCGCTGGGCGTGAAGAAAGGCCATCGCCTGCGCTTCACCGCGCAGGGCGCAGATGCTGAACAGGCGCTGAAAGCAATTGGCGACGCCATCGCGGCAGGTCTGGGGGAGGGCGCATAATGAGCAGACGTGTTGCGACTATTACGCTGAACCCGGCTTATGATCTGGTGGGGTTTTGCCCGGAAATTGAGCGCGGCGAAGTTAATCTCGTGCGTACCACTGGCCTGCATGCTGCGGGCAAAGGGATTAACGTCGCGAAGGTGCTCAAGGATCTCGGTATCGACGTCACCGTAGGCGGATTCCTCGGTAAAGATAACCAGGATGGCTTCCAGCAGCTGTTCAGCGAGCTGGGCATTGCCAACCGTTTCCAGGTTGTGCAGGGCCGTACCCGCATCAACGTTAAGCTGACGGAAAAAGACGGCGAAGTGACCGATCTTAACTTCTCCGGTTTCGAAGTGACGCCAGCTGACTGGGAGCGCTTTGTGACCGACTCCCTGACCTGGCTGGGCCAGTTCGACATGGTGTGCGTCAGCGGCAGCCTGCCGTCCGGCGTCAGCCCGGAAGCGTTTACCGACTGGATGACGCGTCTGCGCAGCCAGTGCCCGTGCATTATCTTCGACAGCAGCCGCGATGCGCTGGTGGCGGGTCTGAAAGCCTCTCCGTGGCTGGTGAAGCCAAACCGCCGCGAGCTGGAGATCTGGGCAGGACGCAAGCTGCCGGAATTAAAAGATGTAATTGAGGCCGCCCATGCGCTGCGCGAGCAGGGTATTGCTCACGTGGTGATCTCGCTGGGTGCAGAAGGGGCGTTGTGGGTTAACGCTTCAGGTGAATGGATTGCCAAACCGCCGTCAATGGAAGTGGTGAGCACCGTTGGCGCAGGGGATTCTATGGTTGGCGGCCTGATTTACGGCCTGCTGATGCGTGAATCCAGTGAACATACGTTACGTCTTGCCACCGCCGTTGCAGCCCTGGCCGTGAGCCAGAGCAATGTCGGTATTACCGATCGTACCCAGTTAGCCGCGATGATGGCGCGCGTTGACTTAAAACCTTTTAACTAACAGCAGGAGAGGAATAATGAAAACGCTGCTGATCATTGACTCCGGTCTCGGACAGGCTCGCGCCTACATGGCGAAGACCCTGCTGGGCGCGGCGGCACAAAAAGCACACCTGGACATCATTGATAACCCAGGCGATGCCGAACTGGCGATTGTCCTGGGCGATAAAATTCCCGCTGACAGCGCGCTGAACGGCAAAAAAGTGTGGCTGGGCGATATTAATCGCGCGGTGGCACACCCGGAACTGTTCCTGAGCGAAGCGAAAGGTCACGCGACCGTCTACAGCGCGCCTGTCGCAGCGGCTCCGGCTGCGGCCTCGGGTCCGAAACGTGTTGTCGCGGTCACGGCCTGCCCGACGGGCGTGGCGCACACCTTTATGGCGGCTGAAGCCATTGAAACCGAAGCGAAAAAACGCGGCTGGTGGGTGAAGGTTGAAACCCGTGGCTCCGTAGGGGCGGGCAATGCCATTACGCCGGAAGAGGTCGCTGAGGCCGATCTGGTGATTGTGGCGGCAGATATCGAAGTGGATCTGGCGAAATTTGCCGGCAAACCGATGTACCGCACTTCTACCGGCCTGGCGCTGAAAAAGACCGCGCAGGAGTTTGATAAGGCCCTGGCAGAAGCCAAACCGTATCAGGCCACCGGCGCAGCAAAAACGCCGACCGAAGGTAAAAAAGAGTCTGCGGGCGCATACCGTCACCTGCTGACCGGCGTGTCCTACATGCTGCCGATGGTGGTTGCGGGCGGCCTGTGTATCGCACTGTCGTTCGCGTTTGGTATTACGGCATTTAAAGAAGAAGGGACGCTTGCGGCTGCGCTGATGCAGATCGGCGGCGGTTCAGCGTTCGCGCTGATGGTGCCGGTGCTGGCGGGCTTTATCGCCTTCTCCATCGCTGACCGTCCGGGTCTGACCCCGGGTCTTATCGGCGGTATGCTGGCAGTGAGCACCGGCTCCGGCTTTATCGGCGGTATCATCGCCGGTTTCCTCGCGGGTTACGTCGCGAAGCTAATTAGCTCGAAGCTGAAGCTGCCGCAGAGTATGGAGGCGCTGAAGCCAATCCTGATCATTCCGCTCATCTCCAGCCTGGTGGTCGGTCTGGCGATGATCTACCTGATTGGTAAGCCGGTTGCGGGTATCCTGGCGGGCCTGACCCACTGGCTGCAAACCATGGGCACGGCGAACGCGGTGCTGCTGGGCGCAATCCTCGGCGGCATGATGTGTACCGACATGGGTGGCCCGGTGAACAAAGCGGCATACGCCTTTGGCGTTGGCCTGCTGAGTACCCAGACTTACGCGCCGATGGCGGCGATCATGGCGGCCGGTATGGTGCCACCGCTGGCGCTTGGCCTGGCGACGATTATTGCCCGTCGTAAGTTCGACAAAGCGCAACAGGAAGGCGGTAAAGCGGCGCTGGTGCTGGGCCTGTGCTTCATCACCGAAGGTGCGATTCCGTTCGCGGCGCGTGACCCAATGCGTGTTCTGCCGTGCTGCATCGTCGGCGGCGCGGTAACGGGCGCCATCTCCATGGCGATTGGCGCGAAGCTGATGGCGCCGCACGGCGGTCTGTTCGTCCTGCTGATCCCTGGCGCCATCACCCCGGTACTGGGTTATCTGCTGGCGATTATTGCCGGTACGCTGGTGGCAGGCCTGTCTTACGCGGTGCTGAAACGTCCGGAAGCGGAAGTTGCGGCAAAAGCAGCGTAAGCAGTAAGCAATAAAAAAGCCGGGTGCTAATGCAACCCGGCTTTTTTTATGCCGCCTGTTCTGCGGTTTGCTGTGCCTTCAGCCAGGCAATCTCCTCCGCCCAGATATCCGGATTGATGGTTTCCAGTACCATCGGAATACCGTCGAAGCGGGCGTCCTGCATAATAAAGCGGAAGGCATCGTGACCGATATTGCCTTCTCCCAGGCTGTGGTGGCGGTCAACGCGGCTGCCGAACGCGCTTTTCGCATCGTTCAGGTGCATGCCGCGCAGATACTTAAAGCCGACAATTCGCTCAAACTCATCAAACGTGTTTTTCGTTGCCTCGGTTGTGCGCAGGTCATACCCGGCGGCAAACGCGTGGCAGGTATCAATGCACACGCCCACGCGAGACTTATCTTCCACGCCGTCAATGATTGCCGCCAGATGTTCAAACCTAAAGCCGAGGTTGCTGCCCTGACCGGCCGTGTTTTCAATCACTGCGGTGACGCCTTTGGTCTTATCCAGCGTCATGTTGATGGATTCGGCAATGCGCGCCAGACAGGCATCTTCATCAATCTGCATCAGATGACTACCCGGATGGAAGTTCAGCAGCGTCAGCCCGAGCTGTTCGCAGCGCTGCACTTCATCAAGGAACGCCTCGCGGGACTTATCCAGCGCTTCCTGCACCGGATGCCCGAGGTTAATCAGATAGCTGTCGTGGGGAAGGATCTGGCCCGGCCCGTAATGGTATTTTTCACAGGCGGCTTTGAAATCGTCAATGACCTCAGCGGTGAGCGGCGCGGCGCGCCACTGGCGCTGGTTTTTGGTGAACAGGGCGAAAGCGGTCGCCTCGATTTCGGCGGCGCGAATGGCGGCATTCGCCAGGCCACCTGCAGCGCTGACGTGCGCTCCAACGTATTTCATAAAAAAACTCCTGTTAACCCGAAACGCTTATGATAGCGGGTTAACAGGAGAAGGACGAGATGGTTTATGCCATCAGGCTGTGCACGGCGAGGTTAATCGCACCGCCGCCGACAATCAGCCAGATGAAGAGCACCAGCGCCATCAGCAGCGGCTTCGCACCGGCTTTTTTCAGCGCGCTGACGTGCGTGGTCACCCCCAGCGCCGCCATCGCCATCGCCAGCAGCACCGTATCCAGCGTCACCAGCATCTCCACTACCGCTTTTGGCAGCAGGTGGAAGGAGTTAAAGATAGCGACCACAATGAACAGGATCGCAAACCACGGAATGGTGATTTTGCTCTTCTCGCTGCCGCCAGCCGGTGCCAGCTGTTTAACACGGGCCGCGAGGAAAATCAGGAACGGGGCCAGCATCATCACGCGCAGCATTTTGGCAATGACCGCCGCGTTTTCCGCTTCCGGGTTAATGGCGTGACCTGCCGCCACCACCTGCGCCACTTCGTGCATGGTTGAGCCAATATAGATGCCGTAGGTTTCCGGGCTAAACCAGTGCGCCACCAGCGGGTACATGGCCGGATACAGGAAGATTGCCAGCGTACCGAAGATAACCACCGTCGCGACCGCCACCGTCACTTTACTGGCTTCGGCTTTAACGACGGGTTCTGTTGCCAGCACTGCCGCCGCGCCGCAGATGCTGCTGCCTGCGCCGATTAACCAGCTGGTTTGCTTATCCAGGCCAAACACTTTCTGACCGATAAAGCACGCCAGTAAAAAGGTGCTGGTCAGCGTCAGGACGTCAATGGCAATCCCGCTGACGCCCACGTCCGCAATCTGCGAAAAGGTGAGACGGAAGCCGTAAAGGATAATCCCGAGACGTAATAAATGCTGCTTGGCGAAAATCACGCCGCCGTCGCAGGATTTCCAGATGTGGGGGTAAACGGTGTTCCCGACCACCATGCCGAGCAAAATGGCCAGCGTTAACGCGCTGAACCCTGCACCAGCCACTGCCGGAATACTGCCGCCCCATAAGGCCACGCCGGTGACGACGGCGCTGAGCGCAAGGCCGGGCACGAAGTGCCACACTGTACGATGATGTTGTAAGGTGATTTCTGACATAACCTTCTCCTTTGTCTGGCTAAAGGTTACGGCGCGCTGGCTTAAAAATAAAATTGATTATATATTTATAATCAATCTTTATAAGTGGTAAGCAACCATGCACATTACATTGCGTCAGCTGGAAGTGTTTGCCGAGGTGCTGAAAAGCGGCTCGACGACCCAGGCGTCACAAATGCTGGCGCTCTCGCAGTCTGCCGTCAGCGCGGCGTTGACCGATCTCGAAGGCCAGCTGGGCGTCCAGCTGTTTGACAGGGTAGGGAAGCGACTGGTGGTCAACGAACATGGCCGCCTGCTTTACCCGCGCGCGCTGGCGCTGCTGGAGCAGGCTATTGAAATCGAGCAACTGTTCCGCGAGGACAACGGCGCGATCCGCGTATTTGCCAGCAGCACCATCGGCAACTACATCCTGCCGGAAGTGATTGCCCGCTACCGCCGGGATTTCCCGACCCTGCCGCTGGAGATGAGCGTGGGTAACAGCCAGGACGTGATCAACGCGGTGATTGATTTCCGCGTGGATATCGGACTTATCGAAGGTCCTTGCCACAACGTCGATATCATTGCCGAGCCCTGGCTGGAGGATGAGCTGGTGGTGTTTGCGTCTCCGGCCTCGTCGTTATTGCAGGGCGAGGTGACGCTGGAGCGGCTGGCGCAGGCGCAGTGGATCCTCCGCGAGCAGGGTTCCGGCACGCGCGAGATTGTCGACTACCTGCTGCTGTCGCATCTGCCGCATTTCCAGCTGGGAATGGAGCTGGGAAACTCAGAGGCGATTAAGCACGCGGTGCGTCATGGCCTGGGCATCAGCTGTCTTTCCCGGCGGGTGATTGCCGAACAGCTGGAGACCGGATCGCTGGTGGAAATCCCCGTTCCGCTGCCAAAACTGGTGCGCACGCTGTGGTGCATCCACCATCGTCAGAAACACCTGTCGAGTTCGCTGCAGCGTTTTCTGCGCTACTGCGAGATGTAAAAGCGCCCCTCACCCCAAAGGGGAGAGGGAAAAATAATGCGTTACTTATAATCCTGGACGCGTCATGAAGCTCTCTTATAACAGGGTATTTCTGCCGGAAGGAACGCAGATCGTCTGCTACAATCGCGCCTCATTTATTAAATGGACAGCATTTTCACATGGTTTCAGAAACTAAAACCACAGAAGCGCCCACGCTACGTCGTGAACTCAAGGCGCGTCACCTGACGATGATCGCCATTGGCGGCTCAATCGGTACAGGTCTTTTCGTTGCCTCTGGCGCAACGATTTCGGCAGCCGGCCCGGGTGGGGCATTATTCTCTTATATCCTGATTGGCCTGATGGTTTATTTCCTGATGACCAGCCTGGGCGAACTGGCGGCATACATGCCGGTGTCAGGTTCGTTTTCGACCTACGGACAAAAATACGTTGAGGAAGGCTTCGGCTTCGCGCTGGGCTGGAACTACTGGTACAACTGGGCCGTCACCATCGCCGTGGACCTCGTCGCCGCGCAGCTGGTGATGACCTGGTGGTTCCCGGACACGCCGGGCTGGATCTGGAGCGCCCTGTTCCTCGCCGTCATCTTCCTGCTGAACTACATCTCCGTGCGCGGCTTTGGCGAAGCGGAATACTGGTTCTCTTTGATCAAAGTGGCAACCGTCATCATCTTTATCGTCGTCGGCGTGGCGATGATCGTGGGTATTTTCAAAGGGGCTGAACCTGCGGGCTGGAGTAACTGGACCATCGGCGATGCGCCGTTTGCCGGGGGCTTCTCGGCGATGATTGGCGTGGCGATGATTGTCGGCTTCTCCTTCCAGGGAACGGAGCTGATTGGTATCGCGGCCGGTGAATCCGAAAACCCGGAGAAGAACATTCCGCGCGCGGTGCGTCAGGTGTTCTGGCGTATCCTGCTGTTCTACGTATTCGCTATTTTGATTATCAGCCTGATCATTCCGTATACCGATCCAAGCCTGCTGCGTAACGACGTGAAAGACATCAGCGTCAGCCCGTTCACCCTGGTCTTCCAGCACGCGGGCCTGCTCTCAGCGGCGGCGGTAATGAATGCGGTGATCCTGACGGCGGTGCTGTCGGCGGGTAACTCCGGCATGTACGCCTCCACCCGTATGCTTTATACCCTGGCCTGCGACGGTAAAGCGCCGCGCATTTTCTCGAAACTGTCCCGCGGCGGCGTACCGCGCAACGCGCTGTATGCCACCACGGTGATTGCCGGCCTGTGCTTCCTGACCTCCATGTTCGGCAACCAGACGGTGTACCTGTGGCTGCTTAACACCTCCGGGATGACGGGCTTTATCGCCTGGCTGGGCATTGCCATCAGCCACTACCGTTTCCGTCGCGGCTACGTCATGCAGGGTCATGACCTGAATAACCTGCCGTACCGTTCAGGGTTCTTCCCGCTGGGGCCGATTTTCGCCTTCGTTCTGTGCCTGATCATTACTCTGGGTCAGAACTATGAGGCCTTCCTTGCGGACACCATTGACTGGGGTGCCGTCACGGCGACCTACATTGGTATTCCGCTGTTCCTGATCATCTGGTTTGGCTACAAACTGACGAAAGGAACCCGCTTCGTTCGCTACAGTGAAATGGATTTCCCGGAACGATTTAAACAATAACCGCGCTTCCTCTCTTTCAGCCCGCTCAACCGAGCGGGCTTTTTTATGGGCAGATCAGAAGCTGTAGGTCATGCCAACCGTATAGCGACGCCCGTCCAGCACGGTGTCATACGTGTCGTAGTCAATCTGCTTATCCAGCACGTTATACACACCGGCGGTAACCAGCAGGTTTTTGTTCGCGTTGTAGCGCAGACCGACATCAACCTGAGTGTAGGACGGTGTGCCCTGGGACATTGACGTGCGGCTCAGGTACTCAGACGTTTTACCGCGAAGGTTCAGACGGCTCCAGAAACCTACGTCGGGCGTCGCCTGCCAGTCCAGGGTGGTGTTGAACATGTGCTTCGGCATCTTGTTCAGCGGCTTGCCTGAGAACTGACCGCTCTTCTGCTCAGATTCGGTATAGGTATAGTTTGCGGTCCAGTTTACATCGCGCGAGATTTTCCAGCCGAAGGAGGACTCCACGCCGCGCATGTTGGCTTTGTCCACGTTAACGCGGTCGCTCACGAAATCATAGCTGTGATCGCCAATCGTACAGGCGGGATCGGCGCTGCTGTTACAGCGGCGAACTTCCGTAATCTTGTCCTTGAAGTCGGTATTAAACAGCGTCACGCCGGCATTCAGGTTATCGTTGTTATCCCAGAGCAGGGCGAGCTCTTCGCTCAGGCTCTTCTCTGGTTTCAGATCCGGGTTGCCAACGATGATACCGTCAAGACGGCCGCCACCCGTTACCTGGCCCCAACTGGCAGACGACTGCCGCAGATCCGGCGCACGATAGCCAGCCGAAACCCCGCCTTTCAACGTCCAGTGATCGGCCAGGTGCCATACGCCGTAACCGCGCGGCGTCCAGTTCGTCCCGTAGTTTTGGTCTTTGTCCATACGCAGGCCGCCGGTCAATGTAAAGCTTTCCGTCATTGACCATTCATCTTCGGCAAACAGGGCCCAGCTCCAGCGCGTCAGTTTGTTCAGGCCGTCCGCAGCTTCCAGCTGATTGCCCTCGTCGCGCAGTTTCTCATACCGATACTGCCCGCCGAGGGTCAACGTATGATCGCCGAGGAAAATCTGGTTCTGGTTGTTGAAGGTGGTGTTATACGAGCGCATTTTGCGACCTGGATTATTGGTCTCTTCCTGCTGGATATAGCTGGTGGTATTGAAGTCGTCGTAATACCCGCTGTGGGTTAAGGAGTAAGTTGTGTGCTCATAGCGTGAGTCGCTTTTAGTATTTGGCTTACAGGTCGTTCCCCGGCAGGTTTCAGCCGCTTTCGACATCCCTGGCGTGCTGTTTCTGTCCTGAAGCTCGCGAGCAAAATCAAGATCGAAATCGTTCTTCTCATCCGGGGTGAAGTTCAGGGTAATGCCACCGTTACGCATTTTCTGCTCGTTATACCCGTTCACGATTTTATCTTCGGCGCGGCGTGACAACAGCCCCGTCACTTTTGCGCCAAGCAGACCGTCAATCAGAGGACCAGAAGCGTAGGCGTTGGTCTGGAAGATATCGCCGGAATCATGGTTTTCCTGGAAGGTTGCATCGCCGTGCAACGAACCGGTCCAGGCTTTAGTGTTTGAGACTTTTTTGGTAATGACGTTGATGACGCCACCCATCGCATCGGAGCCGTAAAGTGAGGACATCGGGCCGCGGATAACCTCAATGCGCTCAATGGACTCCAGCGGCGGCAGCCAGCCTTGTTCAATACCCGAGTTGTCGCTGTTTGGGCGGGTGCTTCGCGTACTGACGCGTTTGCCGTTCACGAGGAACAAGGTGTACTGAGATGCCATGCCGCGAATGCTGATATCACTGCTACTCCCGCCGCCGGTGACGACCACGCCCGGGACGTCTCTCAGGGCATCGGTAACATCACGGTAGGCTTTATCTTCAATCTGCTGTTTCGAAATAACAGAGATGGAGGCGGGGGCATTCTGGATCTTTTGTTCAAAACCCGTCGCGGTGACGACAACGGTGTCCTGATCGGCTGCGTGAACGAGAGGGGTGAATGTGGCAGCGCCAACGGCGACGGCCAGGAGCTTAATGCGGGGTATTGTCATTTGTACATTCCGTATAAAAATGAATAAAACTCCATCGGGATAACCCTGAGAACTGTATGTTTTTGTCTTTTAAGAACTCTTTAAGATGGAGAAGAGCCTGGAATTGTACAAAAGAATGTAGAATTGTAAACACAAATGATAATTGAAATCATTTGTGTTTGAGGGGGAGGGAAGGAAACCAGCCTGGATTCAAGCAGATAGAACTATGTAAATGAGGGGGAGGGGAAAGGCCCGGTATGCAGGAGGCTACCGGGCAAAAAGGCTGAACTTACCTGAACAGATGTTCCGCATGGAAGCGGAGATGATCTTCAATAAAGGACGCCATAAAGTAATAGCTGTGATCGTATCCCGCCTGAATGCGCAGCGTCAGCGGCCAGTCCTTCTGGCGCGCCGCTTCAGCCAGAACAGCAGGCTGTAACTGTCCGGCGAGAAACTGATCCGCATCACCCTGGTCGATAAGCATCGGAATCGCATCTTCCGGCCGGCTTGCCAGCATCAGCGCGCAGCTATCCCATTCCTGCCATTTCTCTTCATCTTTACCCAGATAGTTTGTGAAAGCTTTTTGTCCCCACGGCACCTGCGTTGGGTTCACAATCGGCGCGAACGCAGAGACGCTGGTGTATTTCCCCGGGTTTTTCAGCGCCATGATTAACGCCCCGTGCCCGCCCATGGAGTGCCCGCTGATGGCGCAGCGGTCGCTCACCGTAAATTCGGCCTTAATCAGCGCTGGCAGCTCGTCGCGAATGTAGTCATACATGCGGTAATGGCTCGCCCACGGCTGCTCGGTGGCGTTGAGATAAAATCCGGCACCTTTGCCCAGGTCGTACCCGGCATCGTCCGCCACATCATCGCCGCGCGGGCTGGTGTCGGGCATCACCAGCGCAATGCCCAGCTCGGCCGCAATACGCTGCGCGCCCGCTTTGGTGGTGAAGTTTTCGTCATTACACGTCAGGCCTGAAAGCCAGAACAGAACCGGCGGATTTTCCGTCGGGGGCAGGAAAATGCTGAACGTCATGGCGCAGTTCAGCGTGGTGGAGTCGTGCCGCCAGCGCTGCTGTCGACCTTCAAAACAACGGTGCTCTTCGAGCAGTTCCATGCAGGGCTCCTTAATGAGAATAGCTATTCATTAGAGCCATAATACAGCGTTTTCATTTACCTGTGAGCAACTTTCACTTTCGCGGAACGGCGAGATGCTGCATCATAAATTTACTTTTTTTTAACAATTGGAGCTGTCATGGCGCTGCGTATTGCGCTTAGTGGGTTTGTCGTTCTGGTGGTGGCGATGGGGATAGGGCGCTTCGCCTTTACGCCTCAGGTGCCGCTGATGATTGCCGCCGGGCAACTCACGCTCACCAGCGCAGGTCTGGTGGCGGCGATGAATTATCTGGGCTATCTGGTGGGCGCATGGGATGCCATGCGGGCGCACCGCTTTGTTGAAACGCGACTCTGGCTTGGCATCACCGGTGCGGTTGCGCTGACCTTGCTCTCCGCCGCCGCGGATAACGCCGTTGTGCACGGCCTGCTGCGCTTTGTGATTGGCTGCATGAGCGGCTGGTCAATGGTGCTGATTGCCGCCTGGAGCAACGAGCGGCTGGGGCAGTTGGGTAAACCGGGGCTCAGCGCTGCCGTGTTTGCCGGTCCTGGCGCGGGCATCGCCCTGAGCGGCCTGCTCGCGGTCTATATTCAGGCTAAATCCCTTTCGGCCGGTGCGGCGTGGCAAATCTACGGCGTGCTGGCGCTGGTATTGGTCGCGCTGGTGGCGCGCTATCTGCCGCGTTCCGGACAGCTTCATCGACCCGGCAGCGCGCCAGAGCCGCTGTTGCTGACGACGGATCTCAAGCGCCTGGTCTGGAGCTACAGCCTGGCGGGATTTGGCTATATCCTTCCGGCGACCTTCCTTTCGCAAATGGCGGCGGTGCGTTTTCCCGGCAGCCTGTTTGCCCAGTTTGTCTGGCCGATTTTTGGTGCCGCGGCCGTGGTGGGGATTGCGCTCAGCATTCTTTTGCGCCACACCTCAACGGCTAACCGCAGGCTGGCGATAGTGCTGTGGTTACAGGGGGCGGGCGTGCTGGCGGCCTGGCTGCTGCCGGGCATTGGCGGCTTGCTGACGGGCGGGCTGCTGGTCGGCGGCGGGTTCCTCTGCGCGGTGCAGCTCTCTCTTTTATACGGCCGCGAACTGGCACCGAACCACACGCGCTATATGGCGGGGCTGCTCACCACCGGGTATGCCATCGGGCAATTGGTGGGGCCGGTGACCTCGGCGTTATCAACCTGGCTAACCCACCGGCTGGAGCCTGCGCTGGGGCTGGCTGGCGTTGCGCTGTTTGTCGCGGGTGCCCTGGTCTGGAATCGCCACGCTGAAAGGCAACATCAATTGCAATAATTATCGTCGTGAATACTGGATTATGTGCGTCGCCTCACGCACAATGAGCGCATACTTTTGCCACAACGAGGGCGAAAGACGCCACACCTGCAGGAGAACAAAATGTCATCACTCAGTAAAGAAGCTGCCCTGGTCCACGAAGCCCTGCTCGCGCGCGGTCTTGAAACGCCACTGCGTCCGCCCGTTCAGGATATGGACAATGAAACCCGTAAAAGATTGATTTCCGGGCATATGACCGAGATCATGCAACTGCTGAATCTCGATCTGAGCGATGACAGCCTGATGGAGACGCCCAAGCGTATCGCGAAAATGTACGTTGACGAAATTTTCTCCGGACTGGATTACGCCAACTTCCCGAAAATTACCGTCATCGAAAACAAGATGAAGGTGGATGAGATGGTGACGGTTCGAGATATTACGCTGACCAGCACCTGCGAGCACCATTTCGTGACCATCGACGGTAAAGCGACCGTGGCGTATATCCCGAAAGACACGGTGATTGGCCTGTCGAAGATCAACCGTATCGTGCAGTTCTTCGCGCAGCGCCCCCAGGTGCAGGAGCGTCTGACGCAGCAGATCCTGATCGCGCTGCAAACGCTGCTGGGTACCAATAACGTGGCGGTCTCTATTGATGCGGTGCACTACTGCGTGAAAGCGCGCGGCGTGCGTGATGCGACCAGTGCGACCACCACCACCTCGCTGGGCGGCCTGTTTAAATCGAGCCAGAACACCCGTCAGGAGTTCCTGCGCGCCGTGCGTCACCACAACTAATCAGACAGGGCAGGGACCATGGAGCGAAACGTCACGCTCGATTTTGTTCGCGGCGTCGCCATTCTGGGTATCCTGCTGCTGAATATCAGCGCCTTCGGTCTGCCGAAGGCCGCTTACCTCAATCCCGCCTGGTACGGCGACATCACCCGCAGTGATGCCTGGACGTGGGCGATCCTCGACCTGTTTGCCCAGGTTAAATTCCTCACGCTGTTTGCGCTGCTGTTCGGCGCGGGCCTGCAGCTTCTGCTCAAACGCGGCACGCGCTGGATCCAGTCGCGCTTAACGCTACTGGCAATTCTCGGCTTTATCCACGGCCTGTTCTTCTGGGATGGTGATATTCTTCTCGCTTATGGGTTAGTCGGGCTAATCTGCTGGCGGCTGATTCGCGACGCGCACAGCGTGAAAAGCCTGTTTAACACCGGCGTGATGCTCTATCTCATGGGGCTCGGCGTCCTGCTTTTGCTGGGGCTGATCTCCGGTGACGCGACAAACCGTTCCTGGATCCCGGACGCCGCTAACCTCCAGTACGAGCAGTACTGGAAGCTGAAGGGCGGTACGGAAGCGATAAGCAACCGTGCGGATATGCTGGGCGACAATCTGCTTGCCCTGGGGGCGCAATACGGCTGGCAGCTGGCGGGCATGATGCTGATGGGCGCGTCACTGATGCGCACCGGCTGGCTGAAAGGGGAATTCAGCCTGCGTCACTACCGCCGCACCGGCGCGGGGCTGGTCCTGCTGGGCGTGCTGATTAACCTTCCGGCGGTGATGGCGCAGTGGCACCTTCACTGGGATTACCGCTGGTGCGCGTTCCTGCTGCAGGCGCCGCGTGAATTGAGCTCGCCGTTCCAGACCATCGGCTATGCGGCGCTGATCTATGGTTTCTGGCCGCAGCTTTCTCGCCTGTGGATCGTCAGCGCCGTAGCCTGCGTTGGGCGGATGGCGTTAAGCAATTACCTCCTGCAGACGCTGATCTGCACCACGCTTTTCTATCGCTTTGGCCTGTTTATGAAATTCGACCGCCTCGGACTACTGGCGTTTGTTATTCCGGTCTGGATAGTAAACCTGGCGTTTTCTGTCATCTGGCTGCGTTATTTCCGCCAGGGACCGCTGGAGTGGGTGTGGCGTCAGTTAACCGCACATGCTTCGGGGGTATCATTGAGTAATACATCCAGATAACGATCTGGATCACAATCATTAACAAAACGGATGTAAGCGTTTTCATGAGTGTGAGCTTCTTCACGTAGTCCCCTTTCTCTCGCTGCCAAAATAGCCACCTTGCTAAACACAGGGGGTGTCTGTGAGTTGCTGCAATTCTTTGAAGGATGGTGAATATGATCACCATTCGTGACGTCGCCCGTCTGGCGGGCGTTTCTGTGGCTACCGTTTCCCGCGTGCTGAATAACAGCGCGCTGGTCAGCCCTGAAACCCGTGAAACCGTAATGAAAGCCGTGACCCAGCTCGGGTACCGGCCAAATGCCAACGCACAGGCGCTGGCAACACAGGTCAGCGATACCATCGGCGTGGTGGTAATGGATGTCTCGGACGCCTTTTTCGGTGCGCTGGTGAAAGCGGTCGATGTGGTCGCCCAGCAGCATCAGAAATACGTGCTGATTGGCAACAGCTATCACGAGGCGGAAAAGGAGCGTTATGCCATTGAAGTGCTGATCCGCCAGCGCTGCAACGCCCTGATTGTTCACTCAAAAGCCTTAAGCGATGAAGAGCTGGTCGGGTTTATGGAGCAGATCCCGGGCATGGTGTTAATCAACCGCATCGTCCCGGGCTATGCCCACCGCTGTGTCGGGCTGGATAACGTCAGCGGCGCCATGATGGCCACCAAAATGCTCATCAATAACGGCCATCAGCGGATCGGCTATCTGGCATCCAGCCATCACATTGAAGATGACGAGCTGCGGCGTGAGGGGTGGCAAAACGCCCTGAAAGAGCACGGTATTACGCCATCAGAAAGCTGGATTGGCACCGGCACGCCGGATATGCAGGGCGGTGAGGCGGCAATGGTGGAACTGCTGGGCCGTAATCTGCAGCTTTCTGCGGTGTTTGCCTATAACGACAGCATGGCGGCAGGCGCGCTGACTGCGCTGAAGGATAACGGCATTGCGGTGCCACAGCATTTGTCATTGATTGGTTTCGATGATATTCCGATTGCCCGTTACACCGACCCGCAGCTGACTACGGTGCGCTATCCCATTGCTTCTATGGCAAAACTGGCGACCGAGCTGGCGCTACAGGGAGCGGCTGGGCTGCTGGATCCAGGGGCAACTCACTGCTTCATGCCGACGCTGGTGCGTCGTCATTCCGTCGCCGCCCGGCAAATTGTGGTTCCGATCACTAACTGATTACACCGGGTGATGTAACCGTTTTCAATCTGTGAGTAAATTCACAGTATCTTAACAAGGCGCTGACTATGATGTCAGCGTTTTAGGGGCTGAAACGCTATGTAACGGTGATTATTCGCTTTCACCATAGCCAATGTGCCGCAAACAACGAATAAAACGCATTTCTGGAGCGTTACCGACCACGGAAGATAGAAATTTTATAAGTGAACGTCGGCTGTCAGTAACGTTTTATTAACACCTGCCTGCCGATCGTTATTCACAAGAACTACCCTGCATAAAAAAACCGGAGATACCATGAATAAGAAGGTGTTGACCCTGTCTGCTGTAATGGCAAGCATGCTTTTTGGTGCAGCAGCGCACGCTGCGGATACCCGTATTGGTGTGACCATCTATAAATACGACGACAACTTCATGTCTGTTGTGCGTAAAGCAATTGAGAAAGATGCGAAAGCAGCGCCAGACGTACAGCTGCTGATGAATGACTCCCAGAACGACCAGTCCAAACAGAACGATCAGATCGACGTTCTGCTGGCTAAAGGCGTTAAGGCCCTGGCGATCAACCTGGTTGACCCGGCTGCAGCAGGCACGGTTATTGAGAAAGCGCGCGGCCAGAACGTGCCAATCGTCTTCTTCAACAAAGAACCTTCCCGTAAAGCGCTGGACAGCTATGACAAAGCGTATTACGTCGGTACCGACTCTAAAGAGTCCGGCATTATTCAGGGCGATCTGATCGCGAAGCACTGGGCGGCGAACCCGAACTGGGACCTGAACAAAGACGGTCAGATCCAGTTCGTGCTGCTGAAAGGCGAGCCTGGCCACCCGGATGCTGAAGCGCGTACCACCTATGTTATCAAAGAGCTGAACGACAAGGGCCTGAAAACCCAGCAGCTGGCGTTAGATACCGCGATGTGGGACACCGCTCAGGCGAAAGATAAGATGGACGCGTGGCTGTCTGGCCCGAACGCGAACAAAATCGAAGTGGTCATTGCCAACAACGATGCGATGGCAATGGGTGCGGTTGAAGCGCTGAAAGCCCACAATAAATCGTCCATCCCGGTATTTGGCGTGGATGCCCTGCCGGAAGCGCTGGCGCTGGTTAAATCTGGCGCGATGGCCGGTACCGTTCTGAACGATGCCAACAACCAGGCGAAAGCGACCTTCGATCTGGCGAAAAACCTCGCCGACGGTAAAGGCGCGGCGGATGGCACCAACTGGAAAATTGACAACAAAATCGTTCGCGTGCCTTACGTGGGCGTAGACCAGTCCAACCTGGCTGAGTTTATCGGTAAATAAGATCTTTGTTTTGTCTTCACTGGGCGCAATTCGTTGCGCCCTTTTATAACGCGATATGCGAGGCCAACAAGGTATAATTATGGTCAGCACAACTACTCAGTCGTCCGGTGAATACTTGTTGGAAATGACAGGCGTCAACAAGTCCTTCCCCGGTGTTAAGGCACTCGATAATGTTAATTTAAAAGTCCGTCCTCACTCTATTCATGCATTAATGGGGGAGAACGGTGCGGGTAAATCAACGTTATTAAAATGTCTTTTTGGGATCTATCAAAAAGATTCTGGCAGCATTCTTTTTCAGGGGAAAGAGATCGATTTCCATTCAGCGAAAGAAGCGCTGGAAAACGGTATCTCGATGGTTCACCAGGAATTAAACCTGGTACTGCAACGCTCGGTAATGGATAACATGTGGTTGGGACGTTACCCAACCAAAGGTGTGTTTGTCGATCAGGACAAAATGTATCGCGACACCAAAGCGATTTTCGATGAGCTGGATATTGATATCGATCCGCGCGCCCGCGTAGGGACATTATCCGTTTCCCAGATGCAGATGATCGAAATTGCCAAAGCGTTCTCCTATGATGCGAAAATCGTCATCATGGATGAACCCACCTCGTCATTAACGGAAAAAGAGGTTAATCACCTTTTTACCATTATTCGTAAGCTGAAAGAACGCGGCTGCGGCATTGTGTACATCTCGCACAAAATGGAAGAGATCTTCCAGCTGTGCGATGAAATTACCATCCTGCGCGACGGCCAGTGGATTGCCACGCAGCCGCTTGAAGGGCTGGACATGGACAAGATCATCGCCATGATGGTCGGCCGTTCCCTGAACCAGCGCTTCCCGGACAAAGAGAACAAGCCAGGAGAAGTAATCCTGGAAGTGCGCAATCTGACCTCGCTGCGCCAGCCGTCCATCCGCGATGTTTCTTTCGACCTTCACAAAGGCGAAATTCTTGGCATTGCTGGCCTCGTAGGGGCAAAGCGTACCGACATCGTGGAAACCCTGTTTGGCATCCGCGAGAAGGCCGACGGCACCATCACGCTGCACGGGAAGAAAATTAACAACCATAATGCCAACGAAGCCATTAATAACGGTTTTGCGCTGGTGACGGAAGAACGTCGTTCGACCGGTATTTATGCTTATCTGGATATTAACTTTAACTCGTTAATCTCTAATATTCGCAATTACAAAAACAAAGTCGGGCTGCTGGATAACTCCCGCATGAAGAGCGATACCCAGTGGGTAATTGACTCCATGCGCGTGAAAACGCCTGGCCACCGTACCCAAATCGGTTCGCTTTCCGGTGGTAACCAGCAAAAAGTGATTATTGGTCGTTGGTTATTAACCCAGCCAGAAATTCTGATGCTGGATGAACCGACCCGCGGTATTGACGTCGGCGCGAAGTTTGAAATTTATCAGCTGATTGCCGAGCTGGCGAAAAAGAATAAAGGGATCATTATTATTTCTTCCGAAATGCCGGAACTGTTAGGGATCACGGACCGTATTCTGGTTATGAGCAATGGTCTCGTTGCCGGTATTGTTGACACCAAAACGACAACGCAAAACGAAATTTTGCGTCTTGCGTCTTTGCACCTTTAAGATCAGGGGCTCCTCATGAGTG
The DNA here is from genome assembly GCF_014895895.1 of Enterobacter cloacae complex sp. P14RS. Classification (NCBI taxonomy): domain Bacteria; kingdom Pseudomonadati; phylum Pseudomonadota; class Gammaproteobacteria; order Enterobacterales; family Enterobacteriaceae; genus Enterobacter; species Enterobacter cloacae complex sp. P14RS. Next base: position 428,151 of record NZ_JADBQM010000006.1, read on the forward strand.
CGTTAAATAAAAAAAGTTTTCTCACTTACCTGAAAGAAGGCGGTATTTACGTTGTTCTTTTAGTCCTGCTGGCCATTATTATTTTCCAGGACCCTACGTTCTTAAGCCTGCTGAACCTGAGTAATATTCTGACCCAGTCCTCCGTGCGTATCATCATTGCGCTCGGCGTGGCGGGCCTTATCGTCACCCAGGGGACGGACCTTTCTGCCGGTCGTCAGGTCGGCCTGGCGGCGGTTATTGCGGCAACCCTGCTGCAGTCGATGGAAAACGCCAACAAGGTGTTCCCGGAGATGGCGACTATGCCGATTTTCGTGGTGATCCTGATTGTCTGCGCCATCGGGGCGGTGATTGGCCTGATCAACGGTATTATCATCGCTTACCTGAACGTGACGCCATTTATCACCACGCTGGGTACGATGATCATCGTTTATGGTATCAACTCCCTGTACTACGACTTTGTGGGCGCGTCGCCGATTTCGGGCTTTGACAGCGGCTTCTCCACCTTCACGCAGGGGTTTATCGCGCTGGGCAGCTTCCGCCTGTCGTACATTACCTTCTATGCGCTGATTGCGGTGGCGTTCGTCTGGATCCTGTGGAACAAAACGCGCTTCGGTAAAAACATCTTCGCTATCGGCGGTAACCCGGAAGCGGCGAAAGTGTCCGGGGTAAACGTTGCCCTGAACCTGCTGATGATTTACGCGCTGTCCGGTGTGTTCTACGCCTTCGGCGGGATGCTGGAAGCAGGCCGTATCGGCTCCGCAACGAACAACCTTGGCTTCATGTACGAGCTGGATGCGATTGCGGCCTGCGTGGTCGGCGGCGTCTCCTTCAGCGGCGGGGTGGGTACCGTGCTCGGCGTGGTCACCGGTGTGATCATCTTTACCGTCATCAACTACGGGTTGACCTACATTGGCGTGAACCCGTACTGGCAGTACATCATCAAGGGCGCCATCATTATCTTCGCGGTTGCTCTGGATTCACTGAAGTACGCCCGTAAGAAGTAATCGTCACTCGCCATACCCGGCCCGCTCACCGAGCGGGCTTTTTTATGGCCTATGCCAGATGGGACTCTTCTTGCGTCACAATGCGCTCAAACCACTCGAGTTCAGAAAGCTTGCAGGCGACCCACTGTTCGGAAAAGGCGTCGCCCAGGCTGTCGGTGAGATACTGACAGCGGGCGAAGGCCTCAATTGCCTCCTGCTGGAACAGCGGGAGTTCCGGTTGGTCCTGCTGCGGTTCCGGGAGTTCCCCATCGTCGATATGTTCCAGCCCGTACAGCATGCCGGTCAGGATTGTGGCCGCCACCAGATACGGATTCGCATCGGCTCCGGCCAGTCGGTACTCGATACGACGGTTGCTCTCTTCCGAGCAGGGAATGCGCAGGGCAGCGGAGCGGGTGTTATACCCCCACGAGTTAAAGACGGGTTCCGTCAGGTTTTTTCGCAGGCGACGAAACGCGTTGACCCCCGGCGCAAGAATGGCGACGGAGGCGGGCATCAGCGCCAGCTGGCCCGCGATGCACAAGCGCATCATGCTGCTCAGCGCGTTCACCGGCGAGGCAAAAACGTTCTCGCCACGGCTGTTGTTCAGGCTGAAATGGATGTGCAAACCGCTGCCGGAGAGCTGGCTGAAGGGCTTAGCCATAAAGTTAGCCTGAAGACCGTGCTTTTCAGCGACATAGCGGGTCAGGCGGCGCAGGGCCAGCACGTTATCACAGACCTCTACGACGCGCTGGCTGTGCTTCAGGTTTAATTCGTACTGTCCGGACTCGGCTTCTGCTACCACCCCTGACAGCGGGATGTGCTGAAGGTGCGCCAGCTGTTCCAGCTCGTCAAAAAGCGCCGCGTGCGCCGACGAGGTGTCCATGTGAAAACAGCCCTGATTTTGCGGATCGCGATCGCCCTGTCCCGTCAGGTAAAACTCGATTTCCGGGGCAATGACCGGGAAAAGGCCGTGCTGGTGGAAGCGGGCCACGACGTTCTGCAGTATCGCGCGTGGCTCAAGCGGGCAGGGGTTACCGTCGCTATCCTTCATCGTCAGCAGGATCTGCGCGGTATGCTCCGGATCCTGCGGACAGGGACGCAGAGAGCCGGCGATCGGGACGCACAGCCGGTCGGGTTCATCATAAACCGGGGCGGCGATTTTTCCCTTCTGATCCATGGAGTAGACGGAAAGCGGAAAATAACAGCCTTTTTCCAGACTCAGCATGCTCTCCACCGTGAGGCGCTTGCCGCGCATCGTGCCGTTGATATCGTTCAGGTAAACGTCAACGTGTTTCGTCTGCGGGTAGCGTTCCAGATAGTCGGCCACTTCCACGGCAATATTGTGCTGGAGGGCGTCAATTTTTTCATCCAGCCAGAGACCAGAATTAAGTGCGCCGGGGAGTGATAATCCGGGAAAGTTAAAGTAAGGGCGGAGACTCTTGAGGAAAAACGCATTCATTATCGAGTTCATAGTCATTCTTCAATGAAGCCGTAGCGGCAGTGAACTCAGGTTAAAAGAGCTGGCGTAAAGGGCGGATAAAAAGCGTCAGTACCGGCGTAAAGAAAGTATAAAGGCAGGCCTATTTTTTCTCTTTTTTCTGCATATCCAGCAGCTGCTCTGGCGTCACCGCCGGGTAACCCTGCGCGTCTTCCGGCACTTCATGCATCGCCGGGATCGGCACCAGAGGGCCTAAAAAGCGCGGTTCGCGTTTGAAGATATACAGATCGGCCAGGGCACCAAAGCGGGCACCAAACTCGCGGACGCGCACGCTCAGCATATCTTTCGGCGACGGCACCGCGTAGCACTGGGCCTGAATGCCCATGTGCAGGGCGATAAACAGCGCGCGCTCGCAGTGGAAGCGCTGGGTGATGATGATAAAGTCGTTGGTGTCGAAGACTTTGCGCGTGCGCACGATGGAGTCCAGGGTGCGGAACCCGGCGTAGTCGAGCACGATATCGGCAGGGTCCACGCCTGCAGCAATCAAATCCTTCCGCATCGTCACCGGCTCGTTATAGCTTTGCAGCGCGTTATCACCGCTCAGTAGCAGGTAGTTTACCTTGCCGCTGTTGTAGGCGTTCAGCGCGCCCTGAATACGGTAGCGGTAATACTGGTTGATCACCCCTGTGCGGTAATACTTGGCGGTGCCGAGCACCACGCCCACCTGACGGTAGGGGAGATCCTGCAGGTCATCAAAGATGTAGGGGGCCGTTTTCCAGCTCATCCAGCGGTCGAGACCCAGCACGATAAACAGCAGTATGCCGACCAGGACAGACAGGCTGTAAAAAACGCGCTTTAACATGAAGATGGCTCGTTCGTGGATGAAATTTAACTCAGGCTACTTTACCCGCCTGGTTAGCGCAAGAAACAGCGACTCAACTGAGGGGTTTTTCAGCAACGTGGCGGACATTTCTGTCCGCCGGAAGGTTTACGCCAGCAGGACGCGGTCGATCGTCGTGCAGCCTAACGCCTTGAGCGTTGCGGCGGTGGCATCCCACTGAATCAGCGGCGCATCGGCCTTTTCGGCCAGAACGGCACGCTGAATGTCCGGATAATCGTAGCCGTTCAGGCTCAGCAGGTTGAGTGCGCCCTGCAGCGGCGGCAGCGTTGGGTTAAACGCGGCGTTTTCCGCATAGCTGCCGGTGAAGATACGGCCATCGCGGCACTGCAGTGCCACGCCGCTCGGGGAGTTGCTGTACGGGGTGTGGCTCTTGTTCGCCGCGCGTATGGCCGCCTGGTTCAGGTCATCGCCGGACAGGGCGAAACCGTGATCCTGCTCGTCCATCAGCAGGGTTTTGATCTCCAGATCTTTCGGGCCGAAGGCGTCAGGCAGGTAGTCCCCCAGCGTGTGCGGCGCGCGGCCCGGCAGGTTAATGCGCAGCTGCAGCCCGCTGTTCAGCTCGTTCATAAACTGGCGGCAGTGGCCGCATGGGGTGTAGTTTACGGTGATGGCGCTCAGGGCTTTCTCACCGCGCAGCCAGGCGTGGCTGATGGCGCTCTGCTCGGCGTGAACGGTCTGCTGCATGGTTGCGCCGAGGAACTCCATGTTCCCGCCGAAGTACCAGGTTCCGCTGACGCCGCGCGCGATAGCACCGACGTTGAAGTGGGAAAGATCGGCCCGGGCGCAGGCGGCAGCCAGGGGCAGCAGTGCGAAAGCCAGCGCGTCTTCATCCAGCCCGGTTGCCTGTTTAAGCACCGTGACCTGCTCCGCCGTCAGCAGGGCGGGGAAATGTGCATCTGCCAGAACGGGAGCCAGGGCTGACTGCAAATTCTCTGCAAGCTGAGCGAAGGCAGCTTGAAAACGTGGGTGCATGGCGTTTGCCTCATAAAGGTTAATGGATCGGTAGTTTACGGAGCCGTAAGGCCTTTATATGTGATCCACTTCTCATTATGTATGCAACTTATGAAATCAAAATGAAATTTGCGCGACGCATCGCAAATTTTAGCCCATCACCGCCAGAATCAGCGGGAAAATGAACGGGGCGAGCAGGGAGGTGATAATCCCGCAGATCACCAGCGCAAGAGAGCTAAACGCCCCTTCCTGATAGTCCAGCTCCGCGCAGCGTGCGGTACCCAGCGCGTGCGAGGCGGTGCCCATCGACAGCCCGCGCGCCGCTTTGGTGTGAATACGCATCCCGTTCAGCAGAGTGTGGCCAAACACCGCGCCGAGAATACCGACGAAAATCACGCACATCGCGCTGATGGCCGGAATACCGCCGAGGCTGCCGCCTACCGCCATCGCGATAGGCGTGGTCACTGATTTAGGCAGGATAGAGGCGGCAATTTGCGGGGAGGCCCCCATCAACAGCGCCACCGACGTGCCGGTAATCATCGCCACCAGGCTTCCCACAAAACAGATAGTAATGATGGACTTCCACCGTGCGCGGATCTGGTGCAGCTGCTCATATAAAGGAAAGGCAAGCGCGACAACGGCGGGCTGCAGGAGGTCGTTTAAAATTTTGCTGCCCGCAAAGTAACGCTCATAAGGAATGCCGGTGAGCAGCAGGAAGGGAATAATCACCACCATCGCCACCAGCAGGGGGTTCAGCAAGGGCATTTTAAATCGTGCGGCAAGCTTGCGCGCGGCGAAGAATACCAGCAGGGTTAACGGCAGTGACCACCAGATATTAGCCATCATTTTTTTGTTTTCTCCCCGACCACGTTACGTTCTCCATGTACCAGATGAGAACTCCAGCTCACCACCAGGAAAACCACCAGCGTGCTGACCGCGCAGGAAACGACAATCGGGCCGAACTGCGCCTTGAGCAAATCAAAATACTGCATGACGCCCACGCCGATAGGCACGAACAGCAGCGCCATGTAGCGGATAAGAATGAAGCAGCCTGGATTAACCCACTTTGCAGGCAGAATTTGCAGCGCCAGTAAAACGAAGAGGATCAGCATACCGATAATGCTGCCGGGAATGGTGATGGGCAGCAGCGACGCGATGAAAATGCCGGCATACAGGCAGGCGTAAATCAGGACGAATGCGCGCAGATATTGCCAGATAATGTTCAATGATTTGCTCATGGTGATAGTCCTTGCTGAAACGCATTCATCATACAATTAAACCTAAAAATGTGCCACGGATCACATCATGAATTTTGAGCATACCAGACATTCCGGAATGGAACGTCCGGTATCACCTTACTGGTGCAGGCTACAGTTTAGAGGAAAGGGATTGCGCTGGCGAAGTCACGCGCCAGAGAAGGTATCAGCGTCAGGCGGTCAGTTTATCGAGAAAAGAAAACAGCACCTGGTTCATTTCGCGATAATCATGCGAGCGGAGTTTTTCCGCCGTTTCGACAAAACGGAATTCACCCGCACGGCGGAGGTCATTCTGCGAATGCTCAATCAGCAACTCTACCACCTCCGGCGTCAGCTCCATATGGCACTGGAAACCGTAAACCCGTTCGCTGTATTGCACGATCTGGCGGGGACAACCCTCGCTGTAAGCCAGAACCTTAGCCTGCGGCGTCAACCCAGGCATATCGTTATGCCAGTGACCGACGTTCAGCACGCTGCCAAAGTCCTCAAACAGCGGGTTCGCCTTGCCTGCATCTGTGAGCCTGACGGGAAATTTGCCGATCTCTTTTTCCGGGCTGTGGCAAAACGCTGCGCCCAGCGCTTCGCCGATAAGCTGTGAGCCCAGACAAACGCCTAACACCGTTTTACCTGCCTCTATCGCGCGGCTGATGAGTGCCTTTTCCGCCTGCGCATCAAACCAGGGGCATTCCTCAAGCGTGGTGGCGGGGGATTGCGGGCCTCCCATGATGATAAGCAGGTCTGTGCCCCCCAGTTCCTCAGGTAAAGGTTCGCCCTGATACACTCTGGTGTAGCTCAGACTGCAGCCGCGACTTTTCCCCCAGATTTCATAGGCGCCTGGCGCCTCGAAATGTTCATGAATAATAAAATGGATGTGCATTGCGTCTCTCTCTGGTTACGTGTACAAGCAGCATCATAAGAGGAAGGGGGGAATGTGAAATGCCAACCGTTATCGATAAAACGCCAATTCACGACGATGCTATCGGATGGTCAAGAGGGGCAATTCGCTATACGCGCGGCGAAGTCGATCCGCCTCACCAGCATTCGCAGGGACAACTTTTGTTTGCCATTAAGGGGGTTATGCTGGTTGAAACCGGCAGTAAACGCTGGGTCATACCGCCGCAGCGCGCGCTGTGGATCCCTCCCTTTCAGGAACATACCTACAGCGTGTTATCCGCAACGGAGCTTCGCGCGGTCTGGTTTAGCCCGGCACTGATTTCGCAATGCGAACCTTTTAAGCGGAAAGACGAGGTTCACGTGATTATGGCCACAGCGTTGTTCAAAGAGCTGATTGCCGGGCTGTTCAGCGCGGAATACCGGCCAGCAAGCCAGCGCAGCATGGCCGTTTTGCTGCTCGACATCATCAGCGAGACGCAGCAGATTTCTGCCGAACTGCCGATGCCCGTGGATGAGCGCTTACATCGCGTGGCCTGTGACATCATTGCCAACAATCTCTGGGATCTCTCTCTGGAAAGGCTGGCGGAACGGGTCGCGATGTCTGAACGCACATTTTCACGTGCGTTTATCAACGATACCGGCTTTAGCTTCCGGGCCTGGCGACAGCGCGCAAGGATTTGTGCCTCGCTGGATCTCCTCGCCAACGGATACCCGGTTAAGCAGGTGGCCTGGATGCTGGGGTTTTCCGGCCCGGCGGCATTTGCGGCGGCGTTTCGCGCTATTGTTGGGGCAACGCCGGGTGACTTTCTGCCTGAACAGAAGCGCTTCCCAGCGATATAGAGAGCGGCTACTATAGCGCGTCTTTTTTCACAGGTACTGCTATGCGTGTTTTACTGGCCCCAATGGAAGGCGTGCTCGACTCCCTCGTGCGCGAGCTTCTGACCGAGGTGAACGATTACGATCTCTGCGTGACGGAGTTTTTGCGCGTGGTCGATATGTTGCTGCCAGAAAAGTCATTCTATCGTCTCTGCCCTGAACTGCATCGCCAGAGCCGGACCCCTTCCGGTACGCTGGTGCGGATTCAGCTCCTCGGCCAGTATCCTGAATGGCTGGCGGAAAACGCCGCCCGCGCGGTAGCGCTTGGCTCTTACGGGGTGGATCTGAACTGCGGCTGTCCGTCGAAGCTGGTGAACGGCAGCGGCGGCGGAGCGACGTTGCTGAAAGATCCTGAGTTGATTTACCGCGGCGCGAAAGCCATGCGTGAGGCCGTGCCCTCGCATTTGCCGGTGACGGTTAAGGTGCGCCTGGGGTGGGACAGCGACGCCCGACAGTTTGAAATTGCCGATGCGGTGCAGCAGGCCGGGGCCACCGAGCTGGTGGTGCATGGCCGCACTAAAGAAGACGGCTACAAAGCCGAGCGCATTAACTGGCAGGCGATTGGTGAAATCCGCAAACGACTTACTATTCCGGTGATCGCCAACGGCGAAATCTGGGATTACGAGAGCGCGCAGGCGTGCCTGAAAGCCACCGGCTGCGATGCGGTGATGATTGGCCGCGGCGCGCTGAACGTGCCGAACCTCAGCCGGGTGGTGAAATATAACGAGCCGCGGATGCCGTGGGCAGACGTCGTCACGCTGCTGCAAAAATACAGCCGTCTGGAGAAGCAGGGCGACACCGGTTTGTATCACGTCGCGCGAATTAAACAGTGGCTGAGTTATTTACGCAAAGAGTACAGCGAAGCGCTGGGATTATTTCAGGAGATCCGCACGCTACAAACGTCGGCTGATATTGCGCGGGTAATACAGTCAAAATAATCGGCAGGTATATTTAAAAATAAATAATTCACTCAGTGAATATTTTGCCGAGTATGTAAGTGTATGACAATTTGCGGATTGCCACGCGTTACTAAAAAATAGCGCGTCATCAAGCGTAAGTTGCGCCTTTATTTTTTTTGAGTGCATGGCGTAATGAAACGTTTTCTTATTTTATCTCTGAGTGCTCCCCTTGTTTTTATGCTGGCTGCCTGCGCACCGGAACATTCCACGGTGTCGCCAATTCAAACGCAAACGACAGTCGCGTCCGTTAATACCCAACTTCGTCATGCGGACTGGCCGAAAAATGAATGGTGGAAAGAATATAACGACCCGCAGTTAAATTCGCTTATTGCCAAAGCCATAGCGGATGCGCCCGATATGCAAATTGCCCGGCAGCGCATTACGCTTGCCGAAGCGCAGGCCAGAGCCGCTATCGCAGCCGATGGCCCACAAATGGATTTTTCAGCGGATGTTGAACGGCAAAAAATGTCGGCAGAGGGGCTGATGGGGCCGTTTGCCCTTACCGACCCGGCGGCGGGCACCACCGGCCCATGGTATACCAACGGCACCTTTGGCCTGACGGCGGGCTGGGATCTCGATCTATGGGGAAAAAACCGCGCCCGGATTGCAGCGCGTATCGGTAAAGTGAATGCGCAAAAAGCGGAGCTGGAGCAGACCCGTCAGCTGCTTTCAACCAGCGTTGCGCGCCTTTACTGGGCGTGGCAGACCCAGGCCGAAGCAGGGGAAGTTCTTACCCGGATTAAACAGGAGCAGGAAAATATTATCGACGCCGATCGCGAACTGTATCAGCACGGTATTACCTCCTCGGTGGAGGGCGTCGAAACCGATATACACGCCAGTAAGACTAATGAACAGCTGGCCGACGTAAAGGGCAAAATGAAGGCCATTGAAGCGCGTCTGGATGCGCTGACCGGCACCCCGGCGACACACCTTACGCGCCACCCGTTGCCTGCAGCCGAAGCCTCGCTACCGTCAACGCTGGGATATGAACTGCTGGCACGCCGTCCGGATCTGCAGGAGGCGCACTGGTATATCGAAGCCTCTATGAGCGAGGTGGAAGCCGCCCGAGCGGCGTTTTATCCTGACGTGAACCTGATGGCGTTCTTACAGCAGGATGCCCTGCACCTGAGCGATCTGTTCCGCTCTTCAGCCCAGCAGATGGGCGTGACTGCCGGACTGACGCTGCCGATCTTCGACAGCGGCAGGCTGAACGCTAATCTGGATATCGCCCAGGCGCAGAATAACCTCTCGGTCGCGAACTACAACAAAGCGGTGGTGGAGGCGGTCAATCAGGTGGCGCGTACGGCAAGTGAAGTTGAAACCCTGACGGCAAAAAATCGTCACCAGCAGCAGATAGAAAAAGACGCGGCGCGCGTGGTGGCGCTGGCGCAGGCGCGTTTTAGTGCAGGTATTATTGCCGGTTCGCGGGTCAGCGAAGCCAGAATCCCGGCACTGAAAGAGCATCTTGAAGGCGTCATGTTGAAAGGCCAGTATCTCGACGCCACGCTGCAGCTGACGTCAGCGCTGGGCGGCGGCTATCATCATGGCTAAAAAAGGTCATTATCTATACTTACCTCTTTGCAGTTTTTCAGGAGGTGAGTATGAACAGAGTAGCGATTGTAACCGCATCGGATTCCGGGATCGGTAAAACCACGGCGCTGATGCTGGCAGAGCGCGGGTTTGATATTGGCGTCACCTGGCATTCGGATGAAAAAGGGGCGCTGGAAACCTGCCGTGAAGTTGAAGCGCGTGGGCAGCGTGCAGAGGCTATCCATCTTGATTTAAGCACGCTCCCGGACGGCGCTAAAGCCATTGAAACGCTGATTGCACGTTTCGGCCGGCTGGACGTGCTGGTTAACAATGCCGGAGCGATGACCAAAGCGCCATTTCTTGAGATGGCGTTTGACGACTGGCGGAACATTTTTACCGTCGACGTGGACGGCGCGTTTCTCTGCTCGCAGATTGCGGCACGGCAGATGGTGAAGCAGGGGAAAGGGGGGCGGATTGTGAACATCACCTCGGTGCATGAGCACACGCCGCTGCCTGATGCCAGCGCTTACACGGCTGCGAAACATGCGCTCGGCGGCTTAACCAAATCGATGGCGATGGAGCTGGTGAAGCACAAGATTCTGGTGAACGCCGTCGCGCCGGGGGCCATTGCCACGCCGATGAACGATATGGACGACAGCGAAGTGAAGGAAGGGTCAATGCCGGAAATCCCGCTGGCAAGGCCGGGCCACACCAAAGAAATCGCCAGCCTGGTGGCGTGGCTGTGTGACAGCGACGCCAGCTATACCACAGGGCAATCGTTTATCGTCGACGGGGGCTTTATGCTGGCGAACCCGCAGTTTAAGCCGGAAGGGTAACAGGTTTCCCTCAACGTACCCCTCTCCCCAAAGGGGTGAGGGGCACCAGGCTGACTCACTCCTCATCCCGCTTCTTCTCTCTGTGCCGCATCCACAGCCTGACCCCAATCACCGCCACAACCACCAGAATCAACCACGCCCAGTGCTTCAGGTGTTGGTCAAGGTTATGCAGCCACGGGCCAATCACCTCGCCACCCACGTAACCAAGCGTCGTGAAGATCAGCGCCCAGGCTATCGCGCCAACAATATTCAGCGGCAGGAAAATTTTTGGCGGCAGGCGGCTGGCACCAATCAGTATCGGTCCGATAATCCTGAAGCCGTACATAAAGCGGGTGCCTATGACGAACAGATAAGGGTGACGCTGGATCAGGCGCTGCGCGCGGTTGATTTTCTTTTTGTGTTTAACGAAACGCTTGAGCAGCGTCGGGCCAAAGCGTAGCCCCAGGAAGTAGAGCAGCTGATCGCCAATCATGCCGCCCAGCGCGACCGCAGCGACGACCAGCGGAAACTTCAGTAAGCCCTGATGCGCGGCGACGCCGCCCAGCAGCGTGATGGTTTCACCTTCCGCCACGCTGCCGATGACCAGCGCGGCATATCCATATTGTTCAATGAGTGCGTTAATATCCATTACGTAACGGTTATCTCCCTCTGCGTTCCTCGTTTAAACATATACCTCATGAATCAACCGCGCGGCAATCAACGGAAATTTCCCACTGTACATAAAATAATCTAAAGCCTGCATTATACTTAAGGTATCGCTGACGGGCCGACAACAAGGGGGCGCTATGAACCATGTCTGGGGACTTTTCTCCCATCCCGATCGTGAAATGCATGTCATCAAAAGTGAGAACGAAACGGTCTCGCATCATTACACCCACCATGTGCTGCTGATGGCCGCGGTGCCGGTAATATGCGCGTTTATTGGCACAACACAAATCGGCTGGAACTTCGGTGACGGTACCGTGGTTCAGCTCTCCTGGTTTACCGGGCTTTATCTGGCCATTCTCTTTTATGGCCTGATGCTGGCAGGGGTGGCGGTCATGGGGCGCGTCATTCACTGGATGGCGCGTAACTACCCACAGCGCCCATCGCTGGCACACTGTATGGTCTTCGCCGGATACGTCGCGACCCCGCTGTTCTTAAGCGGTATTGTTGCGCTCTATCCACTGGTCTGGCTGTGCGCGCTGATCGGTACTGTTGCGCTCTTTTACACCGGTTATCTGCTGTATCTGGGCGTTCCAACCTTCCTGAATATCAATAAAGAAGAGGGCCTGAGCTTCTCCGGTTCCACGCTTGCCATCGGGGTGCTGGTACTGGAGGTGTTACTGGCACTGACGGTTATTCTCTGGGGTTATGGATACCGTCTCTTCTAAGCTCACTGCATTGCTGGCGTAAATGCCAGCAATGCAGCATCTGTTCACGATTATCCGCTGGCGACAAAGCACGGTGACCGCTATGATGCCGAAGCCAGCCTGTGTTTATCAGTCGACGCAGGCGGTGTACGTCATTACGTGCGTGAATAATTATCAGAAGTCTCACCATGCTGAAATTTCGTGTCTCCTTACTTAGCCTGGCGCTGCTGCTGGGCGCGTCCGCTGCCGTGCCAGCCGTCGCCAAAACGCCCGCGGTGACCACCGCTGCTGCTCAGCCGCAAATTGCGTCCGGCAGCGCGATGATTGTTGATCTCAACACCAATAAAGTGATTTACGCCAGCCACCCGGACCTGGTGCGCCCGATCGCCTCAATAACCAAATTAATGACCGCGATGGTGGTGCTTGATGCTCGCCTGCCGCTGGACGAAAAGCTGAAAGTGGATATCAGCCACACGCCGGAGATGAAAGGGATCTACTCTCGCGTGCGCCTGAACAGTGAAATCAGCCGTAAAAATATGCTGCTGCTGGCGCTGATGTCGTCCGAAAACCGTGCGGCGGCAAGTCTGGCGCACCACTATCCTGGCGGTTACGATGCCTTTATCCGCGCGATGAACGCCAAAGCCAAAGCGCTGGGGATGAGCAATACTCATTTTGTTGAACCGACAGGTCTGTCGATTAACAACGTCTCCACGGCCCGCGATCTGACGAAACTGCTGATTGCCAGCAAGCAGTACCCGCTGCTCGGCCAGCTCAGCACCACGCGTGAGGACATGGCGACATTCTCGAATCCGTCTTACACGCTGCCGTTTCGCAACACGAACCATCTGGTGTACCGCGAGAACTGGAATATTCAGTTAACCAAAACCGGGTTTACCAATGCGGCAGGCCACTGCCTGGTGATGCGCACCGTGTTTAACGGTAAGCCGGTGGCGCTGGTGGTGATGGATGCCTTCGGGAAATATACCCACTTCGCGGATGCGAGCCGCCTGCGGACCTGGATTGAGACCGGGAAAGTGCAGCCCGTTCCGGCTGCGGCATTGACCTATAAAAAGCAGAAAGCGGAGCAGATGGCGACGGCGCAAAACGATTAATTCCCCTCTGCGCGTTGATGCCCTCACCCCGACCCTCTCCCACGGGAGAGGGAGAAAACACTAAAAACGGTAACCCAGGTTACCGTTTTACGTTTATTCCGGCAGCGTCCAGTCACCGTCATTGAGCGGGCGCTGCATTATCACCGTATCCCGCCAGTCGCCTTTCTTATACCCCACGCTGCGAAGCTGACCGACAATCTCAAAGCCGTGTTTTTTATGCAGCCGTAACGAGCCGGAATTATTATTGCCATCTCCCACAACGGCAATCATCTGCCGCCACGGGCCCTGCTCGCAGCGCGCGATCAGCGCGTTCATTAATGCGGTGCCAAAACCGCGTCCGGTGATGCTGGCATCCACGTAAATCGACTCTTCCAGGGTATAGCGATAGGCCTGACGCGGTCGGTAAGGGGTGGCGTAACAATAGCCCACCACGATGCCGCGATAGAGCGCGATTAGCCACGGTAAACCGTTCTCGGCCACGCTTTTCATGCGCTGACGCATTTCGTCGATGGTGGGGGGGACTTCTTCGAATGACGCGCGTCCGTGAAGCACATGCCAGGCATAGATGGCGGCGATGGCATGCACATCATCGGGAAGGGCGTCGCGCACTTCCAGTTCGGTTTCGGATAAAACATCAACAGCCGACATGATGCGCCTGCTCCTCGTTATAGAATGCCGGAGAAACATTTCTCCGGCGACAGACCGCTACTCTATTACGATTAAGGCGCGCGAAACAATCTCTCAAATTTGGCTGTAGGGTTTAATCAGACGCTTGCGTTATGCGCTGCTCCGCGTCTGCACTCTCTTTCCAGTATTTCTTCCGCGTTGTTTTCCCGATTCCGGGGTTCATGCTGTTTGTAGGGTCATTCTCGCGATAAAACTGCTTAAGGGCGTCAGGGGCTTTATAAAGATGCCCGACATTGTGTTCCGCAGGATATTGTGCGCCACGCTCGCGCAGCAGGGCGAGCATCTGCTCCTTCAGTTCGTGAGCATCCACCCCTTTTTTGACGATATAATCCTGATGGAAGACGTAGCACATAAAGTGGCCGTAATAGAGCTTATGCACCAGCTTGCTGTCGATTTCCGGCGGTAGATGCTCAAACCATTCGGTGTCGTTGCGTCGCAGGGCGATATCCAGCGCCAGAATATCTTCCACTTCTTCGGAATGCACCGCCTGGTAACGGATAGCGGCACCCGCCGCGGCGAAGCGGTGCAGGAAGGCTTTGCTGCCTTCTTCCGGCGTGCAGGCAAAGAAATCACCCTCAGCCGTCCTGAAGAACTCGGTCAGCCAGCTCTGCGCTTCGGCGATCCCGTCCCCGGCCATTTTCAGCAGCAGGTGATGTTCGTACTTATCACGCCAGGTTTTCATTCGCTCCGGCAGATGTGCAGGGAAAACGTTGCCCAGCTTCTGCATAAAGCGGTCGGTAAAGTGGGGCTTGAACAGCGGCACTTTCTCCAGCATCGCGTCGGTGCGGCCCTTCATGGTGAAGAAGAACGGCATTTTGTCGGTGCCAAGCTTATCGATCATCAGGAAGGTGTCTTTCCCGTAGCGCTCCGCGATGTCGTAAATATCCCGATGCATGTACTCGCCCGCCACCGGCAGGTGGGTGGATTCGCCCAGAATATGGCGACGAATTTCGGTCAGGACCTCAGGCTGATTGGTGCCGATGTAAAATACCTGCTGCTTTTTCTCTGCCGGGAAGGTGTCGAGACGCACCGCAAAAACCGCCAGCTTGCCCGCGCAGCCGGACGATTCATACAGGCGATCCGGATCGGCGTTGTAGCGCGCCGGGGTATCGGCCTCGATATCGCGCACGCGGGTGATGTAATCGTGGTCGTGCGCGTGGCGACCGTCGTGCTGCACGTCTTCGTCCCTCACGCGGTCGTCGTCGAGCTTGCTGAGGATCTGTTCCGGCGTCACGCCCAGATCGATGCCCAGGTGGTTCACCAGCGTCAGCTTGCCGTTTTCATCGATGCGGGCAAAAAGTGACATTTCGGTGTAGGCCGGGCCGCGCTGGACCAGCGAACCGCCTGAGTTATTGCAGATCCCACCGACCACCGAGGCGCCAATGCAGGAGGAGCCGATCACCGAGTGCGGCTCGCGGCCCAGCGGCTTAAGCGCTTTTTCCAGCGAGTAGAGCGTGGTGCCCGGGAACGCGAGCACCTGCTCGCCTTTGTCCAGCAGGTGCAGCTTGTCGAGGCGCAGGGTGCTGATAATCACGATATCGCGATCGTAATCGTTGCCGTTCGGCGTGGAACCTTCGGTCAGGCCGGTGTTGGCCGCCTGCATTAAAATAATCTTGTCCGCCGCAACGCAGGCGCTCAGCACGCGCCACAGCTCCAGCAGCGTGCCGGGGAAGACCACCGCCAGCGCGTCGCCCTGGCCGGAGCGGAAACCCTTACGGTAGCGGGCGGTTTTGGCCGGGTCGGTAAGCAGGTGAGAGGAGCCAACCAGGCGCGACAGTTCGTTAATAAATGTTTTGTTATCGTCAGTTCGAACAGAAGTCATCTTCCACTCCTTGTGGTGGGGCAAATTTCTCGCTGTAAAGCATAGCGCGATTAACTGTTCAGCGGTCGAGTATTCACGAGAAAAATCAGAGAATAACCCTGCAACGTTCAGAGGGTTTATGGCACACTGCGCTTTTCGCACGGTCTGGCCGGGTGCTTCCCACGGTTATTGATGAGAGAGAATAACAACATGAAATGGCTATGTTCTGTAGGTGTCGCCGTCAGCCTGGCGCTGCAACCTGCGCTGGCAGAGGATTTGTTTGGTAATCACCCGCTCACGCCTGAAGCCCGCGACGCGTTTGTCACGGAGTTGCTTAAGAAGATGACGGTCGATGAAAAAATCGGCCAGCTGCGTCTGATCAGCGTTGGCCCGGATAACCCGAAAGAGGCCATCCGCGAGATGATCAAAGAGAACCAGGTGGGCGCGATTTTTAACACCGTCACCCGCCAGGATATCCGCGCCATGCAGGATCAGGTGATGCAGCTCAGCCGCCTGAAAATCCCGCTGTTCTTCGCCTATGACGTGGTGCACGGCCAGCGCACCGTCTTCCCGATCAGCCTCGGCTTAGCCTCCTCGTTTAACCTCGACGCGGTGAAAACCGTCGGGCGCGTGTCGGCCTATGAAGCGGCGGACGACGGCCTGAACATGACCTGGGCACCGATGGTGGACGTCTCGCGCGATCCGCGCTGGGGCCGCGCCTCGGAAGGCTTCGGTGAAGATACCTATTTAACGGCCACGATGGGCAAAACCATGGTGGAAGCGATGCAGGGCAAGAGCCCGGCGGACCGCTACTCGGTGATGACCAGCGTTAAACACTTCGCGGCCTACGGCGCCGTGGAAGGCGGTAAAGAGTACAACACCGTCGACATGAGCCCACAGCGCCTGTTTAACGACTACATGCCGCCGTACAAGGCAGGGCTGGATGCGGGCAGCGGCGCGGTGATGGTGGCGCTGAACTCGCTGAACGGCACGCCTGCGACCTCTGATTCCTGGCTGCTGAAAGACGTCCTTCGCGACCAGTGGGGCTTTAAGGGCATCACCGTTTCCGACCACGGCGCGATTAAAGAGCTGATCAAGCACGGCACGGCGTCCGATCCGGAAGACGCGGTGCGCGTTGCGCTTAAGTCCGGCATCAACATGAGCATGAGCGACGAGTACTACAGCAAATACCTGCCGGGGCTGGTGAAGAGCGGCAAGGTAACGATGGCGGAGCTGGACGATGCCGCGCGCCACGTGCTGAACGTGAAATATGACATGGGGCTGTTTAACGATCCGTACAGCCACCTGGGGCCGAAAGATTCTGACCCGGCGGATACTAACGCCGAAAGCCGCCTGCATCGCAAAGAAGCGCGTGAAGTGGCGCGCGAAAGCCTGGTGCTGCTGAAGAACCGCCTCGACACGCTGCCGCTGAAAAAATCCGGCACTATTGCTGTGGTCGGCCCGCTGGCTGACAGCAAGCGCGACGTGATGGGTAGCTGGTCTGCTGCGGGCGTGGCCGATCAGTCCGTTACCGTCCTGACCGGCATCAAGAGCGCCGTCGGTGAAAACGCCAAAGTGGTGTACGCCAAAGGGGCGAACGTCACCGACGATAAAGACATCGTCACCTTCCTCAACCAGTACGAGGAAGCGGTGAAGGTCGATCCGCGCACGCCGAAGGAGATGATCGACGAAGCGGTCAACGCGGCGAAGCAGTCTGACGTCGTTGTCGCGGTCGTGGGGGAAGCGCAGGGTATGGCGCACGAAGCCTCCAGCCGTACCGACATCACCATCCCGCAGAGCCAGCGCGATCTGATCGCCGCCCTGAAAGCGACCGGCAAGCCGCTTGTGCTGGTGCTGATGAACGGTCGTCCGCTGGCGCTGGTGAAAGAGGACCAGCAGGCTGACGCCATTCTGGAAACCTGGTTCGCCGGCACCGAAGGCGGTAACGCCATCGCCGACGTGCTGTTTGGCGATTACAACCCGTCGGGCAAGCTGCCGATGTCCTTCCCGCGCTCCGTCGGGCAGATCCCGGTTTACTACAGCCACCTGAACACCGGTCGCCCGTACAACGCCGACAAGCCGAACAAATACACGTCTCGTTATTTTGACGAAGCTAACGGCCCGCTCTACCCGTTTGGTTATGGCCTGAGCTACACCACCTTCAAGGTCTCTGAGGTGAAAATGTCGGCGCCGAGCCTGAAGCGTGACGGCAAGGTCACCGCCAGCGTCGAGGTGACCAACACCGGCAAGCGTGAAGGGGCAACGGTGATTCAGATGTACGTGCAGGATGTCACCGCCTCGATGAGCCGTCCTGTGAAGCAGCTGCGCGGCTTTGAGAAGGTCAATCTCAAGCCTGGCGAAACCAAAACCATCAGCTTCCCGATTGACGTGGATGCGCTGAAGTTCTGGAACCAGCAGATGAAATATGATGCGGAACCGGGCAAGTTTAACGTCTTTATCGGGGTGGATTCCGCCCGCGTAAATAAAGGCGAGTTCGAGCTGCTGTAACCTTTCCCTCCTTTGCATCCCCCGTCCATCGGGGGATGCGTCTTACCTTATGCTAAAAAGGCATTTTGCCGGGTAAATCCGCCGTTTTAAGCTACGCTTTTCTCTCAAGCCTCTGAAAAAGGCAGCAAAAAAATGAGGATAGCGGAATGACGATTAAATCGGGGATGGTAGTTTCTGCGGCGCTACTCGCGGCGCTAAGCCTGCCGTTACAGGCGGCGGAGCCGGTAAAAGTGGGCTCAAAGATCGATACCGAGGGCGCGCTGCTCGGGAATATTATTCTCCAGGTGCTGGAAAGCCACGGCGTGAAAACCGTCAATAAAGTTCAGCTGGGCACCACGCCCGTCGTGCGCGGCGCGATTACCTCCGGCGAGCTGGATATCTATCCTGAATATACCGGCAACGGCGCGTTCTTCTTTAAAGAAGAGAACGATCCAGCATGGAAAAACGCCAAAGCTGGCTATGAAAAAGTCAAAAAACTCGACGCGGAACAGAACAAGCTGGTCTGGCTGACCCCGGCCCCGGCCAACAATACCTGGACTATCGCCGTGCGTAAGGACGTGGCGGAGAAAGGGAAGCTCACCTCGCTTGCGGATCTCAGCCGCTACCTGAAAGAGAAGGGCGACTTCAAGCTCGCGGCGTCCGCGGAGTTTATCGAGCGTCCCGACGCGCTCCCTGCATTCGAAAAAGCGTACGACTTCAAGCTCGACCAGGCGCAGCTGCTCTCGCTGGCGGGCGGAGATACGGCGGTAACTATTAAGGCGGCGGCGCAGCAAACCTCCGGCGTTAACGCGGCGATGGCCTACGGCACCGACGGCCCGGTCGCGGCACTGGGCCTGCAAACCCTGACCGATCCAAAAGGCGTTCAGCCGATTTACGCTCCTACCCCGGTTGTGCGTGAGGCGGTGCTGAAAGCCTACCCGGATATTGCTGAATGGCTCAAACCGGTCTTCGAAAAGCTGGATGAAAAAACGCTGCAACAGCTGAATGCCAGCATTGCCGTCGAGGGACTGGATGCCAAAAAAGTGGCCGCCGACTTCCTGAAACAACAAGGGCTTGTGAAGTAACGGGAAAGGGCTGTGCCAATAAAATGTCATAACCGCGTACTGCTGCTTTTGGCCTGCGTGGCCATCGCGGCGGTCGCGTTACCGTTTGTGAACGTCGCGCCTAACCGCCTGATGTCGGGGGAAGGGCGTGCTCTCTGGGACGTATGGTCGTTCACGCCGTGGTGGCTGGCGGCTGCGCTGGCCGCGTGGGTTGCACTGTCGCTCTGGCAAGGGCGAACGGCGCAGTGGCTGACGCTGCTGCTCTCGGAAGGTCTCTTTATCACGCTGTTCTGGAGCGCGGGGCTGGCGGCAACGCATATGGCCTCGGCGGAAAGTCCGCTGGCGAGAACCACGCCAGGCAGCGGCCTGTGGCTCTGGCTGGCTTTGTGTTTACTGGCCAGCAGCGATGCGATTCGTCGTCTCATCGCCAGTTCTGTCTGGCGCTGGGTGCTTAATGCGCAGATATGGTCTATTCCGCTGCTGTTATTGTTCAGTGGTGAACTGAACAACCTCTCGCTGTTAAAAGAGTACGCCAACCGTCAGGAGGTGTTTGATGATGCCCTGGCGCAACATCTGACGATCCTTTTCGGCACGCTGATCCCGGCGCTGCTGATCGGGATACCGCTCGGCATGTGGTGTTATCGTCATCCCTCACGTCAGGGTAGCATCTTTGCTGTACTCAACGTCATCCAGACCATTCCCTCCGTTGCGCTGTTTGGCCTGCTGATTGCCCCTCTGGCCGGGCTGGTGAAGTCGTTTCCCGCGCTGGGCGCGGTGGGTATCGCCGGAACGGGGTTAACGCCCGCGCTGATTGCGCTGGTGCTGTACGCGCTGCTCCCGCTGGTGCGCGGCGTAGTCGCGGGCTTAAGCCAGGTTGCGCCGGATGTGCTGGAAAGCGCCCATGCGATGGGGATGAGCGCGCGACAGTGTTTCTGGAAGATACAGCTCCCGCTGGCGCTGCCCCTGCTGCTGCGCAGCCTGCGTGTGGTAGCGGTTCAGACCGTTGGCATGGCGGTGATTGCCGCGCTGATTGGAGCGGGCGGCTTTGGCGCGCTGGTGTTCCAGGGGCTGCTGAGCAGCGCCCTCGATCTGGTGTTGTTAGGCGTAGTCCCTACCATTGCGCTGGCGGTTGTCGTCGACGCCCTGTTTGCCTTATGGCTCGCGCTGCTCAGGAGAAGAGCCAATGATTGAATTTCATGATGTGAGTAAAACCTTTGCCGGCCGCCCGGCGGCAAGCCATCTGAACCTGAACTTTGCCGAGGGGGCATTTTCCGTGCTGATTGGCACTTCGGGCTCGGGAAAATCCACCACGCTGAAGATGATCAACCGGCTGGTGGAGCATGACAGCGGGTTAATTCGCTTTGCCGGGGAAGAGATCCGCAGCCTGCCGGTGCTGGAGCTGCGCCGCCGAATGGGCTATGCCATTCAGTCTATCGGCCTGTTTCCGCACTGGACGGTGGCACAGAACATCGCCACCGTGCTGCAGCTGGAGAAATGGTCGCGGGCTAAAATCGCTGACCGCGTTGATGAACTGATGTCTCTGCTGGGGCTGGAGCCCGCGTTGCGCGAGCGCTATCCTCACCAGCTCTCCGGTGGGCAACAGCAGCGCGTGGGCGTGGCGCGCGCGCTGGCGGCTAACCCGCAGGTGCTGCTGATGGATGAACCCTTTGGCGCGCTGGATCCCGTTACGCGCGGGGCGCTGCAAACGGAGATGACCCGCATTCACCGCATTCTTGGTCGAACCATCGTCCTCGTGACGCACGATATAGATGAAGCCCTGCGCCTGGCCGACCATCTGGTGCTGATGGACCACGGCGAGGTGGTGCAGCAGGGCGCGCCGCTTGCGCTGCTGACCAGCCCGAAGAATGACTTTGTACGCGAGTTTTTTGGCCGCAGCGAACTGGGCGTCAGGCTGCTCTCCCTGCGGACGGTCGGAGACTATATGCGCCGGGAGAATGCACCGCCCGGCGGGGAACCGTTACAGGAGCAGATGAGCCTGCGGGATGCCCTCTCCGCGTTTGTCGCGCGCCGGTGCGAAGTCCTGCCCGTGGCGGATGTCCGGGGTGCGCCGTGCGGCAGCCTGCATTTTCGCGATCTGCTGGCCGGGGAGGTGACGCGTGAAGGCACTGCGTGATCCGCTCCTCTGGCTGGTAGTGCTCTTTGTCGCCTTACTGTTTCTGATGCCTCACAGCGCGGCGCTGTTTAACACTCTTTTTCCGGGGCTACCGCGGCCGGTGTATCAGCAGGAGAGCTTTATTAACCTTGCCCTGGCGCATCTCTGGCTGGTGGCGCTCTCAAGCGTCATCGCGGTGGTGCTGGGAGTAGGGGCGGGCATCGCGGTCACGCGACCTGCGGGCCGGGAGTTTCGTCCGCTGGTGGAGACGGTTGCGGCCATTGGGCAGACGTTTCCGCCGGTGGCGGTGCTGGCGATAGCGGTGCCGGTGATGGGTTTTGGTCAGCAGCCCGCGATTATTGCGCTGATTTTATACGGCGTATTGCCCGTTCTGCAGGGCACGCTGGCGGGCGTTGCGGCGGTCCCGGCGTCTGTTTTAAGCGTGGCGGAAGGGATGGGGATGAGCCGCTGGCAGCGGCTGCGCAAGGTAGAACTGCCGCTTGCGGCACCGGTTATTATTGCCGGGATCCGCACGTCGGTGATCATTAACATCGGGACGGCGACCATTGCGTCTACGGTCGGTGCCAATACGCTGGGAACGCCGATCATCATCGGCTTAAGCGGGTTTAATACGGCTTATATTGTGCAGGGGGCGGTGCTGGTCGCGCTGGCGGCCATCGTTGTCGATCGCCTTTTTGAGCGGCTGGCGCTGTACCTCAGCCGACACCGCCACGAACGATAAACGAGTATCCTGCAAGCATCACGCCGCCGATACCGCTTACGGCCATCAGGACAAAAAGGGTAATAATGGCGAGTTTAGTTGCCTTCATCATGTGCTCCTGTTGTTAACGGAACAATTATACGGTGAAGCGCAGCTGTTAATGAACCATTAAATGCCGTTATGGCTCATCCGGGCCAAGGGAATAAACCGGATAACCATGCTCACGCCACTCCGTCAGCAGCTGTTGCTGCGTGGCGGACGGCACTTCGCCACACCAGACCAGCAGGGTCTGGCCGTCGAAAAACTCGGGTTTGAGCTGCCCCAGCGAGTGCGCAAGGACATCCACGCGCCAGCCCTTTTGGGTGGCGATCCACGCTTCCAGCCACAGACGGGTAGTATCATGCACGTTCCAGCCGACCACCAGCGCATCTTTTCCTGCCTTGTTCTTCGCCGAGGCAAGACAGACGGCAATATAGTTGATCAGCACCCCGTCAAGCATGCTGAGCAGCGCCTGCAGGGTAGACTGTTGGCACTGCAGGCGCCGACGGAGCGGAATCAAAAGATGGGTGATAAGCGTTTTCGCCGGATAATCGCGACCCTGCTCTTTGATCCAGGCGCGCAGTCGCTGCAGGTTACCCGCCTGCAGGAGCCGCAGCAGCGTTTCCTGCTGCTCGCGCCAGAGGCGTTGCGTGTCCGGGTCGTCGTGGCTCAGCAGGGACTTCACTTTCCCGACCTGCACCCCGTTGTCGATCCAGCTTTTGATTTCGCGGATCCGGTCGATATCGGCATCGTTGAAAAGGCGATGACCACCGTCCGTCCTCTGCGGTTTGAGCAATCCATACCGTCGCTGCCACGCCCGTAGGGTAACGGGATTGATATCACAAAGGAGTGCCACTTCACCGATTGTGTAAAGCGCCATATTTGCCCCCTGGCTTACGCGTCCCCAGCTTAACTGTAGACCCACTTTGCCGAACCAGGAAGAATTGATTAATTTCTAAACAAATAATGCGAACCATGCACGATGTGCAGAAAAAGATGTGATAACGGACACGATTTTGCGCTTTTTTGGGGCGCTTCAAAGAAAGTTCAGCCGCATCCGTGTATGTTACGCGTTTTTTAGCGTGTGCGGTTTTGAGTATGTACGAGTTTAACCTGGTGCTGCTGTTGCTTCAGCAGATGTGCGTGTTTCTGGTCATTGCCTGGCTGATGAGCAAAACGCGTCTTTTCATTCCGCTGATGCAGGTCACCGTACGTCTGCCGCACAAGCTGCTCTGCTACGTCACCTTCTCTATTTTTTGCATCATGGGGACCTACTTCGGCCTCCACATCGAAGACTCTATTGCTAATACGCGCGCCATCGGCGCGGTGATGGGCGGGCTGCTGGGCGGCCCGGTCGTCGGTGGTCTTGTCGGTTTAACCGGTGGGCTGCATCGCTATTCCATGGGCGGGATGACGGCGCTCAGCTGCATGATCTCGACGATCGTCGAAGGGCTGCTTGGTGGCCTGGTGCACAGCTATATGATTAAGCGCGGTCGCCCGGACAAGGTGTTTAGCCCGCTTACCGCCGGGGCCATTACCTTTGTGGCTGAAATGGCGCAGATGGCGATCATTCTGCTGATTGCCCGCCCGTTCGAGGATGCGCTGCACCTGGTCAGCAGTATTGCCGCCCCGATGATGGTGACCAACACCGTCGGCGCGGCGCTGTTTATGCGTATTCTGCTCGACAAGCGCGCCATGTTTGAGAAGTACACCTCGGCCTTTTCCGCCACGGCGTTGAAGGTTGCCGCCTCGACCGAAGGGATCCTGCGTCAGGGGTTTAACGAAGAGAACAGCATGAAGGTTGCGCAGGTGCTCTATAAAGAGCTGGATATCGGTGCGGTGGCCATTACCGATCGCGAAAAGCTGCTGGCGTTTACCGGCACCGGAGACGATCACCATCTGCCGGGCAAACCGATCTCGTCGACCTATACGCTGCGCGCCATTGAAACCGGCGAAGTAGTGTATGCCGACGGTAACGAAGTGCCTTACCGCTGCTCGCTGCATCCGCAGTGCAAGCTGGGCTCCACGCTCGTCATTCCGCTGCGCGGGGAAAATCAGCGGGTGATGGGCACTATCAAGCTGTATGAGGCGAAAAACCGTCTGTTCAGCTCCATCAACCGCACGCTGGGGGAGGGTATCGCCCAGCTTCTTTCCGCGCAAATTCTTGCGGGGCAATATGAACGGCAGAAAGCCCTGCTGACGCAGTCTGAAATTAAGCTACTGCACGCCCAGGTCAATCCGCATTTCCTGTTTAATGCCCTCAACACGCTCAAAGCGGTGATCCGCCGCGACAGCGATCAGGCCGCGCAGCTGGTGCAGTTTTTGTCGACCTTTTTCCGTAAAAACCTGAAGCGCCCGTCAGAGATCGTGACCCTCGCCGATGAAATTGAGCACGTGAATGCCTATCTGCAAATTGAGCAGGCGCGGTTTCAGTCCCGCCTGCAGGTGTCGCTCTCCGTTCCGGACGAGCTGGCGTATCAACATCTCCCGGCCTTTACCCTGCAGCCTATTGTGGAGAACGCCATCAAGCACGGTACCTCGCAGCTGCTGGGGAGAGGGGAGATAACCATTGCCGCCAGCCGTTTTAACCACCATCTGGTGCTGGATATTGAAGATAACGCCGGGCTGTACCAGCCTTCCGCTTCGGGCGGATTAGGGATGAGCCTGGTTGATAAACGTCTGCGCGCCCATTTTGGCGACGACTGTGGCATTACCGTCGCCTGCGAGCCTGACCGTTTTACCCGTATTACCGTTCGACTGCCGCTGGAGGAAAACGCATGTTAAGAGTGCTGATCGTGGATGACGAGCCGCTGGCACGGGAAAACCTGCGCGTTCTGCTGCAGGAGCAGCCAGACATTGAGATTGTGGGGGAGTGCGCCAACGCCATTGAGGCCATCGGTGCGGTGCACAAGCTGCGCCCGGACGTGCTGTTCCTCGACATTCAGATGCCGCGCATCAGCGGGCTGGAGATGGTCGGCATGCTCGACCCGGCGCATCGTCCCTACATCGTGTTTCTGACGGCGTTCGACGAATATGCCGTTAAGGCTTTTGAGGAGCACGCGTTCGATTATTTACTCAAGCCGATTGAAGAGAAGCGGCTGGAAAAAACGCTCACCCGCTTACGCCAGGAGCGAACCGTCCAGGACGTTACGCTGTTGCCGGAGAACCAGCAGCCGCTGAAATTTATCCCCTGCACCGGGCACAGCCGGATTTATCTGCTGCAGATGGATGATGTGGCGTTTGTCAGCAGCCGCCTGAGCGGGGTGTTTGTCACCAGCGCGGAAGGGAACGAAGGGTTTACCGAGCTGACCCTGCGCACGCTGGAGAGCCGCACGCCGCTGATTCGCTGTCACCGTCAGTATCTGGTGAACATGGCGCACCTGAAGGAGATCCGTCTGGAAGATAACGGTCAGGCCGAGCTGGTGCTGCGCGCCGGGCAGACCGTCCCCGTCAGCCGCCGCTATCTGAAAAGTTTGAAAGAGGCGATTGGCCTGTAAAACTGGTACACTGCGCGCCATTGCATCATCGACATTCGAAGGCTCTATGCTAAGTAACGATATTCTTCGTAGCCTGCGCTACACCCTGAAAGCAAACAATAACGACATGGTGCGCATTCTTGCGCTGTCCGACATGGAATCCACGTCTGCAAATTTTGATACCTGGATGACCAAAGAGGACGAAGAGGGCTTCGTCCGCTGCCCGGACATCATTCTGTCGGGTTTTCTGAACGGGCTGATTTACGATAAACGTGGAAAAGATGACTCCGCGCCCGAGCTGGCGCTGGAGCGTCGCGTGAACAACAACACGGTGCTGAAAAAGCTGCGTATCGCCTTCTCGCTGAAAACGGACGATATCCAGGCGATCATGACCGAGCAGAAATACCGCGTGTCGATGCCGGAAATCACTGCCATGATGCGCGCGCCGGACCACAAAAATTACCGCGAGTGCGGCGACCAGTTTCTGCGTAATTTCCTGCGCGGGCTGACCCATCGGGTGCATCACCCGAAACCATAAAAAAAGCCGGAGATTATCTCCGGCTTTTTTGTTATTTCACCTGCTGGCCCGGCTTCGCGCCTTCGTCTGGGCTTAACAGGAAGATATCCTTCCCGCCAGGGCCTGCTGCCATCACCATCCCCTCGGAAATGCCGAAGCGCATTTTGCGCGGCGCCAGGTTAGCGACCATCACGGTTTGACGGCCGATCAGCACCTGCGGGTCCGGGTAGGCAGAACGGATGCCGGAGAAGACGTTGCGCTTCTCGCCGCCGAGATCCAGCGTCAGGCGCAGCAGCTTGTCAGAGCCTTCCACGAATTCTGCGTTTTCAATCAGCGCCACGCGCAGATCGACTTTTGCGAAGTCATCAAAGGTGATCGTTTCCTGAATCGGATCGTCCGCCAGCGGGCCGGTTACCGGTGCTGCAGCCGCTTTCACCTCTTCTTTAGAGGCTTCGACCAGCGCTTCAACCTGCTTCATCTCAATGCGGTTATACAGCGCCTTAAATGTGTTCACCTTGTGGCCGAGCAGCGGCTGCGCCATTGCATCCCAGGTCAGTTCGGTGTTCAGGAACGCTTCAGCGCGGGCTGCCAGCTGCGGCAGAACCGGCTTCAGGTACGTCATCAGCACGCGGAACAGGTTGATGCCCATGGAGCAGATGGCCTGCAGATCGGCATCGCGGCCTTCCTGTTTAGCGACAACCCACGGCGCCTGCTCGTCCACATAGCGGTTAGCCAGGTCAGCCAGCGCCATGATTTCACGCACTGCTTTACCGAACTCGCGCGTTTCCCAGGCTTCGCCAATGGTGGCTGCCGCGTCGGTGAAGGTTTGGTACAGGGCAGGGTCCGCAAGTTCAGCGGCCATTACGCCGTCAAAGCGCTTGGCGATAAAGCCCGCGTTACGGGACGCCAGGTTCACCACCTTGTTGACGATGTCTGCGTTCACACGCTGCACGAAATCTTCCAGGTTCAGGTCGATATCGTCGATGCGGGAAGAGAGCTTCGCGGTGTAGTAGTAGCGCAGGCTGTCCGCGTCGAAGTGGTTCAGCCAGGTGCTGGCCTTGATGAACGTCCCGCGGGACTTGGACATTTTCGCGCCGTTCACCGTGACGTAGCCGTGAACAAACAGGTTGGTTGGCTTGCGGAAGTTGCTGCCTTCCAGCATGGCCGGCCAGAACAGGCTGTGGAAGTAAACGATGTCTTTGCCGATGAAGTGGTACAGCTCGGCGGTAGAGTCTTTCTTCCAGTATTCGTCGAAGCTGACGGCGTCGCCCCGCTTGTCGCACAGGTTCTTGAAGGAGCCCATGTAGCCGATTGGCGCATCCAGCCAGACGTAGAAATATTTGCCCGGCGCATTCGGGATTTCGAAGCCAAAGTACGGCGCATCGCGAGAGATATCCCACTGCTGCAGGCCGGATTCGAACCACTCCTGCATCTTGTTCGCCACCTGCTCCTGCAGCGCGCCACTGCGGGTCCACGCCTGCAGCATTTCGCTGAAGGACGGCAGGTCGAAGAAGAAGTGCTCGGAATCACGCATCACAGGTGTGGCGCCGGATACCACGGATTTGGGCTCAATCAGTTCGGTCGGGCTGTAGGTCGCGCCGCAGACTTCGCAGTTATCGCCGTACTGATCCGGGGATTTACATTTTGGACAGGTGCCTTTGACGAAACGGTCCGGCAGGAACATGCCTTTTTCCGGATCGTACAGCTGAGAGATAGTACGGTTTTTGATGAAACCGTTCTCTTTCAGACGGGTGTAGATGAGCTCCGACAGCTCGCGGTTTTCGTCGCTGTGCGTGGAGTGATAGTTGTCATAGCTGATGTCAAAGCCAGCAAAATCGGTCTGATGCTCCTGACTCATTTCGTCAATCATCTGCTCCGGGGAAATCCCCAGCTGCTGCGCTTTCAGCATGATCGGCGTGCCGTGGGCATCGTCCGCACAGATGAAGTTAACCTCGTGGCCGCGCATTCGCTGGTAACGGACCCAGACATCAGCCTGGATATGCTCCAGCATGTGGCCGAGGTGGATTGAGCCGTTGGCGTACGGCAGGGCGCACGTTACCAGAATTTTTTTCGCGACTTGAGTCATAGTAGGCATTACTTCTTTTAACTGTGAAAAGGGTTTTCGATATTACCAAAAGGGGCATTATTAAGTAAGCACAAACCACGGCCTTTCAGGTAAACTTGTTTGTCTAAGGTCTTATTCACAAGAACAAAGGAGTCGGGATGAGTTCTCAATCCCAGGCCAAATCACCGGAAGCCTTACGAGCAATGGTCGCCGGGACGCTGGCTAACTTTCAGCATCCAACCCTGAAACATAACCTCACTACGCTGAAAGCGTTGCACCACGTCGCGTGGCTGGACGATACGCTGCACGTTGAAGTGCAGATGCCGTTCGTCTGGACCAGCGCCTTTGACGCGCTGAAAGAGCAGACCAGCGCCGAGCTGCTGCGCATTACCGGTGCGAAAGCGATTGACTGGAAGCTGAGCCACAGCATTGCCACACTGAAGCGTGTGAAAAATCAGCCGGGCGTCAACGGGGTGAAAAACATCATCGCCGTGAGTTCAGGTAAGGGTGGGGTGGGTAAATCCTCTACCGCCGTCAACCTCGCGCTCGCGCTGGCGGCGGAAGGGGCAAAGGTCGGTATTCTGGATGCCGATATCTACGGTCCGTCTATTCCAAACATGCTGGGTGCGGAAAATCAGCGTCCAACTTCGCCGGACGGCACGCATATGGCGCCGATCGTGGCGCACGGTCTGGCGACCAACTCCATCGGTTACCTGGTGACCGACGATAACGCCATGGTCTGGCGCGGCCCGATGGCCAGCAAAGCGCTGCTGCAGATGCTGCAGGAAACGATGTGGCCGGATCTGGATTATCTGGTGCTGGACATGCCGCCGGGCACCGGTGACATTCAGCTGACGCTGGCGCAGAACATCCCGGTAACGGGGGCCGTTGTGGTCACCACGCCGCAGGATATCGCGCTGATCGACGCCAAAAAAGGCATCGTGATGTTCGAGAAAGTGGAAGTGCCGGTGCTCGGCATCGTCGAGAACATGAGCATGCACATCTGCAGCAACTGCGGACACCATGAGCCTATCTTTGGTACGGGTGGGGCGGAAAAACTGGCAGCGCAGTATCACACCCAGCTGCTGGGGCAGATGCCGCTGCATATTTCCTTGCGTGAAGATCTGGACAGCGGGAAGCCGACGGTCGTCAGCCGTCCGGACAGCGAGTTCGCTGAGATGTATCGCCAGCTGGCGGGGCGCGTTGCGGCGCAGCTCTACTGGCAGGGTGAAGTGATCCCGGGCGAAATCGCCTTCCGCGCGGTGTAACCCCCCAGCGCAGGATTGCCGGGTGGCGGTTTCGCCTTACCCGGCCTACGAAATACGATTTTGTAGGTCAGGTAAGCGAAGCACCACCTGACTTTACCCAAGCCGGTAATGCATAAGATAGTACTCTCCCTCAGGAGAATTCCCCGTCGCCTCAATGTGCCAGCCGTGCCGCTGGTAAAACGTAATAGCCCGCGCATTCTTCACCAGACACTTGAGTGAGCCCGTGCTGGTAAACGTCTTCTGTACGTGCTCAAGCAACACATGTCCGACGCCCAGGCTCTGATACTGCGGGTCGACAAACAGGTTGTGCAGAAAATTATCGTTCGTCCAGACTGAGGCGAAGCCAAGACGGTGCCCATCCTGCTCCGCCACCCAAATCTCTTCGTCCAGGGTTGCCGCGTCAAAATCTTCAAGCTGCCACGCAGAACTGTCCAGCCACGGCCAGGCTTCGCGCCGGGCGTGGAGGTAGAGCGTACGCAGGAAAGGGCGGTCGCTCTCCTGCCACGGACGGATTACGATCGTATCAGCGATGATAGAAAATATCTCCATTGTAGGCTTTGTAGATTTTGCCATCTGCATCGCCAATCAGGACGTAGTTTTCGCCCATGTAGGTCCAGTGGGTACCGGCATCCGGTGCCGGAAGGTTACGCAGCTGGTACTGTTTAATGGTGTACTCCGGCGTTTGATACTGCGCCGGTGCCGTATCGCCGATTTTAAACTTCGTGAAATCGGCGATGAACTCTTGTTCTTCATAGGCCTTGATGCCCGATGGCGCAGCGGCGGTCTGCGGGGCAGAAAACGCGGAGCCCGCCAGAGACAGTAATACACCCAGAAGCAGCAATTTACGCTTAGCCATTTTTTCTCCAGTGATTTTGTTTCAGAGACTTTCGTCTGCAGGGCACGCAGCACAAGACAGACGGTCTATTTTAAGTATCAAAGCATGATGCGTTTGATAAAAAATGTAACAAAAGTGGAGGGGTTTGGGTAGTCGATAACGGTGATGCTCATCATTGCGGTGAATGTTGATTGTGCGGAATATTTGTTATTTTTATTATTTTATTAATCTATTCTGAAAATAAGTTTATACGTCAAAATAGCACCGTTAAGCGAATGCTTTCGTAAGGGATAACATTTAATATCGCGGCGCATAAAGTATTATTACTCTCCGTTTTCTTGCGCAATTGTGCGCTGTTTTTTAAGTTTTTAAACAACAGCGAACGTGTGTTTTACAGTATCACGGGGAAATAATAAATAACGATATTTCAAGGTCTTGCTTGCTTTTTTTGCGAGTTAACTACCCAGCGCAACGATAAATCAACATTTTATATAAATGAAAAATACAACTGCTCTTTTACTGTCCTTTCTGACGCTCAGCCAGCTAACAGGATGTGTATTTTCACCAGGCCAGAACTTAAGTCTTTCCGGGAAAAAAGTCACTACCGGTGAGGAAATTAACGATCCGCTGGACAAACGCGTGGAGGTTTTTCCTTTAACCCCTGGATTGATTGAAAAACTGCGCCCACCCGTTTCTAAATCTCAGGCAAATCCTACTCTTGATGAGCAGCTCAAAAACTGGGAATACCGCATTGGCTCAGGGGACATTTTAACGGTCACCGTCTGGGATCACCCTGAACTCACGACGCCCGCAGGGCAGTACCGTAGCGCGAGCGACGCGGGTAACTGGGTTAACGCCGATGGTACGCTTTTCTACCCCTACGTCGGCAAGCTGAAAGTGGCGGGCAAAACGGTTTCGCAGGTACGTGAGGAGATCACCGCGCGGCTGGATGAGGTCATTGAGAGCCCTCAGGTGGACGTCAGCGTTGCCTCCTTCCGTTCTCAAAAAGCCTATATCACCGGAGAGGTTGAGAAATCGGGCCAGCAGCCAATAACCAATATTCCATTAACGGTAATGGATGCGGTGAACGCCGCGGGCGGTCTCTCTGCGGATGCGGACTGGCGTAACGTCGTGCTCACGCATGATGGCCAGGACTCACGCCTTTCCCTCTATGCTCTGATGCAACATGGCGATTTAACCCAAAATAAGCTGCTTTATCCGGGCGATATCCTGTTTGTTCCCCGGAACGACGCGCTGAAAGTGTTTGTGATGGGCGAAGTGGTTAAACAGAGCACCCTTAAGATGGATCGTAGCGGCATGACGCTGGCCGAAGCCCTGGGGAATGCAGGCGGGCTAAACCAGAATATGGCCGATGCCACCGGGATTTTTGTTATTCGCCCGGTTTCACGAAAAGGCGAGAAAGATAAAATCGCCAACATCTATCAACTCAATGCGGAAGATGCCTCAGCCATGGTGCTGAGCACAGAATTCGAGCTGGAACCGTACGACATTGTCTATGTCACGACGGCACCGCTTTCACGCTGGAATCGTGTGATCGCCCAGCTGGTACCCACCATCAGTGGCGTACATGACCTGACCGAAACCGTCCGTTACATCAGGTCGTGGCCGCAATAATGTTCAATTCAATTCTCGTGGTTTGCACCGGCAATATTTGCCGTTCACCGATTGGTGAGCGGCTGTTGCGCCAGCAGCTACCCGACGCGCAGGTGACCTCGGCAGGTATTTTCGGGCTTGAAGGACGCCCGGCGGATGCGACTGCAAAGGCAGTCGCCTTACGTCATGGCGTTTCGCTGGAAGGTCACGTGGCGCGTAAGGTTACACGTTTTCTGTTACAAAAATCCGATTTGATTCTGGTGATGGAGCCAGAGCATCTCCGTTTTATTGCCTCAGTGGCGCCGGAGAATCGGGGGAAATCGCTGTTGTTTGGTCAGTGGCTGGAAACAAAGGACATACCCGACCCGTATCGCAAAAGCCGGGAAGCCTTCGAATATGTTTTCGAGCAGTTAGGAAAAGCCAGTCAGGAATGGGCTCGTCGTTTGCGTCAACAAGGAATGAAGCAGTAATGTCGTCTCATAAATCAGACAAATTTGGTGCTGCGACACCGCATGATAATGAAATTGATCTCATTCAGCTGTTGGCTGAGATGTTTGATCATCGGGTAATGATAGCGTGCATCACGCTCCTGTTCACCGTATGCGCCGGGATCTATGCGTATAGCGTCACACCGATCTATCAGGCTGATGCCCTTGTGCAGATAGAAGCGAAGCAGGACAACTCGTTGCTCAAAAGCTTAAGCCAGTTTGGTACCGATCTTTCACCTGATGTTGCGCCCGAACTCTTGCTGCTCAAGTCGCGGATGATTCTGGGAGAGACCGTTGATAAGCTGGGGCTAACGTACAGCGTCAAACGGCGCGTGCTGCCCGTCATTGGGCCGCTGCTGGAACGAGGGAGTAAAGCCGATGAACTGACAATTGGTGCGCTTACCCTTCCTCTTCTGGAAGACAAGCCACAGGAACTTTTACTGACCGTTCAGGAGCAGGGCCGGTATCACCTCGAAGGAAAAACGCTTGAGGCTGATGGCGTTGTTGGGAAAACGCTGGTTAAAGACGGAGTAACGCTGCTTGTCACCTCGCTCAGTGCGGCACCAGGCACCCGGTTTGCCCTCAAAACCGTCACAAAGCTTGAAGCAATTAACGCCCTTCAGCGCCGACTCATTGTTTCTGAGTCGGCGAAGCAGAGCGGAATTATTACCTTAACGCTGACGGGCGAGGACCCTGACAAGATCGCCGTGGTGCTCAACACCATTGCTGAAAATTATCTCAGCCAGAATATTGCGCGCCAGGAAGCTAAAGATACCCGCAGCCTGACGTTTTTACAGGACCAATTACCTAAAATCAGGCGCGAACTGGATGAAGCAGAAGCACGACTGAACGCCTACAGAGAGCAGCGCGATTCTGTCGATCTATCCCTTGAGGCGAAGACGGTTCTCGATCAGGTTGTTAATGTGGAAAATCAGCTTAACGAGCTGACGTTCCGCGAAGCAGAAGTTTCTCAGCTTTTCAAAAAGGATCACCCAACCTACCGCGCCTTACGGGAAAAAAAACAGACCCTGGAGCAGGAACGTACGCGTCTGAATAACCGTGTCTCATCCATGCCTTCTACACAGCAGGAAATTTTGCGTTTAAGCCGTGACGTTGAGTCCGGGCGCACCATCTACCTGCAGCTGCTGACGCGTCAGCAGGAGCTGAATATCTCGCGCTCCAGCACCATCGGAAACGTGCGGATCATTGACCCTGCAGTAACGCAGCCTGGACCCGTCAAACCGCACAAAGTGATTATCATTGTGCTCGGTATGCTGGTGGGATTGATGCTCTCTGCAGGGACGGTGTTGGTGCGCTCTGCGTTTAAACGGGGCATCACCTCGTCTGAACAGCTGGAAGCGCAGGGAATGCCTCTTCTGGCTACGCTCCCGCGTTCAGTGTGGCTATGGAAAAAAACGCATTTGCGCAAGAGGACGCTGTTTGCTTCCCACTGGAAGCACAGGACGTCAAACGTACCTTTCCTGCCCGTTGACCGACCGGCGGATATATTTGTCGAGGCGGTGCGCGGGTTACGCACCAGTCTGCATTTTACCATGATGAATGCCGTTAATCGGATAGTGGTGATTTCTGGTCCTTCGCAGGACTGCGGAAAGACTTTGGTGAGCACCTCGCTGGCGTCAATTGCCGCTCAGGCAGGTCAACGGGTACTGTTTATTGATGCGGACATGCGCAAGGGATATGTTCACAATATTTTCAAACTGAACAACCAGCATGGGTTGTCCAGCGTGCTGGGGGGAAGCATAGAGTGGCAGGATGCGATTCAACGCTTCGAGAAAGGTGGCTTTGATGTCTTGACCTGTGGATCTCAGCCTTCACATCCTGTCGAGCTGCTTATGAATGAGCGCTTCCAGACGGTAATGTCGCGAATAGACAAAGAGTACGACATCGTGATTGTCGACACGCCACCGGTGCTGGCCGTGACTGATGCGCTACTCGTCGCCAGAGCCGCGGCAACCACGTTGCTGGTTGCCCGTTTCGGTAAAACCAGCGTCAAAGAGATCGAAAACTGCCGGAAGCGTCTGCAGCAGATGGGCGTCCAGGTTGAAGGCGCGATTCTCAATGATATTGTGAAATCCGCTGCGTTCTATTACCACTCGGGTTATAGCCATTACAACTACGGCTATACCCCGGAATAAAGTGACGCGACACTTCTTTACAGCATGACGCCGAATAGCCCGCTAAGATGACCTCCGTTAAATCGAGAGGTCATAATGGATAACCGTAAATTGAGTCGCCTGCGCCGCTGGGCACGGGAAGGGATCATACTCATTCTGCTTACGCTGGCGGTCATGTGGGGCGTGGATCAATACCGAAAGCCGTCATTACCCGCCAGCTTTAGCGCAACGCCTATGCAGAGTATCGACGGTAACATTCACGATATCGCGGCGCTCAGCAAGGAGCGCCCCCTGCTGATTTACGTCTGGGCAACCTGGTGTAGCATCTGTCGTTATACGACACCTGCGGTCGATAAGCTGGCAAAAGAGGGCGGTAACGTCGTGAGCATTGCCATGCGCTCCGGTGACGATGCAAAGCTCGCTCGCTGGGCTGAAAAGAAAAACCTGAGTATGCCGGTGATTAACGATGCAAACGGCGCCGTGTCGCAACAGTGGCAGGTGAGCGTAACGCCGACGCTGGTGATTGTGTCAAAGGGGAAAGTAGTCAGTACCACAACGGGCTGGACGAGCTACTGGGGATTGAAAATCAGAATGTGGTGGGCAGGCGTATAAAGATAACCCCTCTTCCGACGGAAGAGGGGTTTTGTATTACTTCGCGAGAACTTCCTGCGCGGTGCGCTCAACCAGCGACAGCAGGATTTTGATATCTTCCAGCGTCACGGTTGGGTTCAGCAGAGTCAGCTTCAGGCAGGTGATGCCGTTATGCTCGGTCACACCGACGTTTGCACGGCCGGATTCCAGCAGCGCATCACCAATTTTCTGGTTCAGCAGGGCGATGCCCGCGTCGTCCATCTGCACCTGGCCACGGAAGCGGAACAGCACGCTTGCCAGCTGTGGCTGCATAACCAGTTCCAGAGCAGGCTGCTCTTTCACGTAGGCTGCAACCTGCTGCGCCAGCGTTACGCCGTGATCGATGATCGCCGCGTATTGCTCCTGACCCAGCGCTTCCAGGCTCATCCACAGCTTCAGCGCGTCGAAACGACGGGTGGTCTGCAGAGATTTGGACACCAGGTTAGGCACGCCCGCTTCTTCGTCGAACTCAGAGTTCAGGTAGGCCGCCTGATAGCGCATAAGCTCATAGTGACGCGCTTCTTTTAGCAGGAACGCGCCGCAGCTGATGGTCTGGAAGAACTGCTTGTGGAAGTCCAGGGTGACGGAATCCACCAGCTCGATGCCGTCCAGGTAGTGACGATACTGATCGGACATCAGCAGCGCGCCGCCCCAGGCCGCATCAACGTGTACCCAGATGTTCTGCTTCGCCGCCAGTTCAGCAATGGCACGCAGCGGATCGATAGCACCGGCATCGGTAGTACCTGCCGTCGCGACGATGGCCAGAATCTGCTCCCCGTTCGCGTTGCACTGCTCGATTTTCGCCGCCAGATCGGTCAGATCCATGCGGGAGAACTCGTCGGTTTTCACCTGCACTACGGACTGATAGCCCAGGCCCATCAGCGCCATGTTTTTCTGCACGGAGAAGTGCGCGTTTTCGGAGCACAGCACGCGAATTTTGCGCAGATCGCCCACCAGACCGTCCTGCTGAACGGAGTGGCCCTGACGCGCGAAGAATGCGTCACGCGCCAGCATCAGACCCATCAGGTTGCTCTGGGTACCGCCGCTGGTGAAGACACCCGCGTCGCCAGCCTGATAACCCACGCGGGTACGCAGCCACTCGATCAGTTTGATCTCAATAATGGTTGCGGACGGGCTTTGATCCCAGGAGTCCATACTCTGGTTAGTGGCGTTGATCAGCACTTCCGCCGCCTGGCTTACCACCAGGCTTGGGCAGTGCAGGTGCGCCACACACTGCGGGTGATGAACGGACAAGCTGTCTTTCAGGAAGAACTCCACGGCGCGTTCAATCGCCGCTTCGTTGCCCAGCCCTTTCGGGTTGAAATCCAGCTTAATACGGTCGCGCAGCTCCGCGACCGTTTTGCCCTGGTACATCTCAGGCTGCTTCAGCCACTGCATCACAGCCTGAGTGCTTTGTTCAATCGCCTGCTGGTAAGCTTCAATGCTCTGCGCAGAGGAGAACAAAATTGGGTTTGAATCTGACATCGTAATCAACTACTCCGGTTACGCCGGGCGAACGCCCGCAGCAAGCAGTGCCTGCTCGAATTTATCCAGGAAGATTTTCAGCTCTTCGTCGCTGATCAGCAGGGAAGGCAGCAGGCGCAGAACGATACCGTTACGACCACCACGCTCCAGAATCAGACCGGCTTCAAAGCACTTCTTCTGAATCAGCGCAGACAGCTCGCCGTCGCCAGGGAAGCAGCCCATATGGTCAGCAGCTTCGTGTGGCTTAACGATCTCGATACCGATCATCATGCCCAGACCGCGCACGTGACCGATGACCGGATAACGTTTTGCCATCTCTTTCAGCTGGCCTTTCAGCCATTCGCCCTGTGCAGCCACTTTGCCCGCGATGTTCTGGTCTTTCAGGATTTTCAGCGTCGTCAGGCCGGTTGCCATTGCCAGCTGGTTGCCGCGGAAAGTACCGGTGTGGTGGCCTGGCGCCCATGCGTCGAACTGCTTTTTGATACCGAGCACGGCCAGCGGCAGACCGCCACCAACCGCTTTAGACATCACGATGATGTCTGGCTCGATGCCTGCGTGTTCGAAGGCGAAGAATTTACCGGTACGGGCAAAGCCAGCCTGAACTTCGTCGAGGATCAGCAGAATGCCGTGTTCCTGAGTCACTTTACGAATGCGCTGCAACCACTCAGCCGGAGCCGGGTTCACGCCGCCTTCGCCCTGAACGGCTTCCAGGATCACCGCGGCAGGCTTACGCACGCCGCTTTCAACGTCGTTGATCAGATTGTCGAAGTAGTAAGTCAGCGCTTTCACGCCCGCTTCACCACCGATACCCAGCGGGCAGCGGTACTCGTGCGGGTAAGGCATGAACTGCACTTCTGGCATCATACCGTCAACCGCTTCTTTCGGAGACAGGTTGCCGGTCACGGACAGTGCGCCGTGGGTCATGCCGTGGTAACCACCAGAGAAGCTGATGATACCGCTACGGCCGGTTACTTTTTTCGCCAGCTTCAGCGCCGCTTCAACGGCGTCGGCACCGGATGGACCGGTGAACTGCAGGCAGTACTCTTTGCCCTGACCAGGCAGCAGAGAGAGCAGATATTCAGAAAACGCGTCTTTCAGAGGCGTAGTCAGATCCAGAGTGTGTAACGGCAAGCCGCTGGTAATGACATTTTGGATGCTTTTCAGCACATCAGGATGGTTATGGCCAAGCGCAAGGGTCCCTGCGCCTGCTAAACAGTCAAGGTATTCTTTATTATCTGCATCGGTGATCCACACGCCTTCTGCTTTAGTAATCGCTAAAGGCAGTTTGCGCGGATAACTCCTGACGTTAGATTCAAACTCGGCCTGACGGGCCAGATAGGTTTCGTTGCTTTTGTGGGCATCTACGGTGTCAATACGGACTTTATCCGTCATCATATCACTCCTACAACCGCCGCTTCGCTATGAGCCACGATTGAATAAAAAGTTAAAAAACAGATGGGGCCTGAAAAAAACGCCGCCAATATAGAGCCTTTTGTCACGGGGCTCAATGGTTAATTTGTTTACTGTTTTGTGACATGGAGCACAGGAGAGGCAATATCACCATTTTTAAAAAGAAAATTGCACTTTATTTCCAATGAAAACAATTGCTTATTCGTCATTTGTTTAGGTTGTTAAATGACAGAAAAGAGTGTGACAAATCGTGCCATTGGCTGACAAAAGAAGGGGGTATGCTGCCTTCATACCCCCTTATTTTTCCATCAACGACAAAAAGCGGTAGTCACATGGCGCGTACAATGGAATCACGCATTAAAAATGGACTTTCAACGCGCGTCGTTTCCCGGTGTTGTGCTTCGTTAATAATGTGCAGGGCGCTCAGGCGACCAATTTCGTAGTGGGGCAACTGAACCGTTGAAAGAGGCGGCAAAAACAGCTCGCCAATGCCCACCATATTGTCATAGCCGATAACCGCCACATCTTCAGGGATGCGAAGCCCTTGCGCCAGCAGCGTCTGGTACACCATAAACGCGATACGATCGTTACCGCAGATAACGGAATCAAACCGCGGGATGCCGTTCCGGATACGCGCCAGCAATGCGGTCGGAATATCACGATAATGCTCATCCCCGTGCGCCATATACTCATGTTCCAGGCTGTCCGGGTCGATTCCGGCTTCACGGCAGGCGCGTTCAA
The DNA here is from genome assembly GCF_014895895.1 of Enterobacter cloacae complex sp. P14RS. Taxonomy (NCBI): domain Bacteria; kingdom Pseudomonadati; phylum Pseudomonadota; class Gammaproteobacteria; order Enterobacterales; family Enterobacteriaceae; genus Enterobacter; species Enterobacter cloacae complex sp. P14RS. The sequence continues at coordinate 466,815 of NZ_JADBQM010000006.1, forward strand.
GCCCCTGACGGCGCCGGGTTGTGGCCAGATGGCCCACAGGTAAATGCAGACACAGGGGCTGCCGATAGCCTTCTGCGAGTAATGCCCTGACGGCGGTGTACTGCCCTTGTTCATCATCCGGGATATAGCTGGCGACCTTTTCACCGACACTCTCGCAGTTGGCCAGCACGCAGGGGAGGGTGAGCAGCTTGGCAGGAAGAGGAACCTGACGTAACCCCATCGTGGTGTAGATAATCCCGTCTGGCCGGTGGGAGAGCAGAAGATCGACAATGGCATCCGGATTGTCGTCAGCAAACATATTCATGACGAAGCTATTCCAGCCGTGCATCCTGGCCGTCTCTTCAATGGACAGCGTAATCTCCACCGAAAAAGGTGTCGTGACCGTATCGAGCGCCAGCACGCCTATGGTTTTAGGCGAAGCATTCGCGCCGCGTATTTTCTTGGCGGACAGATCGGGAACGTAGCTGGTTTGCTCGATAGCCCACTGTACGCGCGCCAGCGTTTCCGGTTTAAGGCGCTCCGGGCTGTTAAGCGCGCGGGAAACCGTCATCAGCGATACGTTAGCCAGCTTTGCGACGTCCTTCAGGGAAGCCATTTTCTTACTCCGTTAATGCTCTGTGAGAGGGTATACAACTAAGTCGCTGATGTAAAAGGAAGGCTGATGACCAGGTTAAGTCATGCTTATCTCAGTTATGAATTTATGATCGCGATCTCACTTCCTTAATGTTAACGTTAACTTTCGTGATTAACATCTTAAATCTTCATCAGGCAGCATGAGAAAGCATCGATGTTAACGTTACCATTGGGTCATTACTCCAACACGAGAATGCCATGATGAAAACGCATCACTCTCACAGCTATCCCTTACTGAGCGCATTACTGTTTTTCTTTTTTGTAACCTGGTCATCTTCCGGTTCGTTGCTCTCTATCTGGCTCCACCAGGAAGTGGGGTTAAAAGCGGGGGATACGGGCGTTATCTATGCCGTGCTTTCCGTCTCCGCGCTGTTTGCTCAAATCTGCTATGGATTTATTCAGGACAAACTCGGCCTGCGCAAAAACCTGCTCTGGTTTCTGACCAGTCTGCTTATTCTTTCCGGTCCGGCCTTTTTGCTGTTTGGCTATCTGCTGCAAATTAACGTGTTGCTGGGCAGTATTTTCGGCGGGATTTTTATTGGCCTGACGTTTAACGGTGGGATTGGGGTGCTGGAATCCTATACCGAACGCGTGGCCCGTCAGAGCCAGTTTGAGTTTGGCAAGGCGAGAATGTGGGGATCGCTTGGCTGGGCGGCGGCAACCTTTTTTGCGGGGCTCTTGTTTAACATCAATCCGAAGCTGAATTTCGCTGTCGCGAGCTGCGCCGGGCTGGTGTTTTTTGTTTTGCTCGCGCGCTTTCGGGTCTCTTCCGCACCGCACGCCATGCAGGAAGCGGTGTCCGGTGGCAAGGTGACGCTGGAAGACGCATTGCGCCTGCTGACGCTGCCGCGTTTCTGGGCGCTGGTGTTTTTCGTTATCGGCACCTGCATTTACGGCGTTTACGATCAGCAGTTCCCGGTCTATTTCTCATCACAGTTCCCGACGTTGCAGGAAGGGAACGCCATGTACGGCTATCTCAACTCCTTCCAGGTTTTCCTTGAGGCGGCGGGCATGTTTTGCGCCCCGTGGCTGGTGAACCGCCTCGGCGCGAAAAACGGGCTGATATTCGCGGGAATGGTGATGGCAATGCGTATGGTGGCATCTGGTCTGGTTGAGGGGCCGGTACTCATCTCCATTACCAAGCTGCTGCACGCGGTAGAACTGCCCGTATTGCTGGTCTCGGTATTTAAATACAACAGCTTACATTTTGATAAGCGGCTCTCTTCCACGCTCTATCTGGTGGGCTTTGCCTGTACAAGCTCGGTGATTGCGTCTGTGCTGTCGCCGCTGGCGGGTTACAGCTATGAGAAATACGGCTTTGCCCAATCCTATCTCATTATGGGGCTGTTAGTTTTCAGCACCACGCTCATCTCCATCTTCCTGTTGCGCTCGGGTAAGTCTTCTTCTGACCCGCTCATGCCGCAACCCTCCACTATCTGACTGAAAAGAGTAAACAAATGATGTATTCCATTGCCAAAGCTGAACAATCATTACAGGCCAAACGCGGCGATCTTAACCTGCGCTGGTATCCGCGTTACCACCTCGCCGCGCGGGCCGGCTGGATGAACGACCCGAATGGTCTGGTGTGGTTTGACGGCTGGTATCACGCGTTTTACCAGCATCATCCGTACTCGACCCAGTGGGGGCCGATGCACTGGGGCCATGCGCGCAGCAAGGATTTAGTTCGCTGGGAACACCTCCCGGTGGCGCTGGCACCGGAAGGGCCAGAAGATAAGGACGGCTGTTTTTCCGGCTCGGCGGTGGTGGATGGCGATACGCTGGCGCTGATTTATACCGGCCACAAATTCCACGGCGATCCGGATGACGAGGCTAACCTTTACCAGGTGCAGTGCCTGGCAACCAGCCGTGATGGCGTCCATTTTACGCGGCAAGGAACGATCGTTGACACGCCGCCTGGGCTGCATCACTTTCGCGATCCAAAAGTGTGGCGGGAAGGGGAGCGCTGGTACATGGTTGTCGGCGCGCGGGATGGCGAGACGGGCCAGGTGCGTGTTTACCGTTCTGACGACCTGCGCGAATGGCAGGATATGGGCGTGCTTGCGGTGGCTGAAAAAGAGATGGGTTATATGTGGGAATGCCCGGACTTTTTCACCCTCAATGGCAAACGCGTGCTGATGTTTTCACCTCAGGGGCTGGCTGCGGAGGGATTCAAAAATCGCAATCTTTTCCAGAGCGGTTACCTGCTGGGGAAGTGGCAGCCCGGCCAACCTTTCGTGCGTGAAGGTGAGTTTGTGGAGATGGATAGCGGGCATGATTTCTATGCGCCACAAAGCTTCCTGACGCCTGACGGCCGCCGCATCGTTATCGGCTGGCTGGACATGTGGGAATCTCCCCTTCCGGAACAGCAGGACGGGTGGGCTGGCATGCTCTCTTTACCGCGCGAACTGACGCTAAGCGCGGATAACCGCCTGCAGATGCGGCCAGCCAGAGAAGTGGAAAGCTTGCGGGGAGCGTGGTTCCCCTGGCCGGTGAGCACGCTCAACAATCAGCAGATCGTTCAGGTGGAAAGCTGCGATGCGATGGAGGTCATTCTGCAGTGGGACTGTGCTAACAGCAGCGCGGAGCAGTACGGCATTCGTCTTGGCGACGGATTCCGTCTCTACGTTGATGCGCAGATGCAGCGCCTGGTGCTGGAGCGTTATTATCCGCAGTATGGCCTGTGCGGTACCCGAAGCGTCGCGCTGAATCTGAACGACACGCTAAGCCTGCGCCTGTTCGTTGACAGCTCGTCAGTGGAAGTGTTTGTCAATGAAGGGGAGGCGTGCCTGAGCAGCCGCATTTATCCTGATGAAGGGGCGCGCGGACTGGCAATGTTTGCCTGGACGGGAACCGCATCGCTTATTGATGCCGGGGCGTGGCAGCTAGAGTAATACGTTAAGGCCTGCAAATTAAAAAGGCGACAGGTGTCGCCTCTGTTTCTATTTAATCTTTGTTGCGTAGCCTTCGAACTTTCCTTCTTTACTCACCGCTAATTTGCCTTTAGCAGGATAGTAAATGAAGGTGTATAGCCCTTGTGAATAAACTTTTGCCTGAGGCTCATTTTCATCCAGCGCGCCCAATACGCCATCGACATCCAGGATCTCGCCTTTAATTGAGATCTTCATTCCTTCCCATTTAAAGGCGTGTACCGCTTTGGCCGCCTGAGCATGTTGTTTCGCGTCTTTTTTATCCCAGATACCCGTACCCGCTGCGGCATCACGCGCGTTCGCCCATGCTGCATTTTGTGCGGCTTCATTATAAGCATTCTGGCGATTTTGCTCAGCCAGGTAGCAGGTATCTTTGCTAATGCCCTGGCGTTCACATTCGGCCATGCGCTGAGCAGTTGAAGTACACGCAGAAAGCAGGATGGCAGCACCAGCTATTAATACCGCTAAGAGTGACTTTATCATTACGATGATACCTTTGGTGAAATATATTCTATAGAAGAAGGTTTAATAGCCGCAAATATAATAAGCCTGATACATAATACCTAACCATGCGCCAACGATAATAAGCATCAGGTACACTATTACAGAGATAACAATGTATTTTGTCATACTGGTTATTTATTAAAAGCCAATCCCTACGCCGACTGAAGCCCCCATATTATTTGCTGTGTCATCAGAGAAGCTCACTTTACCAACCATATGTTCGTTAAAGTTAACCGACGCCCCAACCGCTAACGCGCTTTCACCGTTGTAAGTCGCACCGCCAGCCGAGAACATCACGCGCTGATTTGTTTGCACCTGAGGTAAACCGGCCATCGCCATCGCGCCGCTGATACCTGCGTTTGCTTCTTTCTTGTTATTATCGACTTCCTCACGCAGCGATCTAAATTGCTGGCTAGTGTTGTTATTCAGAGCCTGTAATGTCTGTTTGGTCGCCTGCAGCTCCTGAGCCTCGGCTGTAACCGCCTGACTATTAGTAGCGACTTTAGCCTGTGTTGCCGTGTCTACCTGCGTGCGCGTCATAGTGGTCATCACGCCATTTTTTCCATCTTTGCCGTCTTTACCATTCGCTCCGTCACGTCCGTTAATTCCGGCAACGCCCTGTGCGCCGGTGTCGCCTTTCTCACCCTTGGCGCCGTCTTTTCCATCAACCCCGTTAGTTGGTTTTGGTGCATTCTCAAGAGCTAACAGGCGGCCATCTTGTATACCGTTAGTAGCTTCAACAGTTGCAAGGCGGCTATCCTGGACAGCGTTAACAGTTTCAATATTAGTAATTGCAGTTCCGTTAGTCAGCACGCCCTGTAACGCCGCATCACCTTTTTTATTAGCGGTGTCAGCAAGAGCGCCTGCTAATTTAGCTTCATGATCGACACCTGAGACAGAAGTCTGAAGAGAGGAAATATTATTGGCGTTAGTGCTGATATTACCATTACTTGCGTCAATCTCGTTTTGCATCCGCTCACGATCGCCTTGTAAGTTATAGATCTGCCCGTCTTGTTTTACATTTTCAGCTTTCATATTATCCAGATTATAAGCGGTATTGCCAGTCCCCTGAACCTGAATAAAAGAACCTGAATTGAATACGTTATCGTTAAGGTTTACGTTTACATCAGCTGCTTGAGTTACGTTCATAGAGCCAGTGAAAATAACACCAAATACAAAAGCAGTAACGGCATTTTTAACAACTTTCATTTGTAAAACACTCATCATTTAAAAAGTAAAAATGGGCAAGGCTGGCTATCCTGGCGTGTTGATGTAACGTCTGGTTACGCCTGATTAAAATAACGGAGTTACGTTAAATTTTGAATAAATCACTTAATTCGTAACGTGCAGTAACTATCAGTTAATGCGAGCTTTGGGATATTGATCTAAATCATAAATGGCATGAATAGCCAAAGTGAATTTTTAAGAGGTGGAGGAAAATATCTCAATGTTTACATTAACTTATAAGATGATAGGCCAAACGCGAGTTTCGCGGTAACCCCTTGATTGAGAGGCTAAATGTTTAGCGGGGTTAAACGGTTTGTGGATTACTTTATATTTCATTCGAAATAAGTTTTAATGATTAATGAAACGTAAAAGAGACTGACTGAAAGCGGAAAAAATTATGTTGTTCGAGCTATTTCTTACACGCTGAAAAAGTGGATGTTTTTTGGACGTAATTGAAATGTTATGGAGAATGGTTTCGGTTCAAAAGAGGGGCACGATAGCCCCTGTAATTATCAAGCTTGTTTCTTCTCGTTCCACGCATCTAAAAGCAGGATATTACCATCTCTGAATCGCCACGGGTTTAACAGACAGCTCAGGGTCATTTATGGACTGACCCCACAACAGGGCAAAGGCAATCTCACAAGCCAATAAACGCTTTATGGAAGTGCTGTTGATTGTCCTCGGTACAACAACTGATGTCACGACGATCACCAAACAGGACATTAAGCAGGTGATGGAAGTTGTTGAAAACCTGCCTAAGCGTGTTGTTCAGCCTTACCGTTCGATGACTGTCCAGCAATTGATCGAGTGCGATGATGTGCCGCCTGAAGATTCGGTTGGTGCGGAGTCAATCCACAAGCATCTGAAGATTTACAAATCGCTGTTCAAAACCTTCCTAACCGACAACAAAGACATCCTGGAGAAGTCTCCGACTGATGGTGCAGTGGCTGCGCCGTCCAAAGCGAGATTTGGCGCATATAGTGCAGCAGAAATGAGAAAATTTGTTGGCTGGGCGCTCAAGCAGCCTAACGGCTGGGAGAAATGGATCACGTTGCTGTTGGCATACACAGGAGCAAGAAGGGGGCAGGAGAAAACCGAAAATGCAACGCGGCAAGTTGCGATCCACCCCAAACTGAACGAGTGGGGTTCCTCGATTTCGTTAATCGTCAGTGGAAAGAGAAAATCTTCTCGCCTGTGTCGGGTAAGAACATGACGAAGATCGGCAGAGTGTTAGCTGACGTTCGCGATCAGCTTGGGATTCCGTGCCTTGATGATTATGGACCGAGGCGATTGGTGCATAGTTTCCGTCACACAATGATTTCCACCTGTTTTGCTGGCTGGGTTGGTAACTTGTCGCACTTGCAACAGGTGGTTGGTCATGAGAAGAGCGGTTCAGGTATCATCCGGCGCTATCTGCATACATTTCCCTTATCTTCAGTCTGTTATGTAATTGACGGAATACAATGGGATTAGTGATACTACCTAAAATAAGAGCGCGGAGGGATCGCCTCCGCAAGATTCATTTTTTTTCACACTTATGCAATTTAATTACGCCATTGTTTGCATAAGATTGTACAAAATCAGGATCATTCACCCAATAATATTTGGATTTCTTTCTATCGTAAAACCCATTCCATCGAAATTCGCCATTTCGATTAACGATGTTTAATTCTGCCAGAGGCGTAGTTGAACTTACATTCTTCCAATCAAAATTCATTCCACCTCGGCCAAGATCAGCTACACTGTCGTAGAAAATATCAACTTTCTCTTTAGATATTTCGTTAGAATGAACATTGACAACAATCTGATTGTCATTAACAACAAGTGGATTGGTGTTTTTGTCAATAGTAATAGAAAAACCATCATCATCACAACTAGTACTCCACACTCCAAAGTTTGAGTCTGCATGGGTTGCTATTGAAATTAACAATAATGTAAAAGGCCAAGCTTTCATTATTCTGACTCCGCTGTTTTTGTAATATAACCAATGTCAAGGTGAAGATCTGTTTGTCCCTTAACTTCTTCATCCAGATAATAATTGTATAAAGAAAGTGCTTCAGACTTTGTTTTCGCTGGCTGACCATACCTTCCAGGCGGAAGACTTGCCCATTCATAATTCACTGCTATCATCTTGGCTTTAATAAGAACATCCACAATATAATTCGTTCTACTACTGGCAAGCTCCTGTAATTCTAGGACTGGTGAATTTGGCATAATGCTCCCTCGAGTTAATTTTCCATATTTTAATACTCGAGACGGCTTGAGTCTAAGGAATGGATGGATACTTGTGTCACACAAACTGTCACTCATCCTGTCACACACAGCCCAAAAGGGCCACTTTTGCCGTTTACAAGACTTCCCGCTGGCATTACTATCCTGAACAGGGATTAATGAGGAGCATTAATCGCAAGCTTTTGATTTTGTTTTATTTGACTCGGGGTGCCCTTCTTTGTGAAGGCTGAGAAATACCCGTATTACCTGATCTGGATAATGCCAGCGTAGGGAAGTCAGATGCCTTCCCGGTCATCGCTTCTTCACGCAAGGCAGGAGCGAACCCATGCAGCCTGACCTGCTCGATTTACACGTTTTACACCACTTCCGTACCCGTTCTCCGCTGACCCACTGCATGACCAATGACGTCGTACAGACCTTTACGGCCAACGTTTTGCTGGCCCTTGGCGCATCCCCCGCGATGGTGATTGAGGCCGAAGAGGCCGAACAGTTTGCCGCGATAGCCGATGCGCTGTTAATCAACGTCGGCACGCTAACCGCACCGCGCGCCCAGTCGATGCGTCGTGCCATTGAAAGCGCGGTGGCGGCAGGCAAACCCTGGACGCTGGACCCGGTTGCGGTGGGTGCCCTGACGTTCCGAACCCGTTTTTGCCATCAAATTTTGGCCCTGAACCCGACCACCATTCGCGGCAACGCCTCCGAAATCCTGGCTCTGGCCGGAATGAGCGCGGGTGGGCGCGGCGTTGATACCACCGACACCGCCGCCAGCGCGTTGCCTGCCGCTCAGGCGTTGGCCCGCCAGACCCATGCCATTGTGGTGGTCACCGGCGAGGTGGACTACATCACTGACGGAGAGCGGACCCGAACGGTAACGGGCGGAGACCCGTTAATGACGCGCGTAGTGGGCACCGGGTGCGCGCTTTCTGCCGTTGTGGCGGCGAGCTGCTCGCTGCCGGGGGACAGGCTGGATAACGTTGCCGCCGCCTGCGGATTGATGAAGCGGGCCGGAACGGTCGCCGCTGCGCAGTCGCGTGGCCCGGGCAGTTTTGCCAGCGCCTTCCTGGATGCGCTCTATACGCTGGAGGAACAGGCATGAAGCGGATTAACGCCCTGACCATTGCCGGTACCGACCCCAGCGGCGGCGCGGGCATCCAGGCCGATCTGAAAACTTTCTCGGCCCTTGGCGCGTATGGCTGCTCGGTGATTACCGCGCTGGTGGCGCAAAACACGCGCGGCGTGCAGTCGGTCTACCGTATCGAGCCGGATTTTGTTGCCGCGCAGCTGGATTCGTTGTTCAGCGACGTGCGGATTGATACCACCAAGATCGGCATGCTGGCCGAAACGGACATTGTGGAGGCGGTGGCCGAGCGGCTTAAACGCTATCAGGTGCAAAACGTGGTGCTGGATACCGTCATGCTGGCAAAAAGCGGCGATCCGCTGCTCTCCGCCTCCGCCGTTGAGACGCTGCGCAAAAAGCTGCTGCCGCAGGTGGCGCTCATCACGCCCAATCTGCCGGAAGCCGCCGCGCTGTTAGGCACGTCGCACGCGCAAACTGAACGCGAAATGAAAGAGCAGGGGTATGCGCTGCTGGCGATGGGCTGCGGGGCGGTGCTGATGAAAGGCGGTCATCTGGATGACGCTGAAAGCCCGGACTGGCTCTTTACCCGCGACGGCGAGCAACGTTTTACGGCTCCGCGCGTACAGACCAAAAACACCCACGGCACGGGGTGCACTCTCTCCGCTGCGCTGGCGGCGCTGCGCCCGCGGCATGACGGCTGGGCTGATACGGTGCGAGAAGCGAAAATCTGGCTGTCGGCGGCGCTGGCAAAAGCCGATACTCTGGAAGTCGGTCACGGTATTGGGCCGGTTCATCATTTTCATGCGTGGTGGTAACCCAGTATACTGGCAGAAAACACCACGCCTGAGAAAACAGAGATGGAACAAGCGCATACCCGGTTAATCGCTCAACTGACTGAACGGATCGCCGCGCCTGACAACACGCCGCTGTACTTGAAATTTGCCGAAACGGTAAAAAACGCGGTGCGCAGCGGCGTGCTGGAGCACGGGAACATTTTGCCCGGCGAGCGCGATCTGAGCCAGTTAACCGGCGTGTCGCGGATCACCGTGCGCAAAGCGATGCAGGCGCTGGAAGCCGAGGGCGTTGTCACGCGTGCCCGGGGTTACGGCACGCAAATTAACAACATCTTCGAATACTCGCTCAAGGAAGCGCGCGGGTTCTCTCAGCAGGTGGTGCTACGCGGTAAAACGCCTAATACGCTGTGGGTCAATAAACGCGTGGTGAAATGCCCGGAAGAGGTGGCGGGACACCTGTCGCTGGAGCCGAACAGCGACGTCTTTTTGCTGAAGCGTATTCGCTATGTGGATGACGATGCGGTGTCAATTGAAGAGTCCTGGGTGCCGGTTGGGCTCATTCCCGAACCGGATGCGATAGGAATTTCGCTGTACGACTATTTCCGCAGTCAGAATATCTTCCCGCAGCGCACCCGTTCACGGGTCAGCGCCCGCATGCCGGACAGCGAGTTTCAGGCGCACATTAAGATGGACGAAAAAATACCGGTGCTGGTGATCAAGCAGGTTGCGCTTGACCAGCAGCACCGGCCGATTGAGTACAGCATCAGCTACTGTCGCAGCGACCTATACGTCTTTGTGTGCGAGGAGTAATTCCTCACGAGTGGGCGCGCAGTCGCCGCCGCGATGGCTCACCACCCAGGACGCCACGGCATTCCCCAGCAGAACGGCGTCTGCCAGCGACCATCCCGCCGCCAGCCCGGCAAGCGTGCCGCCCGCGTGGCTGTCGCCAGCGCCAATGGTGTCCACTACCGTGGCGGGAAACGCCGGAACAACGCCCGATGCCTCGCCATCATACCAGGCAGCCCCGTCTTTATCATGCCGCACAATCAGCGCGGCGCCGAAGCGCTGCTGCCACTCCTCGCCCAGGTTTTCAGCCTCAACGCCCAGCCTTTCAGCAGCGAGCTCCGCTTCCTGACGATTAAGCGACACGATCGGCCTGCAGGCCATAATCCGCGCCATCAGCGCGTCGGGGATATCCGCGATGCGTGGGCCGAAATCGATAAGCGCCGTCACGTCCTCCAGCCCTTCAAGCCAGCCCGTCAGCAGCTCGCCGCACGGCGAGGCCAACTGGTAGCCGGAGAGATAAACCAGGCTATTTTGCGGGACGTTTAGCTCGTCAAGCCAGCGCTGCTGCCACTGGTTCTCGACGCCGCTAAAGGACATGAAGGTGCGCTCGCCGTCAGGCTCCACCAGCGCCAGACACCAGCCGTTGTCGCCGGTTTCAGCCTCCACGGCGCTGTGCAGATCCTGCTTCGCCATTGCGTTACGAATAATATCCGCCCACACGCCGTGGCCGACGGGGAGGGCGTTTTGTGCCACAATGCCGAGCCGTTTCAGGGCGATGGCGATATTCAGCGCGCAGCCGCCGATATTCACCCCCTGCTGTTTAAGCTCGATATCACACCCGCGCCAGGGCAGGGCGTAGGCGTCGGCGATGACGTCAATAACTGCCGCGCCCAGCACCGTCACCGGGCGCGTGGCGTGCAGGGTGTCGAGACGTTGGGCAAAAGAATTCATACCCCCTCCCTTTGCTCCCTGAAGTGCAGCAGTTTTTCACAGTAGTGACCGAAATCGAGCTGATTAACGGCGTCGAGTTCGGCTTTGAGCGCCGGGTCAATGGCCTGCACGCCGTGGAGCGCGCCGCAGATGGCCGTCGCCATCGCGCCAATGGTGTCGGTATCGCCACCCAGATTGGCGCATAAAATGGCGCAGCGGTTCGGGTCGGTTCCCGCCAGCTCCACCATCGCGATGGCTGCCGGAACGGACTCAATGGTGCTGGTACCCGCGCCAGTGAGCTGATAAATCTGCTCGCTGGCGGAGTCGATGCCGTTGGCGTCCCGCACGGTCTTAAGCGCCAGCTCAATGCGCGCTGCGAGCGACGCGCTGAAGGTGGTGGTTTTCGCCTCCTGCGCATAGCGGGCGATCCCCGGCAGGGCATCGACGATGTTCTGCCAGCGTTCCCCGTCGATGGCGCGGGAAACCGCCCAGGCAATCACCACCGCGCCGGCAATGGCGAGATCCGATTTATGCGTCGGGCTGGAGGCCTGCGCCACCTGGTTCACAAAGTGCTCCAGCCGCGTCGCCGGGAGCAGGCAGCCCAGCGGGGAGGCGCGCATCGCCGCCCCGTTAGTCACGCCGTTGTTGTCCAGCTCGCTGACCGGTTTCCCGTCACGAATCGCGTTAAGCGCGATTTTGGAGGTCGGGCCGAGCACGTTCTTGTTAAACGCGTCGAAGTCGAGCGCCCAGTTCAGGATATGCTTGCCGATAACGTCCGCGTTAATCTCCCCGTCGCACTCGATGATCGCATCGGCCAGGCACAGCGCCATCGAGGTGTCATCGGTGAATTCTGCCTGTTTGAAATAGCAGGCCGCGTTATTCTCTGCCGGGCCGGGTAAAAAGCGGTCGATCCAGCCGAAGTGCGCCTTGACGCGCTTTCTCGGCCACAGCTCCGACGGCATGCCCATCGCATCCCCTAACGCCTGGCCGTAAAGGGCCCCGAGAATACGGTCTTGTTTCATTTAACTTCCCCTTGTGTCAGCGCGGTATCGCCATCAACCACCTCAATTGCGGTGATCTCTTTATCCGATTCGCGGAAAAACAGCATAAACAGCACGGCAATCACGGCAATCATGACTGCACCAAATGTCCACATCCCGGCCCAGTTGAAGGTCAGTCCATTCACCGGCTCTTTGTAAGCGAACATTTTTTCCATCATCACGCCGCCCAGGCGGTAACCCAGCAGGCTACCAAACCCCTGACAGCACAGCGTAATCAGGCCTTGCGCGGCGGTGCGCATGTGCACCGGCGCTTTTTTATCCACGTAGATGTACGCGGTCACGTAGTAGAAGTCATAGCTCACGCCGTGCAGCAGGATGCCGAGGAACAGCAGGGCGTAGGTGAAGTACTGTTCAGCGCCACCGTAAACAAAGAAGCCGTAGCGGATGGCGGCGGTAATCAGGCCCAGCAGTAAGACCTTCTTAATACCAAAGCGTTTGGTAAAGAACGGCAGGGCGAGCATAAAGAAGATTTCAGAGAACTGGCCGAGCGTCATCCAGCCGGTGGCGTTTTTCATCCCCACTTCAGTGAGATAGCCGTTGGCGAAGATGTAGTAGAAGGCCAGCGGCATGGCGAACAGGAACGAGCAGAAGAAGAACACCAGGAAGTTTTTGTCGCGCAGCAGGACCAGCGCATCCAGCCCCAGCATCACTTTGAAATCCAGCTTGCCGGTACTTTTCGGCGGCGTGTTTGGCAGGAACAGGGCAAAGACGCCGAGCAGGGCGGAGCTGGCTGCGGTCATCAGCAGCGGAATATTGGTATCGGAAATATCGCTGTAGCCGAGCATCTGTGGCAGGAACCCGCACGCCAGCCCCGAGGCGATCCAGCCGATAGTGCCCATCACGCGGATACGCGGGAAATCAGCCTCAACATCGTCCACGTTCGCGAAGGCAATGCTATTGGTCAGCGCGATGGTCGGCATATAGGTCAGGGAATAGACCAGCAGCAGCGGGAAGAAGGTGCTGAACTGGGTTTGCTGCGCGGCGAAGTACATCAGGATCGCGCCGGCGAACATCAGCACCGACAGCACTTTCTGCGCGGCGAAGAAGCGGTCCGTCAGCGAGCCGACCAGGATAGGAGAGAGGATCGCGGCAATCGCGGTACAGGCGTAAGACCAGCCAATTTCCCCGGCGGTAAACCCGCTTTTGCTCAGCCACAGCCACAATGGCACAAACCACGCGCCCCAGATAAACCATTCAACAAACATCATGAATGACAGTTGGACTTTCGTTTTCATTTTTTAATCCTGCATGTCAGATAAGGTACGCCTTTAACATACCACTCAATAATACCTTTTAAATACCTTTGTGGCGATTGTTTGATCAATGTAACAGTTTTGTTGTACACGAATCGAGCCAGCAGATTGTGCTGAAAAAAAATGCATATGGTGGAAAATCTGTTAAGTCGGTACCAGGCTTAGTCTGCCCATAAAAGATGGGACTGGATAAACACACACCGACACGACGTCGGATTTACGGGAGTATCACATGACTGATATTGCGCAGTTGCTTGGCAAAGACGCCGACAGCCTTTTACAGCATCGTTGTATGACCATTCCAGCCGACCAGCTTTACCTGCCTGGTCACGACTACGTTGACCGCGTGATGGTGGATAACAACCGTCCGCCTGCGGTTCTGCGAAACATGCAGACCCTCTACAATACCGGACGGCTCGGCGGTACCGGGTATCTCTCTATTCTGCCGGTGGACCAGGGCGTTGAGCACTCGGCGGGCGCCTCTTTCGCGGCGAACCCGCTCTACTTCGATCCGAAGAACATTGTTGAGCTGGCGATTGAAGCGGGCTGTAACTGTGTAGCCTCCACCTACGGCGTGCTGGCTTCGGTTTCGCGTCGCTATGCCCACCGCATTCCGTTCCTCGTGAAGCTGAATCACAACGAAACTCTCAGCTACCCCACCGAGTATGACCAGACCCTCTACGCCAGCGTCGAGCAGGCGTTCAACATGGGGGCGGTGGCCGTCGGGGCGACGATTTACTTCGGCTCTGAACAGTCCCGTCGTCAGATTGAAGAGATCTCTGCGGCATTTGAGCGCGCGCACGAGCTGGGCATGGTGACCGTGCTCTGGGCCTACCTGCGTAACTCGGCGTTCAAAAAAGACGGGGTGGATTATCACGTCTCCGCCGACCTGACCGGCCAGGCGAACCATCTGGCGGCGACCATTGGCGCAGACATCGTGAAGCAGAAAATGGCGGAGAATAACGGTGGCTATAAAGCGGTGAACTTTGGCTACACCGACGATCGCGTTTACAGCAAGCTGACCAGCGATAACCCGATCGACCTGGTGCGCTACCAGCTGGCGAACTGCTATATGGGTCGTGCAGGGCTGATTAATTCCGGCGGCGCGGCGGGCGGTGATACCGACCTGTCAGACGCGGTGCGTACGGCAGTTATCAACAAACGCGCGGGCGGCATGGGGCTGATCCTTGGCCGTAAGGCGTTCAAGAAATCAATGGCCGACGGTGTGAAGCTGATCAATGCGGTTCAGGACGTCTATCTGGACAGTAAAGTCACAATTGCCTGACGTCTCCATCTCCCTCTCCCTGTGGGAGAGGGTTGGGGTGAGGGCATCATCGCGCACCGTGTGAAACATCAGCGCAAAAGCACACAGTCCGGCGGCAGCCTGCACTGCAGCGCGCCGGGCAACACCTCAATGCGGAACTGCGTCCCGCTCAGCGGCTCTCCGTCGAGGTTAAACGTCATCCCGTGCGGAGCATTCACCTCGAACCACGCCGATTTACCGTCAATGATATTCGGGCTCTCTTCCGGCTGCGTCAGCGTGGTAAACAGCGCGGGCAGCAGACCGTCGCCGGTGAAAATGCGCAGCTGTAGCTGACCATCGTTAATCAGCGCCTCCGGGCAGAGCTGCTGTCCGCCGCCTGCCTGACGTCCGTTGCCAATCCCAATCACCAGCGCGTCACCCTGCCACTGAAAATCCTCACCGCGAATTTCGCATCGGTCCGGCTTGAGGGTGTCCATGCGCATCAAACCGTGGATCAGGTATGACACACCGCCCAGCGCCGCCTTCAGTTTTTCCGGCGTTTCGCTGGTAATGCGCGTGCCGAATCCACCCGTCGCCATATTGATAAAGCAGGTTTTGTCATTCACCTGGGCGATATCCACGGCGGTGGCTTTGCCGAGGATCGCCAGCTGAAGCGCCTTCTCTAAATCTTCCGGGATCCCGGCGCTGGTGGCAAAATCATTGGCGGTGCCGAGCGGTAATATGCCCATCACCGGGCGATCTGCCGGTGGCAGGTCGATAAGCGCAGAGGCGATCTCATTGATGGTGCCATCGCCGCCGCCGGAAATGATGGTGCTGATACCTAACGCTAAGCCTTCGTTGATATAGCGTGCCGCGTCGCCTTTTTCCCACGTCACGCGCACGTGGATACGTGCGCCGTCGTCACGCAAACCCATAATCGCCTGACGCAACGGATCGTTGCCTGCACTTTTGCCATTGAGAATCAATAAACTGTCTGGATAGGTTGCCATCCTCGCTGCTCCCTTTTTTAGCGTTAATAAGAGTGTATAGCAGAGAGGAAAAAAGCGGGTAAGAACAGGATGAAAGGAACAAAATATGCCCGAAAGCGCGCTACACTTCAGCGATGAGATTAATGTAATCACAGGAAAGTGATGATGAATAAAATTTTGGTAAGCGCTTGCCTGATGGGCTTCAGGGTCCGTTATAACGGAAGTGAAAAAGCGCGAATGAACGAGCAACTCGCTAGCTGGCAACAGGAACAACGTCTGGTTATCCACTGCCCAGAGCTTGCTGCCGGGTTGCCTGTGCCTCGTCCACCGGCAGAGATTATGTCTGCTGATGGGAAAAACGTGATGCACGGGCAAGCCAGAATTATGGAAAATACCGGGCAGGATGTGACCGCACATTATCAGCTTGCAGCCTGGCTCGCGCTACGCGCTGCTCAGGCGTCGGGGTGTAGCGCTGCATTGTTAACCGATGGCAGCCCAACGTGCGGCAGTCAGTTTATTTATGACGGATCGTTTCGAGGTATACAGAAAGCGGGGATGGGGGTTGCTGCATCGTTGCTCGCTGAGAATGGGATCGCCGTGTTCTCAGAGAAGCAAATCGACGAACTCATTGCCTGGGTTGAGGAGAGAGAAGGCAAAAAATAAGCCCGCGTAAGGGAGATTACGCAGGCTAAGGAGGTGGTTCCTGGTACAGCTAGCATTTATGGGTTATGTTTTTCAGCGGGGGGATAATACCCGTATTGAACGAAGCGGTATGTGATCCGATTCTAAGAATTATCCCAGCGCGAAAAAATTTCCCTGATTGACTATTTGCCGTGTGGGTTTCGGGTGCTTTCACCGTTGAAGTTACGCATCAGCAGCGCGAACTTCAGCTCCACTTCTTCCGGAACCGGCAGCCAGACGGTATGCCCGTCTCCCGGCGCGACCTCAATCGCTTCGCCTTTGCCGTTTTCCAGATGCTCCAGCGTGAAGTTCATGTTGCCCTGCGGGGTCATCAGCTCCAGGCTGTCGCCTTTGGTGAACTTGTTTTTCACCGCCACGGCCGCCAGCGCGCCTTTGCGCTCGCCGGTGAAGTCGCCGACAAACTGCTGGCGCTCGGAAACGGAGTAGCCGTGCTCGTAATTCTGGTAGTCGTCGTGGGTATGGCGGCGCAGGAAGCCTTCGGTATAGCCGCGGTGCGCCAGGCCTTCCAGCGTTTCCAGCAGGCTGGTATCGAACGGTTTACCGGCCGCCGCATCGTCGATGGCTTTACGGTACACCTGCGCGGTACGCGCGCAGTAGTAATAGGATTTGGTGCGGCCTTCGATCTTCAGGGAGTGCACGCCCATCTGCGTCAGGCGCTCAACGTGGGCGATGGCGCGCAGATCTTTTGAGTTCATGATGTAGGTGCCGTGCTCGTCTTCAAAGGCGGTCATGTACTCGCCCGGACGTTTGGCTTCTTCAATCATAAACACGCTGTCGGTTGGCGCGCCGATGCCCAGCGTCGGCTCAACGTTCGTCACCGGAATCGGCTCATGCTTGTGGACGATGTTGCCGATATCGTCCTCTTTGCCTTCCTGGACGTTATATTCCCAGCGGCAGGCGTTGGTGCAGGTGCCCTGGTTCGGGTCACGCTTGTTGATATAGCCAGAAAGCAGGCAGCGACCGGAGTAGGCCATGCACAGCGCGCCGTGAACGAAGATTTCAATTTCCATGTCCGGCACCTGGGTGCGGATCTCTTCGATCTCTTCCAGCGAAAGCTCGCGAGACAGAATGACGCGGGTCAGCCCCATCTGCTTCCAGAATTTTACCGTCGCCCAGTTGACGGCGTTAGCCTGTACGGAGAGGTGAATATCCATCTCCGGGAAGTTCTCCCGAACCAGCATGATTAAACCCGGGTCCGACATGATCAGCGCGTCCGGCCCCATATCCACCACAGGCTTCAGGTCGCGGATGAACGTTTTCAGCTTGGCGTTGTGCGGCGCGATATTCACCACCACGTAGAATTTTTTACCCAGGGCATGCGCTTCGTTGATGCCGAGCTGCAGGTTCTCGTGGTTGAATTCGTTGTTACGCACGCGCAGCGAGTAGCGCGGCTGGCCCGCATACACGGCGTCAGCGCCATAGGCGAAAGCGTAACGCATATTTTGCAGCGTTCCCGCCGGGGAAAGGAGTTCCGGTTTAAACATGTTTGTTCTCGTTCTGATGACAGGTCAGATCCGCATGCACCAGGTGCAGCGGTAAGGGGAGATCCCCCACTTTAAGGGCGGGAATTGTAGCGCTGCGGGGCAGGGAGGTAAAGCTCTGGGATGGACTAAGTACCGAGCAGGCATTCACAACATAATAATGAGGGGAACTAGAACCCCCCACTAATAAAGTATATTTTTCAATATGGTGTTGATCGTTAAGTTTATATAAAACACAATGCATTTATGGTTTTTATGTATGGTTCTAAAATTAATCTCATTGAGATTTTTATCACAAAATCAAACTAAAAAGGTTGACTTATGGATTATTTTTCAAATGATTTTTCTAAATATAAAGATTTTCTGCAAGGAGATATTTTTCGAGTTAATAATAAAGCAGGGTCAGCCTTCAAGGATAATGAAAAATATGCGTTTTTAATTACTGCTGATTGTGATCTTGCAAATCCATCAAGAAATGTTGAATATCTGACGTTTTTGCCAATTATATCAACCACGAGCTATTTGGAGAGTGTTTGGATTCCCTTGTTTTTTGAGAAAGTAAGAAATGATATTTCAAAATCACTACATAAGCTTATATTAGGCTCTGGAGTCCATAATATTTATACTTGTGAGGAGCTAAATGAGAGAGAGATTAAAGAGTGGTTAAAAGAATCTAGTTATGAAAGTATATTAAATGATTTAAATATTACAAATCAACAGGACTCAATAATTAATGATATACAAATTGATAAA